>NZ_JBEZCX010000014.1:104325-191911 GCF_040647835.1 Micromonospora sp. NPDC049240
TCGGCACGGCAGGTTTGACCCGTTCTGCCCGGGGCACCGGAGGCGGCATCACGCCGATCCGAGACAGGAGTGCCCCATGAGCAACGAACCGACCAGCGCCGCGGACGCCCGGCGCAAGGTCACCGAGCTGATCCGGGACGCCCGGATCTGCCTGCTCACCACCAGCGCCGTCGACGGGCGACTGGTCAGCCGGCCGATGGGCCTCCAGGAGGCCGACTTCGACGGCGACCTGTGGTTCTTCGCGTACGCCGACTCCGCCAAGATCCGGCAGATCCGGGTGAACCCGCAGGTCAATGTCGGCTTTTCCGACCAGAAGCACAACGCCTGGGTGTCGGTGGCCGGCACCGCCACCGAGGAGTGGGACGCCGACCGCGCGAAGGACCTGTGGAACCCGCTGCTCAAGGCGTGGTTCCCGGACGGCCTCCAGACGCCGGGGATCACCCTGATCAAGGTGCACGCCGGCTCGGCGGAGTACTGGGACTCGCCGAGCAGCACGGTGGTCAACCTGCTCGGTTTCGCCAAGGCGGCGGTGACCGGGAAGCCGCCGAAGGCGGGGGAGAACCACGAGGTCGGCTACTGACCGGTAGCCGGTCCGGCGGGCGGGACGGGCCGGGGCTCGGTGCCGGCGTACACGTGCGCCGACTACAGTTCGCAGTGACGGCCCGCCCCGGGCCGGCAATGGCGCCGATGGTCTGATCCGACACATATCCTGGGGCTTAATCCGGGCTTCACCTGATGCTTCAGGAGGATGAGCAGATCATGCGTATCGGCGTGCTCACCGGCGGCGGCGACTGCCCTGGTCTCAACGCGGTGATTCGGGCGGTGGTCCGCAAGGGCGTCGCCACCTACGGTCACGAGTTCGTGGGCTTCCGGGACGGCTGGAAGGGCCCGCTCGAGGGGCTGACCAAGCCGCTGGGCATCGCGGAGGTGCGCGGCATCCTGCCGCGCGGCGGCACCATCCTCGGCTCGTCCCGCACCAACCCGTTCAAGATTGAGAACGGCGTGGAGCGGATCAAGGAGAACCTGGCCGCGCAGGGCGTGGACGCGCTGGTCGCGATCGGCGGCGAGGACACCCTCGGCGTCGCCACCAAGCTCCACGAGCTGGGCGTCAACGTGGTCGGCGTGCCGAAGACGATCGACAACGACCTGGGTGCCACCGACTACACGTTCGGCTTCGACACCGCGGTCAACATCGCCATGGAGGCGATCGACCGGCTGCACACCACCGCGGAGAGCCACCACCGCACGCTCGTCGTCGAGGTGATGGGCCGGCACGCCGGCTGGATCGCCCTGCACGCCGGCCTCGCCGGTGGCGCCAACGTGATCCTGCTGCCGGAGCGGCAGTTCGACGTCGAGCAGGTCGCCGGCTACGTCGAGAAGCGCTTCCAGCACCAGTACGCCCCGATCGTCGTGGTCGCCGAGGGCGCCCAGCCGCTGGACGGCCAGATGGTGCTGCACAACCAGGAGCTCGACTCCTTCGGCCACGTCCGCCTCGGCGGCATCGGCCAGTGGCTCGCCGAGCAGTTGGAGGCGAAGACCGGCAAGGAGGCCCGCACCGTGGTGCTCGGCCACATCCAGCGCGGCGGCACCCCGACCGCGTTCGACCGGGTGCTCGCCACCCGGCTCGGCCTCCAGGCCATCGACGCGGTGCACGAGGGCGACTGGGGCAAGATGGTCGCGATGCAGAGCACGGACATCGTCCGCGTCCCGCTGGCCGAGGCCACCCGCGAGCTGAAGACCGTCCCGCTGGAGCGCTACGAGGAGGCCGAGGTCTTCTTCGGCAGCTGAGGTGCAAGGAGGGGCCCCTTGTTAACGCCTGGTGCATAGCAGGGGCCCCTTCTAACAGTCGTCTGACGAGGAGGCGCAGTGGGCGGGAACACGGTCGCGGTGATCGGCGCGGGCAAGATCGGCGAGTTGATGCTCTCCGGGCTGCTGCGCTCCGGCTGGCCGGTGGACCGGCTGCTCGCCACCGCGCGCCGACCGGCCCGCGCGCAGGAGCTGACCGAGCGCTACGGCGTGCGGGTGGTGGACAACCCGACCGCCGTGGACGAGGCCGATGTGCTGGCCGTCTCGGTCAAGCCGCAGGACGCCGCCGCCCTGCTCGACGAGATCGGCCCGAAGGTCCCCGCCGGCAAGCTGGTCATCTCGCTCTGCGCCGGCCTGCCCACCGGCTTCTTCAACCGGCGGCTGCCCGAGGGCACCCCGGTGGTCCGGGTGATGACCAACACCCCGGCGCTTGTCGACCAGGCGATGAGCGCGATCTCGCCCGGCGCGCACGCCACCGCGGCGCACCTGGCGCTGGCCGAGGAGATGTTCTCCCCGCTCGGCGCCACCATCCGGGTGCCCGAGTCGCAGCAGGACGCGGTGACCGCGCTCTCCGGCTCCGGCCCCGCCTACTTCTACCTGCTCGTCGAGGCCATGATCGACGCCGGCATCCTGCTCGGGTTGCCGCGTCAGGTGGCGCACGAGCTGATCGTGCAGACCGCGATCGGCTCCGCGATGATGCTGCGCGACTCCGGCGAACACCCGGTGAAGCTGCGCGAGGCGGTCACCTCGCCGGCCGGCACCACCATCTCCGCGATCCGGGAGCTGGAGAACCACGGCGTACGCGCGGCCATGTTGGCGGCGCTGGAGGCGGCCCGCGACCGCGCCCGCGAACTCGCCGCCCAGGTCGACTGAGACCGCGTGAGAGCCGCCTCCGATCTGTGATTCAGTCGATCAGCCGCCCGTCGATGATGCTTTGAGAATCGGGATGGCGTCGATCTTCCGGGCGCTGAGGTTATCCCAGTAGATGCCGGTCGGGCGTGGCCGTCGCCGGCACTCGATCACCTCATCCGGGGTGATGATCAGGTCGAGGCCGACGTCGTGCGACGACTCGGGGAGCGGCCCGTCGACGATCTGCAAGGCGTGGACCGTCGTTGCGACGATGGTGGATGGACCGACCAAGCCAGCCTCGATGAGCAGGGCGACCTCGATGTCCGAATAGCCCGCGCCCTTCCCTATCCGCACGCCGTCACGGTTGACCGCGACGCTGCCACACACCACCAGGTCCACCGGCCGCATCTCGCTGATGCTGACCTTCGGCGCGTGGTCCGCCGCGCCGCTGCCAGTCGTGACGTCGGCGGGAGCTGCGTTCAGGTTGGCGGGATCGAGCAGATAGAAGGGACGGATGTCGGCGATCTTCGGCACCGCCATGTAGAGGAGCTTGCCATCGGCAAGCGCTCGTAGCCTCACCGGCAGTTGAGCCGTGTCCGGGTTGGACTTGATGACGTTGGCACGACGCCACACCTCATGTTGCGCAAGCCGCTCGGCGGCCAGTTGGGCTCCGACGAAGTTGGGGATGCGTCCCTCAGCGCCGGGGGGAAGTGCCTGACCAGCCTGTTCCAGTCGTGACCAGACGGCCTCGCGCACCTCGCGTTTCTCCTGCTCAATGTTCATGCGCTCTCCTCAGGACGCCATCAGGGCGAGCGTCCGGTCCATGATCTCTTCGACGTCCCGCCGGCCCCGCCATGGTCGCAGCTCTCGGCCTGCGGCGAACAGGACGTTGACCGCGCCACCTCCGCGACTTTCCTCGACGGCGTCGATTGCCTGGTGCAGCGTCTCGGTCGCGCCGTCAAGGTCGCGCTGCCTAAGGCGAGCCAACGCGAGATTGCCGAGGACAATGGCATGCGATGGTGGCCGGGGCGCGGCTGCGGCTGCTCGCCGCCGGGGTGCCGGCCGAGCGCATCCACCTGCCGACCGAGCCCGTCGGCTGAGCCTATCGCTTTTTTCGTTTTGGCGGCTATCGTGGTGACGAGATCGATCCACGGAGGATCTTGTGACGGTGGTACCGGCAGGCGGGTCGGCGCCCGACGGTGACGAACTGGGGCGCTTTGCCTCGCGATCACTCCGGGGGCGGCGGCTGCAACTGATCGTCGACGGCGGAGAACCGATCGACGTGCCACCCGTGGTGGGCGAGGCCCTCGCCGAAGTCGTGTCGATCCTCGGTAGAGGGCGGCCGGTGCGGGTGATGGCGGAGAACGTCGAGCTGTCGACCGGAGAGGCCGCCGCGATTCTCGGCGTGACCCGCCCGACGGTGGTCAAGCTGATGAACGATGGCGTTCTGCCCTACACCCGTCCCAACTCCAGCCGCCGGGTCGCGTTGCACGACGTGCTGGCCTACAAGGAGCGCCGGTCGAGAGCGCGCCGCGAGGCTCTGGACGAGTTGACGGCGGACGCTATCGACATGGGCGTCTACGACGAGGCGATCAGGCGTGGCCGCCAGCCGTCGGACAACCAGCCGGACGAGTGACGATCACTGATGATCGTTGCCGTGCTGGACGCCTGCGTCCTTGTGCCCAGCGTCCTCGCCGACACCCTGCTGCGCTGCGCCGAAGCTCAGTGTGGACGACGTTCTGAGCGGCCTGGCCGGATGTCGGGCAATCCGGTTCGCGCATCGGGTCTCCCCCCGACTAGCCTCCGGTCGTTGGAACGTCCGCGGTTTGCCGCCGCCCGATTATCATGCACGGTTCTGATGATTGGGTTAGGCATCCTGCCCTGCTGGCGTCGGCCACGTCGACACGGCTACGAGAGGCAGAATGTGTGCCGCATACTGACCCGGTGTTCACTCTCGCCCAGGCGCGACACCTGGTGGCCACCCTGCGTCCCCGCGTCGACGAGCTGATCAGGTTGCGGGCCGACCTCGCCGAGCTGCGGGTCGACCTGGCCGACCACGGCGCCAGCACGCTCGGCGGGCTCGCCGAGGTGAAGGCCATCGAGGCCCGGCTGCACGCCGTGGTGGACGAGTTCCACCAACACGACATCGAGGTCAAGGGCATCGCGCCGGTGCTGCTCGACTTCCCGGGTGAGCGCGACGGCCGCGCGGTGCTCTGGTGCTGGCTGGAGGGGGACACCGACGTCCGCTGGTACCACCGGGTGGAGTGCGGCTTCGCCGGCCGCCGCCCGGTCTGAACCGGCCGCCGCCCGGTCTGAACCGGTCACCGGCGGGCCCGGCGCCGCCCGGCGGCCGGGTGTGACCGGCCGCCGGACGGACGTGCGTCAGCCGTCGGCGTAGCGGCGGGCGGCGGCGAGTGCGGCGCGCAACCGCTGCGCGCCGGCCGGCGCCGGCCGCTCCCAGTCGCCGTCGGTGGCGTAGAGACCGGCGTACGCGGTGGTGTCCCGCTGGAACCGCCAGCCCTCGGCGAGCGGCCCGACGTCGACGGCGTCGTAGCCCAGCGAGTCGAGAAACGCGGTGACGGTGGCCTTGGCGGCCTCGTCGTCGCCGGCGATCGGCAGGGCGGTCCGGTCGGCCGCGCCGGCCGGGCGGCCCAGCGTCCGCAGGTGCTCGAAGTAGATGTTGTTGAAGCCCTTGACCACACGTGACTCCGGCAGGTGCCGCTGGAGCAGCTCGCTGGTGGTGGTCGACTCGTCGTCCAGCTCGGGGACGCTGCCGTCGCGTTCCGGGTAGTAGTTGTTCGTGTCGATCACGATCTTGCCGGCGAGCGGTGCGGCCGGCACCTGGCGGTAGGCCCGCAGCGGGATCGTGACGACCACCAGGTCGCCGGCGGTCGCCGCCTCCTCGGGGGTGGCCGCCCGGGCCCGGGGGCCCAGCTCGGTCACCAGGTCCTGGAGCGTCTCCGGGCCCCGCGAGTTGCTGAGCACCACCTGGTGGCCCGCGTCCACCGCGAGCCGGGCCACGGTGCCGCCGATGTTACCGCTGCCGATCAGTCCCACAGTTGTCATGTCCGGTGCCAACCCGGTCGAGGCCCCACCACATTCCCGACCGCGAAGGTAGGTTGTTCGTCCGGCGGAAACCTTCAGGTTGCTTTCTCGGATCGGCAACGATTTGTAACGACAAGTCTCTATGGGCAGGGACAGCGAATCGATGATCTTCCCTGTTTAGTGATCTCATTGATATCAATCTCTCACCACCACTTCCCACCCCCAGGAGTGCGACGTGCGGAGATCCCGTCTTGCCACCCTCGCCCTGTCCCTGGCCGCCTCGATCGGGGTCTCGCTGTCCCTGGCCGCCGCGCCCGCCCAAGCGTCCCCGTCCGACCGGTACGTCGCGCTCGGCGACTCGTACGCCTCCGGCGTCGGCGCCGACAGCTACACCTCGGAGAGCGGCAACTGCCTACGCAGCACCAACGCCTACCCGGCGCTCTACAACGCCAACATCCGGCCGGCCTCGTACCGCTCGGTCGCCTGCTCCGGCGCCACCACGGCGGACGTGATCAACGGCCAGCTCTCCGCGCTCTCCTCGACCACCACACTGGTCAGCGTCACGATCGGCGGCAACGACGTCGGCTTCGCCAACATCATGAGCACCTGCGTGCTCCAGGGTGAGACGCAGTGCGTGTCGGCCGTGAACGCGGCCATGAACGTGGCCCGCACCCAGATGCCCGGCCGGCTCGCCAACGTCTACAACGGCATCAAGAGCCGGGCCCCCTCGGCGCGTGTCGTGGTGGTCGGCTACCCGGTCTTCTACCAGCTCGGCACCGTCTGCGTCGGGCTCACCGCCACCTCCCGGGCGAAGATCAACGAGGGCATCAACCTGCTCGACGACATCACCCGCACGGCCGCCACCTCCGCCGGCTTCACGTTCGCCGACGTCCGGTCCATCTTCGTCGGGCACCAGCTGTGCAGCTACGGCACCAAGTGGCTGCACGCGTTGAACGTGCTGAACCTGACCATCTCGTACCACCCGACGGCCGCCGGGCAGTCCGGCGGCTACTACCCGGTCTTCCGGTCCGCGGCCGGCTGACCCGCGCACCGCGAGCGGCGTGCCTCCGGCGGGAGGTACGCCGCTGCGGCGTGCGCTCAGGCCGGCAGCACCTTCTCGATCGCCGCCCGCAGCTCGGGGTCGTCGGGCGTGACCTGGGGGGCGAACCGGGCGACCACCGCGCCGTCCGGCGCGACCAGGAACTTCTCGAAGTTCCAGCGCACGTCGCCGGTGTGCCCCTCGGCGTCCGGCGTGCCCACCAGCTCGGCGTAGAGCGGGTGCCGGTCCGCGCCGTTGACGTCGGCCTTCTCCGTGAGCGGGAAGGTCACGCCGTAGTTCACCTGGCAGAACTCCTCGATCTCCGCCGCGCCGCCCGGCTCCTGGCCGGCGAACTGGTTGCACGGCACCCCGAGCACGGTGAGCCCGCGCTGCGCGTACGCGTCGGCGAGCGCCTGGAGTCCCGCGTACTGCGGGGTGAGGCCGCAGCGGGAGGCCACGTTGACCACCAGCAGGGCGCGGCCGCGGTAGCGGTCGAGGTCGGCCGGGCCGCCGGTGAGGGCGTCGATCTGCACGTCGAAAACGGTCATGCGACGAGGCTACGGGCCGTCGTCGGTCTCGCCCCGCGCCACCCGTGAAATCGACGCATCTGCATCTTGACGAACTGATGACGGCGTGAGTAGCGTCTCAGCAATCAATTTGGAAAGTTTCCTAACTGTTTGGGGAGACGCCGTATGAAGAGATCGCTCCGCCGGGCCCTCTGGGCCACCGGCGCCGTGGTCGCGCTCGCGGTCGCCGCGGTGCCCATGACCACCGCGTCGGCTGCCGGCAGCGTCACCGCCACGTTCACCAAGGTGCAGGACTGGGGGACCGGTCACGAGGGGCGGGTGACCGTCACCAACGGCACCGGCGCCAGCGTGAACGGCTGGCGCATCGAGTTCGACCTGCCCTCCGGCACCTCGATCAGCAGCTCCTGGGACGCCGACGTGACCCGCACCGGCGACCACTACGTCGCGGTCAACAAGAGCTGGGCCGGGTCGCTCGCGCCCGGAGCCAGCTTCAACTGGGGCTATAACGGCACCGGGGCGTACAAGGGGCCGCTGAACTGCACCGTCAACGGCGGCTCCTGCGCCGGTGGCGGCACCCCGACGACCGCCCCGCCGACCACCACCGCGCCGACCACCAAGCCGCCGACGACGACGGCGCCGCCCACCACGGCGCCGCCGACCACGCCGCCCCCCACCACCACGCCGCCGACCGGTGGCAAGAAGGTGGTCGGCTACTTCGCCGAGTGGGGCGTCTACGGCCGCAACTACCACGTCAAGAACATCCACACCAGCGGCTCCGCCGCCAAGCTGACCCACATCCTGTACGCCTTCGGCAACACCACCGGCGGACGGTGCAGCATCGGGGACAGCTACGCCGACTACGACAAGGCGTACACCGCGGCGGACAGCGTCGACGGCGTGGCCGACACCTGGGACCAGCCGCTGCGCGGCAGCTTCAACCAGCTCCGCAAGCTGAAGAAGATGTACCCGAACCTGAAGGTGCTCTGGTCCTTCGGCGGCTGGACCTGGTCGGCCGGCTTCACCCAGGCCGCGCAGAACCCGGCCGCGTTCGCCGACTCCTGCTACTCGCTGGTCAAGGACCCGCGCTGGGCGGACGTCTTCGACGGCATCGACGTCGACTGGGAGTACCCGAACGCCTGCGGCCTCCAGTGCGACGCCAGCGGCCCGAACGCGTTCAAGAACGTGGTCTCGGCGCTGCGGAGCAAGTTCGGCTCCAGCTTCCTGGTCACCGCGGCGATCACCGCCGACGGCAGCAACGGCGGCAAGATCGACGCGACCGACTACGCCGGCGCGGCGACCAACCTCAACTGGCTGATGCCGATGACGTACGACTACTTCGGCGCGTTCAACGCGCAGGGGCCGACCGCCCCGCACTCCCCGCTCTACTCCTACAGCGGCATCCCGCAGCAGGGCTTCTGGTCCGACGCGGCGATCCAGAAGCTCAAGACCAAGGGCGTGCCGGCCAACAAGCTGCTGCTCGGCATCGGCTTCTACGGACGCGGCTGGACCGGCGTGACCCAGACCGCACCCGGCGGCACCGCCACCGGCGCGGCCCCGGGCACCTACGAGGCCGGCATCGAGGACTACAAGGTCCTCAAGAACACCTGCCCGGCCACGGCCACGGTCGGCGGCACGGCGTACGCCAAGTGCGGCAGCAACTGGTGGAGCTACGACACCCCGGCCACCATCGGCGGGAAGATGAGCTACGCCAACACCCAGGGCCTCGGTGGCGCCTTCTTCTGGGAGCTCTCCGGAGACACCAGCAACGGTGAGCTGATCGGCGCCATCAAGGGCGGTCTCGGCTGAGCCGAGGGCCGACGCACCACCCACCCGGCGGGGAGGGGCCGCACCAGCCCCTCCCCGCCCGCGTGGTCAACCCCGGGCGGCCCGTTGCCGGTGCTCGCCCGGGGACCACCCGTAGGCGCTCCGGAACGCGCGGCTGAAGTGCGCCGGGTGCGTGAACCCGCACCGGGCGCCGATCTGCGCGACGGTCAACCGCCGCAGCGCCGGGTCGGCCAGGTCCCGGGCCGCCCGCTCCAGCCGGCCGGCGCGGATCAGGCCACCGACCGTCGTACCGGTGCCCTCGAAGAGCCGGTGCAGCGACCGCAACGACAGGTGGTGCGCCGCCGCGACGGCGGCCGGGGAGAGCCCCGGATCGGTCAGGTGCCGCCGGACGAACGCCGCCACCCGCACCCGGAGCCCGGTGACCCGGGTGTCGACCGGCAGCTCCCGCGTGACGTCCAGCCGCCCGGCCAGGGCGCCGGCGATCAGGTCCAGCGCGATCCGGTCGAGGTGCGGGACGTCGGCCGTCGCGTACTGCTCCGGGTGCGCGACGATCCGCCGCAGGAACGCGGCGAGCAGCGCGCCCATCCCGGTGCGCGCCGGGATCCCGGCGGCGAACAGCTCCGCCAGCCGGTGCGGGGCCACCGGCAACGCCCGGTGCGGCACCAGGACGGTCAACGTCTCCACCGCCGCCGACGGCGTCGCGCCGTCCGCCCGCAACCGGGAGCCGTGTGGTCGGACGGTGTCGACGAGAGTGAACGCCGACGGGTCGAGCGGCGCCTCGCGGCGCTGCTGGGTCACCACCCCGCGCCCGGACAGCGGCAGGGCGAGGTGGTACAACTCCGGATCGCCGCTGTCGATCATGCGCGCGGAGCGGATGAGTTCCAGGGGCGGGTAACGCCACACGCCGAGGCGGAGCGTGCCGAGATCGAGCACGCGGGCCGAGGCGGTGAAGTCGTCCGTGTACGCGCTCCGGATCGTGGCCGTCGTCGACTGCCGCGCGACGAGGTCCTGCCAGAAGTCGAACCGTTCGGCCGGGGGCAGCCACGCGGTGTCGACGGATGTCACGGTGAGGATGGTTCGTCACCTCCGGGAAGCGCGGTCCGGGGGCCGCCGCGCCACCCGAGACTAGTGACCGTCCGGCCGGGCCGCCGCCGGCAGGCGCGCCGCCTGGCCGAACGGGGCGATCGAGGCGAGGATGGGGGAGGCCGACGACCCGGCGCGGGTCGGTGTGACACACTCGCCGGCCGGGCACGTCACGGTGCCCCCGGCGCCGATGGGAGGATCGATGGGTCAGCAGCACCGGAGGATGGTGACCGTCGCCGTCGTGCTCGCGCTCCTGCCGGTCGCGCTGACCGCCTGCGGCGGCGACAAGAGCGCCGGGAGCGCCGAGGGCTCCGCGTCCGCGACCCAGCAGGCGCCGGCGCAGGAGGCGGCCACCAAGAGCCGGGAGCGGGTGCAGGCGTACCTCGACGCGCTGGCCGCCCGCGACGTCGCCGCCGGCCGCAGCCAGCTCTGCGCCCCGCTTCAGGCCGCCTTCGACACGGCCGCCACCGGCCCCAACGGCGACTTCGCCGACCATTTCACGGTCCCGCAGGCCACCATCACCGACGTCCGGACCGGGCCGCGTGGCCAGGAGGTGAGCGCCTCGATCACGGTCGCCGCCGGATCCGAGACGGCCACCCGTGCGCTGCTGTTCACGGTCACCCGCACCGGCGCGGACTGGTGCATCGCCGGCGAGGCCCAGGGCGGCAAATCCGCCCAGCCGGCCGGCACGCCCTGACCCGAGGCGCCGGCTGGCGTGGATCTCCCACGCACCGGAACCGTCCCCCTCGGGGTGGAGCGTCCCGGGCGGTCGCCGTACGCTTCCCTTCATGCGCCATGAGTGGCATCAGCTGAGTCACCCCGCCGTGGGCAGCACCGGTCTGCAGACCAGCCGCCCGACCGCCGACTCCGCCGAGGACGTGGCCCTCGGCCTCGACCGCTGGCGGGAGTTGCCGCGCGCGCAGACCCCGCCGTGGAACGATCCCGCGCAGGTCGCCGAGGTCTGCACCGTGCTCGACACGGTGCCGTCCGTGGTCGCGCCCTACGAGGTCGACCAGCTGCGGCGGCGACTGGCCCTGGTCTGCGAGGGCAAGGCGTTCCTGCTCCAGGGCGGCGACTGCGCGGAGACGTTCGCCGACAACACCGAGAGCCACCTGCTGGCCAACGCCCGCACCCTGCTCCAGATGGCGATCGTGCTCACCTACGGCGCGTCGTTGCCGGTGATCAAGGTGGCCCGGGTCGCCGGGCAGTACACCAAGCCCCGGTCGCTGCCCACCGACGCGCGCGGCCTGCCCGCCTACCGCGGCGACATGATCAACTCGCTGGAGGCCACGCCGGAGGCGCGGGTCGCCGACCCGCAGCGCATGATCCGGGCGTACGCGAACTCGGCCGCCGCGATGAACATGATGCGGGCCTACCTGGCCGGAGGGCTGGCCGACCTGCACGCGGTGCACGACTGGAACAAGGACTTCGTCCGGCAGTCCCCGGCCGGTGAGCGCTACGAGGCGATCGCCCGGGAGATCGACCGCGCCATCGCCTTCATCCGGGCCTGCGGGATGACCGACGAGGAGGCCCTGCGCACGGTCACGCTCTACTGCTCCCACGAGGCGCTCGCGCTGGAGTACGACCGGGCCCTCACCCGGATCTCCGACCGCCGGGCGTACGGCCTGTCCGGGCACTTCCTCTGGATCGGCGAGCGGACCCGGCAGATCGACGGGGCGCACATCGACTTCATCTCCCGGATCGCCAACCCGATCGGCGTCAAGCTCGGCCCCACCACCACGCCGGACGAGGCGATCGAGCTGTGCGAGAAGCTCAACCCGGACAATGTCCCCGGCCGGCTCACGCTGATCAGCCGGATGGGCAACCACCGGGTCCGGGACGCCCTGCCGCCGATCGTCGCCAAGGTCACCGCGACCGGCGCCAAGGTGGTCTGGCAGTGCGACCCGATGC
Organism: Micromonospora sp. NPDC049240; assembly: GCF_040647835.1. Taxonomy (NCBI): domain Bacteria; kingdom Bacillati; phylum Actinomycetota; class Actinomycetes; order Micromonosporales; family Micromonosporaceae; genus Micromonospora; species Micromonospora sp. NPDC049240. Next base: position 116,371 of record NZ_JBEZCX010000014.1, read on the forward strand.
ACGGCAACACGCACGAGTCCTCCAACGGCTACAAGACCCGGCACTTCGACCGGATCGTCGACGAGGTGCTCGGCTACTTCGAGGTGCACCGCGGTCTGGAGACCCACCCGGGCGGCCTGCACGTCGAGCTGACCGGTGAGGACGTCACCGAGTGCCTGGGCGGCGCCCAGGGCATCGAGGACCTCGACCTGCCCGACCGGTACGAGACCGCCTGCGACCCGCGCCTGAACACCCAGCAGTCGCTGGAGCTGGCGTTCCTGGTGGCGGAGATGCTCCGTGGCTGACGCGAGGAGTGAGCTTGCGAGCCCCGCAGTCGGCAGCCGAAGGAATGACAGTGGCTGACGCGAGGAGTGAGCTTGCGAGCCCCGCAGTCGGCAGCCGGAGGGAATACCGTGGATAGTGTGATCGATCTTCGGACGGACACCGTGACCCGGCCGACGCCGGCGATGCGGGAGGCGATGGCCAGCGCCGAGGTGGGCGACGACGTCTACGGCGAGGACCCGACCGTCACCGCGCTCGAGGCCGAGGTTGCCGCCCGGTTCGGGCACGAGGCGGCGCTGTTCGCCCCGAGCGGCTCGATGGCCAACCAGCTCGCGCTCCAGTTGCTCGTCCCACCCGGTGACGAGCTGCTCTGCGACGCCGACGCGCACGTGGTCACGTACGAGGTCGGCGCCGCCGCCGCGTACGCCGGAATCTCCACCCGGACCTGGCCGGCGGTCGGCGCGGAGCTGGACCCCGACGTGGTCGAAGGGATGATCCGGCCGGACGGCTACTTCGCGGTGCCGACCCGGGCGATCGCGGTCGAGCAGACCCACAACCGGGGCGGCGGCGGGGTGATCCCGCTGTCGACGCTGCGGCGGATGCGCGAGGTCGCCGACGAGCACGGGGTGGCGCTGCACTGCGACGGCGCCCGGATCTGGCACGCGCACGTGGCCGACGGGGTGCCGCTGGCCGAGTACGGCGTGCTGTTCGACACGCTGTCGGTGTGTCTCTCCAAGGGGCTGGGCGCGCCGGTCGGCTCGCTGGTGGTGGGCAGCGCCGAGAAGATCGCCCGGGCCCGGTTCCTGCGCAAGCGGATGGGCGGCGGCATGCGGCAGGTCGGCGTCCTCGCCGCCGCCGGCCGGTACGCGCTGGCGCACCACGTCGAGCGGCTCGCCGACGATCACGCCAAGGCCGCCCGGCTGGCCGAGGCGGTCGCCCCGCACGGCGTGCTCGCGGCCGGGGTGCGGACCAACATCGTGCCGCTGGACCTCACCAAGCATCCGCTCGACGCGCACGCCCTCGCGGCCGCCGCCCGGGCGGAGGGTCTGTTGATCTCGATGCTCGGCCCGCGGACCGCCCGGCTGGTCACCCACCTGGACGTCACCGACGCCCAGGTTGACCGCGCCGCCGAGACCCTGACCGCCGTCCTGCGCGCCTGACGGTCGTCAGGCGCGCCTGGCCGGCACTCCGCGCCGCCTCGGTGATCAAGGAGTTCGGGTCGGTTCCGGCGCTGATCGGGACGCGAACTCCTTGATCAACGTTGGGTCGGTCGACCCCGGCCGGGCGGGTGTGTTTCGTTCCGGTCAGGGATGCAGGCGCCTGAGGGTGGCGATGTCGGCGGCGTGGCCGACGTGCTTCTCCGTGGGCGTCTCCACGAGCACCGGCACGCCGGCGGTCGCCGGATGGCGCATCAGCTCGGCGAACGCCGGCTCGCCGATGCTGCCCTTGCCGATGTTCTCGTGCCGGTCCCGGGTGGAGCCGCACAGGTCCTTCGAGTCGTTGGCGTGCACCAGCCGCAGCCGGTCGGCGCCCACGGTGGCGACCAGCGTGTCCAGCGTGGCGGTCATGCCGCCCTCGGCGGCCAGGTCGTGCCCGGCGGCCCAGGCGTGACAGGTGTCGAAGCAGACCCCGAGCATCGGATGCCGGTCCACCGCGTCCAGGTAGGGGCCGAGGTGCTCGACCCGGGAGGCCAGCGACCGGCCGCCCCCGGCGCTCGGCTCGACCAGCAGCATCGGCCCGCCGACGGCCGCGGTCTCGTCCAGCAGCGGGAGCAGCGACTCCCGGACCTGCCGCAGCGCCGCCTCCGCGTGCCCGGTGTCGACCGAGCTGCCGGCGTGGAACACCACGCCCTCGGCGCCGATGGCCCGCCCCCGGCGCAGCGCGTGGGCCAGCGTCTCGGCCGACCGGTTGACCGTCGCCGGGGTGGGGGAGCCGAGGTTGACCAGCAGCGAGGCGTGGATGAACACCGGCAGGCCACGCTCGCCGCAGCCGTCGCGGAACAACGCGTCCTGCGTCGGGTCGCCCGCCGGCAGCGCCCAGCCCCGCGAGTTGGAGACGTAGACCTGCACCACCTCGGACGCGGTGGCCTCGGCGTACGGCAGCGCCGCCCGCGCCAGCCCACCCGAGGTGGGCGTGTGGGAGCCCACCCGCCGACGCCCGCCGGTCGCCTCCGCCGGGCTCACAGGCAGGTCACCGTGACCGTGGTGCCCGGTGGCACCGGCGTGTTCTCGGCCGGGTTCTGCAGCCGGGCCACGCCGTTCGGGTTGAGCTGGATGTTGACCGGGAAGCCCTGGCTCTCCAGCGTCTGCTTGGCCTGCTGGCAGGGCATGTCGATGACGCGGGGGACGGCCACCTGGGGCGGGCCCTTGCTGATCTCCAGCTTGACCTTCGTGCCCTTCTCCACGCCGGTGCCGTCGGCCGGACTCTGGCCGAGGATCTCGTCCTTCGGCTTGTCGGAGTCCTTGTAGTTCTCCTCCGCCGTCAGCCCGAGCTTCCCGAGGATGCCCCGGGCCTCGTTGATGTTCTTGCCGACCAGGTTGGGCACGGTCACCGGGGCGCGGCCCTTGCTGAGGATCAGCGTCACCTTCGACCCGGGCTTGACCACGGTGCCCACCTTGGGGTCGGTGGCCAGCACCACCCCGGCCGGCAACGCGTCGTCGTAGCGGGAGGCGCCCTTGGCCGGTGCCAGCTTCGCGTCGGTCAGCTCGGTCTGGGCGAGTTCGAAGTCCTTGCCCACCACGTCCGGCACCGGCAGTCGCTCCGGGCCCAGGGACAGCGTCAGCGTGATGGTGCCGCCCTTGACGATCCGGGCGGCCGAGCCCGGCGCCTGCCCGAGCACGGTGTCCTTGGGCACCTTCTCGTCGTAGCGGGCGTCGGCGTAGCGCAGCGTGAAGCCGCCGCGCTGGGCCTGCGCCTCCGCCTCGGCCTTCGTCAGGCTCACCAGTTGCGGCGCGACCGTGTACCGGCCCACCCCGAACCACCAGCCGCCGACCGCGGCCACCAGGCCGAGCACCACGACCACCGCGGCGACCGCCAGCCGACCGCGCGGCGAGCCCATGATCCGGGTACGCAGGGCGGCCAGCCGGTCGCCCGGCCCCGCCGGCTCGTCGGCGCGCCGCCGGTGCGGCTGCTGTGCGCCGCCCCCCTCCGGCAGCCGCGCCCAGGCCGGCCGCTCGGCCGGGCGGACGGCGGCCACCACCTGTGTCGGCTGGCTCAACACGGCCGTGTCGTCGCTGAGCTGGCGCAGCACCGCGGTGTGCGCGTGCGGGTCGCCCAGCTCATCGCGGGCGGACCGCACCTCGGTCAGCAGCGCGCCGGCGTCGGCCGGGCGGGCCGCCGGGTCCCGTCGGGTGGCCCGGGCGACGAGCACGTCGAGGACCGGCGGCAGCGCCGGGACCAGGGTCGACGGCGCCGGCACGTCTCGGTCGACGTGCTGCCAGGCGACCTCCACCGGACGGTCGCCGTCGTAGGGCACCCGGCCGGTGAGCATCTCGAACAGCACGATGCCGGCCGAGTAGACGTCGGTGCGCGGATCGGCGTGCCCCTGGGTGACCAGCTCCGGTGCCACGTAGGCCACGGTCGCCATGAGCTGGTTGCCGTTGTCCTCCTCGGCGCTGGCCTCGACGGCCCGCGCCAGCCCGAAGTCCGCCACCTTGACCACGCTGTCGACGAGGTTGCCGCCGGCGCCGGTGGGCGCCTCGGCGACCAGGACGTTCTCCGGCTTGACGTCGCGGTGCACGAGACCGGCCCGGTGCGCGGCGGCGATCGCGGCGAGCATCTGCTCGGCGATGGCGAGTGCCTCGTCCGGGCGGAGCCGCCGCCGCTCGGCGAGCACGTCGCGCAGCGTGCGGCCACGGACGTACTCCATGACCAGGTACGGCAGGCCGGCGTGGATGCCCTGGTCGTAGACCGCGACCACGTTCGGGTGGGTGAGCCGGGCGATGGTCTTCGCCTCGTCGGTGAAACGCTCGACGAAGCCGGCCATCCGGGCCCGCGCCTGCGGCGCCTGGGTGGGATGAATGATCTTGACCGCCACGGTGCGCTCCAGGCGCTCGTCGGTGGCGGTGTACACGGTCGCCATGCCGCCACGAGCCACGCGACCGCGAATGCGGTAGCGCCCGTCGATCAGCGAGCCCAGCAACGTGTCGGCGACCTGTGTGTCCATCGGCAGGCAGTCTATGTGTCGGGAGGGTGAAGGTTGAACAGGATGCTACCGCCGGGGTACGACGCGGGTGGACCGCCACACGCCACGGGCCGGTCCGGGGGTGCCGTGCGTCGGGTGCGACGGGCACGTGGCAGGGTGTTCTGGTGACCGATTCCGTACCCGCCGAGACCGGTGCCGACCTGCCCGGACCGACCGACCCGGCCGGCTGGCTGGCGCTGCCGGACGTGGCCGAGCGCCTCGACCTGTCGATCAGCAAGGTGCACCAGATGATCCGGGACCGGGAACTGCTCGCGGTACGCCGCGACGGCGTCCGCCGGATCCCGGCCGACCTGGTGGCCAACCACATCGTGCTCAAGCACCTGCCCGGCGTGCTCAACCTGCTCGCCGACGCCGGGTACGACGACGAGGAGGCGCTGCGCTGGCTCTACCGGGAGGACCCGTCCCTCCCCGGCACGCCCGCCGCCGCCCTCTCCGGCGACCTGGCCCGCGAGGTCAAGCGCCGAGCCCAGGCCGTCGCCTTCTAACCCCACCCCACGCCCTCGTCCACCCACCCCACCCACCGGCCCCGCAGATTCACGGAAAGCGTGCCCAGTTCGCGCTCGACAGCCACGCTTTCCGTGAATCTGCGCGGATCTTGGGTGGGGGGTGAGGGACGGGGCGGGCGGGTCAGTCGGCGCGGCGGGTGGCGGCGATGGCCAGGTCGACCAGAGCCTGGCGGGCCTCGGTGTCCAGGTCGACGGCGGTCAGCGCGGCCAGCGCGCTCTCGGTCAGCGTGGCGATCCGGCGCTCGGTGCGCTCCAGCGCGCCGCTCGTGGTGATCAGCTCGCGGAGCCGGGTCACCCCGGCGGCGTCCAGACCCGGCTCGCCGAGCCCGTCCAGCAGCAGCTCCCGGCCGGCCGGGTCGAGCGTCTCCAGCGCGGCCGCCACCAGGTACGTCCGCTTGCCCTCGCGCAGGTCGTCGCCGGCCGGCTTGCCGGTGCGCTCCGGGTCGCCGAACACCCCCAGCACGTCGTCGCGGAGCTGGAACGCCTCCCCCAGCGGCAACCCGTACGCCGAATAGGCCGCGTGCACCTCGGCCGGGGCGTTGGCCAGCGCGGCGCCCAGCAGCAGCGGACGCTCGACGGTGTACTTCGCCGACTTGTACCGGGCCACCTTGCCGGCCCGCTCCAGCGAGGTGTCGCCGGTGGCCTGGGTCAGCACGTCCAGGTACTGCCCGACGGTCACCTCGGTGCGCATCTCGTCGAAGACCGGCCGGGCCCGCGCCACCGTCGCCGGGGGCAGGCCCGCGGAGTGCAGCAACTCGTCGGACCAGACCAGGCAGAGGTCACCCAGCAGGATCGCGGCGGCGTCACCGAAGGAGTCGGCGTCGCCGCCCCAGCCCGCCGCGCGGTGCCGGGCGGCGAACCGCCGGTGCACCGCCGGCTCCCCCCGCCGGGTGTCCGACCGGTCCATCAGGTCGTCGTGGATCAGCGCGCTGGCCTGGACGAACTCCAGCGCGGCCAGGGTGGCGACGACCTGGTCGGAGTCGACTCCGCCGGCCCCCCGGAAGCCCCAGTAGCCGAACGCCGGGCGCAGCCGCTTCCCGCCACCCAGCACAAATGCCTCGATCGCCTCGGCGACCGGCAGCAGACCGTCGTCGACGGTGGTCAGCCAGGCGCGCTGGCCGGCGAGGAACTCGGTGAGCGCCTTGTCGATCCGCTGGCGCAGGCCGGCACGGTCGACGGGGGAGACGGGAGCAGCGTGGGTCACGCCACGACGCTAGTCGGTTCCCGCCTGACCCGCCTCGTCGCCGCCCCGGCGCGCCGTCCGGCGCGGGACGGCCCGGGCCCGCCCCGACCCGGGCCCGCCCGGCTGCGGGGGCCGGCCGGTACGGGCGGGTGGACGCGGGCGACCCCGGCGGGCGCCGGAGTACCGAGCCGGGCAACCGGCGGCCCGGGTGCCGCCACGGGCCCGCGCGGGCCGACCGGCCGCATCGGTCGCACCGGCGGGTCCGGCGGGTCCGGCGGCCGGCTCGGGCAGGTGACCGGCGGTGTCGGTCGCACGGGCGGGTCCGGCGGCCGGCTCGGGCAGGTGACCGGCGGTGTCGGTCGCACCGGTGGAGCCGGTGGCCGGTTCGGGCCGGCGACCGGCCGGCCCGCGGCGGAGCCGGCGGCTGCGGGCCACGGCCTCGGTGATCAGCTCGCCCGGGACGCCGAGGACCCGGGCCAGCCAGACGGACCAGAAGTCGCCGGGGAGCCGGAGTTGGCGCTCCCACCGGGACACCTCGTGCCGGGTGAGCGTGGGCACGCCGGCGGCGGCGCACAGCTCGGCGGCGATCCGCTGCTGGCTCCAGCCGCGGGCGGCCCGCAACTCGGCCAGGAGCGGCCCGAGCTGGCGGGGGCCGGACGGCGGGGACGGGGACATCGGGACCTCCGGGGCGACGGCGCGGTGGCGACGCGGACGCCCGGCCGTGCCGCACCGGCGCGTCGCCGTCGGGGCGACCCCCGCGCGGGCCCCCGGGCCGGCCACCCGCCGTCCCGCCGCGCTGCCGTCGTTCCTACTCCGGGGGTGCGACGTTCCGGTATCGACCCGTTCGTGGACTGGGAAGGTTCTCGGCACAGCGGCCCGGTCCGGCTACAGTCGGTCCGTGGCGCTCGGTCTACCCTCGGTCCTCCCCAACCCCCAGCCGGCCATCGGGGAGCTGATCCGTGACGGCCAACCGACCTTCTCGTTCGAGTTCTTCCCACCGAAGACCGACGCCGGGGAGAAGCTGCTCTGGCAGGCGATCCGCGAGCTGGAGTCGCTGCGTCCCTCGTTCGTCTCGATCACCTACGGCGCCGGCGGCTCGACCCGGGACACCACGGTCGCGGTGACCGAACGGATCGCCACCGAGACCACGCTGCTGCCGATGGCGCACCTCACCGCCGTCAACCACTCGACCGCCGAGCTGCGCCACGTGATCGGTCGGCTGGCGTCGGTCGGGGTGCGCAACGTGCTCGCCGTGCGGGGCGACCCGCCGGGCGACCCGGGTGGCGAGTGGATCGCGCACCCCGAGGGCGTCCGGTACGCCGAGGACCTGGTCCGCGTGGTCCGCGACAGCGGTGACTTCAGCGTCGGTGTAGCCGCCTTCCCGTACAAGCACCCGCGCTCGCCGGACGTGGACAGCGACACCGCGCACTTCGTCCGCAAGTGCCGGGCCGGCGCCGAGTTCGCCATCACCCAGATGTTCTTCGACGCCGACGACTACCTGCGGCTGCGCGACCGGGTCGCCGCCGCCGGCTGCGACACCCCGATCCTCGCCGGGGTGATGCCGGTGACCCAGATCGGCACCATCGCGCGTTCGGTGCAGCTCTCCGGCGCGCCGTTCCCGCCCGCGCTGGCCGAGCGGTTCGAGCGGGTGGCCGACGACCCCGAGGCGGTCCGCCGGCTCGGCGTCGAGCAGGCCGGGGAGATGTGCGGGAAGCTCCTGGACGAGGGCGTGCCGGGGATCCACTTCATCACGCTCAACCGGTCCACCGCGACCCGCGAGGTGTGGCAGCGGCTGCGGGCCGACGCTCGGGTGTGACGACCACCCGCCACACACGACACCCGGGCCACCCTTCTACGGTTGATCCGTGGTGGGCACACAGCTGAACTGGGACCAGTACGCGACAGCGTGGGCGCGGCTGCACGGTGGGTTCGATCCCCGTGGCGCCGCGCCGGTGGTGCGCGCCTGGCTGCGCTTCGCCTATCACGTGGGCTTCGTGCTGGGCCGGCTGCGCGTCGGCCCGACCGCGGTGACCGTGTTCGGGGTGCTGCTCTGCTTCTGCGTACCCCTGTTGGTGGGGCGGGCCGGCGACGGGCCGTTCCTGGGCGCGTTGTTCGTGCTGCTGGCCGCCGTGGCGGACAGCGTCGACGGCGCGGTGGCGGTGGCCACCGGCCGCACCACCCGGCTGGGCTACGTCTACGACTCGGTCGCCGACCGGCTCGGCGAGGTGGCCTGGCTGGTCGCGTTCTGGCTGCTCGGTGCGCCCGGCGCGTTGGTCGCGGCGGCCGGCGGCCTGTCCTGGCTGCACGAGTACGTGCGGGCGCGGTCCGTCTCGGCCGGGATGCGGGAGATCGGCGCGGTCACCGTGGGGGAGCGGCCCACCCGGGTCTCGGTGGCCCTGGTCGGGCTGCTGGTCGCCGGGCTCACCGGGCTGATCGACGCCGACCTGACCGCCGGCACCATCACCATGGCCACCACGGTGTGGGTGCTGCTCGCCGGCTTCGGGCTCGGGCAGTTGCTCGCCGCGGTCCGCCGCGCCCTCGTCGACGCCGGCTGACCCCTGCCGAGGTGGTGAGAAGGGGCCCCTTCTCTACCGGAGGCGTTAAGAAGGTGCCCCTCCTTTCACCAGGCCGGGCCGATGGCGGTGGCGACAATCTCGGCCGAGAGGGTCACCATGGGGAGGCCGCCGCCGGGGTGGGTGGAGCCGCCGACCAGCCACAGGCCGGCGGCCGGGCCCCGGTTGGCCGGGCGCAGCAGCCCGCCCGCGGTGCCGTAGATCGCCCCGCCCGGCGCGCCGGTGGCCGCGTCCAGGTCGGCCGGGGTGCGGATCTCCGAGAACACCAGCCGGTCCCGGACGTCCACGCCGCGCTCGGCCAGCACGTCCAGGACGCGGTCCGCGTACGCCTCGGCCAGCCCCGGCCGCCGCCAGTCCACCGCGTCCGGGGCGGTGCCGTGCCGAGGTGCGTTGACCAGCACGAACCACGCCTCGTGGCCGTCCGGCCGGACCGCCGGGTCGTCGGCGGCGGTGACGAACACGGTCGGGTCGGGCGCCGGGCGGGCCCGTACGCCGCGACCGGGAGCCCCGAACACGGCGTCGAACTCGGCGTCGTAGTCGCGCGGGAAGAAGACGTTGTGGTGGGCCAGCCCGGAGTCGCCGCGCACACCGAGCAGCAGCACGAAACCGGCCAGGCTGCGGTCGGTGAGCGCGGCCAGCCGGCGCGGGTCGGGCAGCAGGTCCCGGTAGACGGTGAGCGCGTCGGTGTTGGCCACCACCACGTCGGCGGGGACCGGCGCGGCCGACCCGGCGACGCGTACCCCGTGCACCCGGCCGCCGGCCGCGTCGATGCCGGTGACCGCCGCGCCGGTGCGGATCAGCACGCCCAGGTCCAGGCAGCGCGACAGCAGCGCGTCGGCGAGCGTGCCCAGCCCGCCGCGCAGGTACCAGCCGCCGTACGCCAGCTCGGCATAGGGCACGGCGACCAGCGCGGCCGGCGCGCGGCGCGGGTCGGCGCCGGTGTAGGTGGCGTACCGGTCCAGCAGCATCCGCAGCCGCCGGTCGGACAGGTAGCTGCGGCCCAACCCGCGCAGCGTGCGGCCGGGGCCGATGGCGGCGAGGTCGCCCAGCCGCCAGGCCAGCGCGGCCAGGTCGCGCGGCGAGTCCACGGTGCGGCGCAGGATGTCCCGGTGCGAGGCCGCCCAGACCCGCTCGGCCCGGCGCCACAGCCGCCGCCAGTCGGCGGCGGACCGGTCGCCGAACACGGCGCCGATCCGCGCGGCGAACTCGTCCGGGTCGGCGCAGGAGTCCAGCGCGGGACCGCCGCCGGGGAAGACGTGCCGCACGATCGGGTCCAGCGGGACCAGGTCGAGGTACTCGTCGAGCTTCGCGCCGGTGGCCTCGAACAGGTCGGAGAAGACCTGCGGCAGGGTGACCAGGCTCGGCCCGGTGTCGAAGCGCCACGCCCCCTCCGGGGTGTGGTGCGTGTAGCGGCCGAGTTTGCCGCCGACCGTGCCGGCCCGTTCCAGGACGGTGACCTCGTGCCCGGTGACCGCGAGCCGGGCGGCGGTGGCGAGCCCGCCCACGCCGGCGCCGATGACCACGATGCGCGCCATGGGGTGCCCCTCCTAGGTGACCGGGCGACCCCGCCAGGTGAGCCGGCGTCGCTTCCGCAGATGGTACGACCGGACGGTCAGCCAACCCAGGACCACGACCGACACGGGGTGCGCCAGCGCGTCGGGCCAGGCCCGGCCGCCGGTGGCCCGGGCGCTGACCACGCGTCCCGCGACGCCGGCCAGGTAGGTGCCGAACGCCACCCCGGCCACCGTCGGCGCGCCGGCCACCAGCGCGGCCACGGCCAGCAGCGGCGGCGCGGTGTAGAGCAGGAGCAGCAGGGCCAGCACGACGGCCGCGCCGGCCGGATGCCCGAACGAGGCCCAGAGCGACTTGGTGTAGCCGTCGCGTAGCTGCGGCCAGTCCTCGTACATCCGGCAGGAGGCCAGCCGGGAGCCGTCGGCCAGCGCGATCCGCCCGCCGGACCGCTTCACCGCCCGGGCCAGCTCGATGTCCTCCAGCACCTTGTCGGCCACCGCCGCGTGCCCGCCGGCCCGCAGGTAGCCGGCCCGGTCCACGACCAGGAACTGCCCGCCGGCGGCGGCCAGCGAGGGCCGCCGCGAGCGTTCCATCGCGCGCAGCGGCAGGAACGTCAGCCACAACCACTGCAACAACGGCTGCACCAGTCGGTCGGCCGCCGTCCGCACCACGATCCGGGGGTACGGCGACAGCAGCGTCGCGCCGGCCGCGCGCAACTCGGTCACCGCCGCCGCGACCGCGTACGGGGTGAGCACCACGTCGGCGTCGACGAACGCCAGCACGGTCGGCTCCGGGTCGGCGCGGGTGGCGAGCTGCCAGCAGGCGTGCGGCTTGCCCAGCCAGCCGGGCGGCGGCGCGACGCCGGTGAGCAGCGTGACCCGACTGTCGGCGCCGGCCACCGCGCGGACCACGTCGGCGGTGCCGTCGGTGGACCCGTCGTCGAGCACCACGATTCGCAGCCCGGGCACGCCGCGTTGGGCGAGCAGCGCGCGCAGGCACGGGGTGACCCGGTCGGCCTCGTCGCGCAGCGGCAGCAGCACCGCCACCGGCTCGGTCACCTCGGCCGGGCCGCCGGTCGGGCGGCGCAGCCAGGCGACGGCGTTGACGAGCGTGTGCCCGGTGAGCGCGGCGACCGCCACCACCAGCGCGAGCGCGGCGGTCATGCCGGCGCGTCGACCCGGGGCGCGGCATCCGGGGCGGCGGCGCGGTCGCGTCGGGCCCGCCACAGCACCACCGCCAGCGGCACCGCGGCCACCGCCATGCCGGCCGCGCCCCACAGCGCGGACGCGGGCAGCCGGAGGAAGACCGCGTGCGCCAGCACGCTGGAGGCGTACGTCCAGAGGTAGAGCGCGAACATCGGGCCGTCCCGGCCGTCCACCCGGTCGACGGACGGCCCGGCGAGCGGAGGCAGCGCGGCGGCGAGCAGCACCGCGAAGCCCAGCCAGCCGAGATAGTTGCTGACCGGGATGCCGGGCAGGCCGGGCAGCGCCGGGGTGGCGTCGAGCCAGGTCCAGTAGCCCTCGGCCACCATCTGCGGGTCGAGGAACAGATCCCACGCCGCGAGCCCCACCGCCGCCAGCGCGACCCGGGCGGCGCGGGAGCGGGTGAGCCGGACCGCGGTGAGCCACGCCGGCCAGGCCATCCAGGTCCAGGCCAGCGGGATGATCAGTGGCACGCCGGCCAGCTTCGGGCCCAGCTCGCCGGAGTAGTCGTAGCTGCCGAACGGGAACCCGGTGGCCACGCCGAGCGCCTCGACCGCGAACCCGCCGCCGGTGACGAGCGCGACCAGCGCGGCGGCGACCCGGGCACCCCGGGTGAGCAGCGCGTGGCCGACGGAGAGCAGCCAGCCGAGCACCACGGTGGCCACGGTCAGCCCGGCGCGGGTCGTGCCGCCGGTGAGCGGGTAGCAGATCTGGGCGAGGACCAGCACGGCCAGCAGCGCCCAGGGCACCCGGGCGCGGCTCATGTCGTCCCCGGCTCGGGGGCGGGCAGCGGCAGGTCCCGGCCGAGCACGCCGAACGGCCGCTCGTCGCCGGGGAAGTGGAAGTGCCGCAGCACGTCGACGAAGCCGAACCGGCGGTAGAGCCGCCACGCCCGCGACGCCTGCTCGTCCGCCTCCGGGGTGGAGAGCAGGGTGGTGTCGCCCTCGGCCATGGTGAGCAGCGCGCGGAGCTGACGGGCGCCCACACCGTGCCCCTGCGCGGGCGGGCGGACGTGCAGTTCGACCACCTCGAACGGGCGGGCCAGCCAGCGTTGCCGGGCCTGCGCGTTCAACGCCCGGTACACCTGGTCGTGCCACCACTGGCCGGTGGCGCCGAGGTAGCCGTACCCGAAGCCGGCCAGGTGCCCCTCGGTGGTCAGGCTGGCGACGGCCCGGAACCCGGGTCGGCGGACGTGGGTGGCGATGTAGCCGCGCCGGGCCTCCAGCAGGTCGGCGCGGTAGCCCATCGCCTCGCCGTAGACGGCGACCACGTCGTCCAGCCGCCGGACCAGGTCGTTTGGCGTCCACCGCACCAGCCTCATGCGTTCCCTCTCGCGGAGTCGGGGTCGCCCTCGGCGGCGACCCAGCCGAGCACCGTACGGTCGCCGCGGACGTCGCCCACCGCGAACCGCGCGAACAGTTCCTCCGCGTACCAGCCCTCGGTGGGGGTACGGGTGATCGCGGCGCGGTGCTCGGGGGAACGGTACGCGAACGCGACGAGGTCCGCCGGATCACGCCACACGCTCACCGTGCCCTGCCAGCCCAGCGGCGCCTCGCCGACGCCGAACCGGGCGAGCAGCCCCGGCGCGGCGTGCAGCTCACCGGCGACCGGCGGGATGGCCCGCCAGAACGTGGCCGCCCGACGGGCCCGCAGTCGGGCCCGGGTCAGCGCCAGCACCGGCCCGGTGACCCGCCCGCCGGCCGGGGCGCCGAACGGCTCCCGGCCGGACCACCGGCCCCGGCTGGTCAGCGGGCGCAGGTCCACCCGGACGGCGGCGTCGGCGATCCGGGCCCAGGAACGGGCGACCGGGGAGGTGTCGAAGCGGGCCGCGTCGGCCGGGGAGTCCCAGACCACCAGCGCGGCCCACCGGGTCAGGTCGGCGTCGCCCGGCCCGAAGCCGGTGCCGGTCCCGGTGCCGAGCAGCTTGGCGAAGCGGACACCGGACAGCCGGCGCAGCCGCGCCGGGTGGGTCGCCATCCGGGCCAGCGCCCCGGGCACGGCCCGCCGGGGGACGCGCCACACGTGCAGTGTGACCAGGTCGGGGTTCACGCCACCCCGGCCGGGTCGCCGCCGGTGATCCGCAGCAGTTCCGCGTACGTGGTGGGGAACACCGCCTGCGGCACGCCGCCGGCCGCCCACAGCTCCGGGTACCCCTCGAGGGCGGTGTCGACCAGGGTGCGCAACGGCCCGGGGTGGCCGACCGGGGCGACCCCGCCGATCACCTGCCCGGTGTGCCGTTTGACGAAGTCGGGGGTGGCCCGGCGCAGGTGGGTCACGCCCAGCGTGGCGGCCAGCCCGGCGGTGTCCACCCGGTGCGCGCCGGAGGTGAGCACCAGCAGCGGCTTGCCGTCCGCGTCGAAGACCAGCGAGTTGGCGATGGCGCCGACGTCGACGCCGAGCGCCGCGGCCGCCGCGGCGGCGGTGTGCACCGCCTCGGGCAGCAGCCGGACGGCGCTGGCCCGGCCGGACCCGTCCCGTGCTCCCGCGTCGTCGAGCGCCCGCTGCACCGCCCGCACGTTCGGATGTGGTTGTGACTGCATGCCCCGATTCTCCCCCCACCCGGTCCCCGGCCGGACCCGGGTGTGTTGATCATGAGGTTGGCGGTGTCGCCCCTCGGCGTGTCGGGCCGTCAACCTCACGGTCGACCGGTGGGTGGCGGGTGGAGCGCGGGTGCGGGGTGCGGGTGTGGAGCAGGGCCTGGATGCCGTCGAGGATGCGGGCGAGGCCGAAGTCCAGGGTGGGGTCGGGGGTGGTGGGGGAGTCGCGGGTGGGGGCGGTGGACCGGGGGGCGGGGTCGGACAGGGCGGCGGCGAGGGCCGGGAAGCGGTCCTCGCGGCCGTGCACCAGCGCGCCGAACGCCGCCTCCCGGCCGGACCCGGGCGGGAGGCCGGCCAGGTTGCGGGCGTGCCCGACCAGCAGCGTGGCCACGTCGAGCCGCTCGGACGCGGTGAGCCCGGTGCCGGCGAGCGCGGCGACGACGCGTTCCACCCAGGCCAGCTCGTTCGGGCCGGGCAGCCGCGCGCCGACGGCTGCCGCCTGCGCCCAGGGATGCCGGCGGAACCGCTCGACCAGCCGCCGGGTCCAGTCGTCGAGCTGCCCGCGCCAGCCCGCCCCGACCGGCGCCGGGGGCGCGGCCCGGTCGGCAGTCGGGGCCGGCGTCGGCTCACCCCGCGCACCCGGCGCCGGAACGTCGGGTGCGGCCGGGTCGACGGCCGGGGCCGGAGGCGGCTCGCCCAGCGCCGCGTCCAGCATCAGGGCGACCAGCTCGGCCCGGCCCGGCACGTAGCGGTAGAGCGCCATCTTGGTCACCGCCAGCGACTCGGCGACCCGCTGCATGGTCAGCCCGTCGAGCCCGTCCGCGTCGGCGACGGCGATGCCGGCGCGGGCCACGACGGCGGGTGAGAGCGTGGGACGCGGCCCGCGCCGGGGCCCGACGGGCGTGCCCCAGAGCAACTCGAACAGCCGCTTCTTGTCGACCTCACCGGTCCCCACGAGTTCATCCTCCCCGGCATCCGTCCGTCAGCGGAGAAGATACGGCCCGGGAGCCGGGCCAGCCCGGGGTGGCCCGGACCCGGCCGGCGGCGTCCACCAGCAGGGCCGCGTACCCGTCCAGGGTGGCCAGCCAGTCCAGCGCGTCCGTGCCGCGGGCGACGGCCGCGGTCGCGTACACGTCGGCCCAGAGCAGTTCGGGACCGACCACGGTGACCGACCGGACCGCCTCGGCCGGCCGCCCGGCGCGCGGGTCGGTGATGTGCGCGCCGCGCCGCGCGGTGCCGGAGGTGGCGATTGCGCCGGCGGCCCGCTCGACCACGTCGAGCACCAGGTCCGGACGGTCGGGGTCCTCGATCCCGATCCGCCAGGCCGGCCGGCCCGGCCCGGCCCGCAGCAGCACGTCCCCGCCGGCGTTCAGGCACAGGTCGTGGTCGGCCAGGTCGGTCAGGTGCCGGGCGGCCCGTTCCACCGCCCAGCCCTTGACCAGGCCGGACGGGTCGTAGCCGGTGCCGCCCCGCGGCAGCGGCAGGCGGCGGGCGTCGAACCAGCCGCCGGTCCGCACGCGGGCCGTCTCGCAGAGCCCGGCCACCTCGCGCACCAGCGGGTCGGCGGTGGCCGCCGGACCGGGCGGCGCGCCGCGCAGGCGGCCCAGCACGCTGTCCGGCCGGTACGTGCTGAACACCGCGTCGACCGCACGCAGCTCGGCGAAGAGCCGGGCCACCCGCTCCTCGACCGCCCCGGTACGCACCCGCGGGCCGCGCAGGTGCACGCTGACCGGTAGCCCCATCACCTGGGCCACCCAGGCCCGCCGGTCGCTCATCCGAGGTGCGCCGCGTCGATGGCGGACTGGAGCGACTCCCGGTAGCCGTCGCTGGTGACGGTGGCTCCGGAGACGCTGTCGATCCGGGCGCTCTGCGCCGCGAGCGCCTCCTGCCGCAGGATCGGCACCGCGTAGTCGTTGATCTCCTGGTCCCGCCGGTTGCCGTCGGGCACCTGCACGGCGGTGACGTCGGTGATCTTCCCGCCGGAGACGGTGATCTTCACCTGCACCGGCCCCCACCGGGTCTGCGCCACCGACCCGGTGGCCGTGCCGCTGTCGCCGCCGGTGGGGCTGCCGGTGCCGCCGTCGCCGGTGCCGGTGCCGCCGTCGGTGGTGGCGCCGCCGGCGGACGGGTCGGCGCCGGTGCCGCCGTCCGTGCCGCTCCACGAGCCGCCGCCCGGGTCGGTCCCGGCCGCGACCGCGCCGCTCTCCCCGGCGCCCATGGTGCTGGTCCGGTAGCTGAACAGCAGCACCAACGCGGCCACGGTGGACAGCAGCCAGATGGTGATCCGTCGCACGGATCCTCCCTTCGCGCCTGTCACCAGGCGAAACGTTCGTGATGGACGTGCGCGTCGGGCACTCCGGCCGCGCGGGTCGCGGCGCGGACGGCGTCGACCCAGCCGTCCGGGCCGCAGAGGAAGACGTCGTGCCCGGCCACGCCGGGGGAGAGCCGGCGCAACGCCTCGGCCTCGGCGAGCCCCTCGGCGTACGCCGGCAGCCAGGACGGCCGCGCCGCCCGGGGGCCGACCAGGTGGTGCACCACCAGCCCGCGCTCCGCGACGAGCCGGTCCAGCTCGGCGGAGAAGGCCAGGTCCTCCCCGGTACGCGCGCGGTAGGCGAGCACCGCCTGCCCCGGCGCGTACGGCAGCTCCCAGAGCAACGCCAGCAGCGGGGTGAGGCCGACGCCGCAGGCCAGCATGGTGATCCCGCCGCCCCGCCAGTGCTGCCCGGTGAGCCGCCCGTACGGCCCCTCGATCAGCACCCGGGTGCCGGGGCGCAGGGCGGCCACCCGGGCGCTGTCGTCGCCCAGGTCCTTGACCGTGATCCGCATCAGGTCGCCGCGCGGCGGCGCGGACAGCGAGTACGGGTGGGCCCGGGACCAGCCCGGCCCGTCCAGGAACCGCCAGAGCAGGAACTGCCCGGCCCGGACCGGCAGCCGGTGCAGGTCCCGCCCGCGCAGCCAGACCGAGGTGACCCCGGGCGCCTCGGGCACCACCGCGGCCACCTCGATCCGGTGCCGCAGCGAGCGCCAGGCCGGCAGGCCGAGCCGCCAGATCAACACGCTGGCCAGCGCCAGCAGGTAGACCGTCCACCAGTAGGCGCGGGCG
This sequence comes from Micromonospora sp. NPDC049240, assembly GCF_040647835.1. NCBI lineage: Bacteria > Bacillati > Actinomycetota > Actinomycetes > Micromonosporales > Micromonosporaceae > Micromonospora > Micromonospora sp. NPDC049240. The sequence goes on from NZ_JBEZCX010000014.1 coordinate 133,452, forward strand.
AGCGGCGAGGCGATGAAGTCGGCGCCGGTCCAGAGCTGGTGCGGCAGCGCCAGCGCGACGCCCAGGTAGGCGTAGAGGTGCAGCAGGTGCCAGGACTCGTAGCGCAGCCGCCGTCGGGCCGCGCGGACCGAGGTGACCACCACCAGCACCAGCAGCGCCAGCGCCGCGGTGGCCAACAGCATCCCCGGGTACGTGACGACCAGGTCCCAGGCTTCGGCGAGCACCCCCTGGCGGGCGGTGCCGGCGTACCCGAGGACGGTCAGCAGCACGTGCGCCAGGAGCAGGTGGAACGAGGTGAAACCGGCGAGCCGGTGCCAACGGGCGATCCGGTCCTGGCCGAAGCGACGCTCCAGCAGGGGCACCCGGGCCATCAGCACCACCTGGATCAGCATCAGGTCGGCGCTGACCAGGCCGGTGAGCCGGCCGAGCGAGGTGAGTCCGGCGGCCGCGCCGGCCAGCAGCTCCTGCACGCCACGGTCGGCGGTCCAGAGGGCGGTGACGACCAGCAGGCTGAGCGCGGCGAGGCCGCCGGCGACGTCGGCCCACCAGGCGGGAGCGGCCGGCGGGGTGCGGCGCACCGTGCGTCGGCCGGCCACGGTGGCGGTCACCGGAAGAGCTTTTCGGTACGGCTGACGTTCATGGGGGTAACCCTGGTCCGACGAGTTCCGGGCCGCCTTTGCCGCGGCTGTGCGCCGGCTGGGAATCCGGCCGCCCGCCCGGCGTGTCCCGGGCACGTCACACGTTGCGTTTTCGTCGGTGGGGAGGTGTACTGTCAGGGTAGTTAGAACGAGTGTTCGATTGGATCGCGTTTGACGCGGGTCGCGGTTGACCCGCTCCGCACGCGCTCGGGTCGCCCACCCGTTCTCCAGCTCCGGAAGCGGTGTTTCGCGGCGCCGACTTTCGGACAAGGTGCGGCTCCGCGGGCCGCACCGGGCTTCGGACAGTCGCGAGTCCGAGCCCGTCAGGCAGGTCGTCGCCCGCCGCCCACGACCCCCGGGCGGCGGGCGACGGACCCGCCGGCACGCCGGCCGGGTGTGGGTGTGGGGAAGCGTCCACATCCGGCCGGCCGCCACCTGAGGTGCGTCTTCCTCCGCACCGACCGCTCCGGGCGACCGGGCGACGGTTTCCCCCGTCGCGCGACCGCCCGCCCCGGCCACACGCGGAGGAGAGACCCATGCCGACCAGTCCGGCCCAGGCGCCCACGGTGCCCGCGCACGTGCTGCCGCACCGCACCCCCGCCCAGTTGCTCGCGGTGGCCCGCGAGGGGTTGGCCGAGGCCGCCCGCACCCGCCCCGACGGTCTCCGGTACGCCGCCGCCCACCTCGCGGCGCTGCGCGCCGCCGCCGCCGTGCTGGCCGCCCGGGCCCGGCCCGCGCCCACCCGGCGCAACCGGATCACCAGCGTCTGGGTGCTGCTCGCCACCGTCGCCCCCGAGCTGGACGAGTGGGCCGCCTACTTCGCCGCCGGCGCCGGCAAGCGAGCCGCCGCCGAGGCCGGCATCCCCCGGGTGGTCACCGCCCGGGAGGCCGACGACCTGCTCCGGGCCGCCGAACAGTTCGTGACCGTGGTGGAGACCGCACTCGGCCGGCCGCACCAGCCGGCACTCGACGGCCTGCCCCGGCCCCTGCACCTCGGCGGCTCCGACACCGCGCCGCGCTCCGGGTCGGCTGCCGCGCCGCGAGCCGGGGCGGCCGCCGCCTGAAGTCGTGGCGTCCGGCCGCCATCGGCGGGACCCGGGGGGCCGGACGCCGCACCACACGGTCCAGCGCACCACATGATCCACAGCACCAACCACGGGCCGGCCCGTGGCGAAAACACGACGGGGGGTTGGTCCGATGGCGGGCCGCATGGTGGTCGGCTCCGCCGCCCTGGCCGAACTGGTGCGTCCGGCGAGTGCGCCCGACGCGGCCGGTGGCCACCGGGTGCTCCCCGTCCGGGCCGAGCTGACCGGGCTGCTGCCCAACCGTGGGCTGCGACGCGGCAGCACCGTCGCGGTCGGCGTCGGCCGACCCCGGCACAGCGGCGCCACCTCGCTGATCCTCGCGCTGCTCGCCGAGGCGTCCCGGGCCGGCTCGTGGTGCGCCGTGGTTGGTGTGCCCACGTTCGGGGCCGGCGCGGCGGCCGAGGCCGGGATCGCCCTGGACCGGCTCGCCCTGGTGCCCGATCCCGGGCCGGAGTGGCCCACCGTCGTCGCCGCGCTCATCGACGGGGTCGACGTGGTGGTCACCGCCGTGCCGGCCTCGGTCGCCGCCTCGGTCTCCGCCCGGCTGGCCGCCCGGGCCCGGCAACGTGGCAGCGTGCTGGTCCCGTACGGCCGGTGGGACGGTGCGGACGTGACGCTCCAGGTGGTCCGGGGCGTCTGGCAGGGGCTCGGGCCGGGGCGCGGGCGGCTGCGCCGCCGCGAGGTGACCGTCTCGGCCCGTGGCCGGGGCGCCGCCGCCCGACCCAAGGAGATCAAGGTGTGGCTGCCCGGCGACGAGCTGACCCGGGTGATCCCCCGCTCGGCCGGGTCCGGCGCCCCCGCCGCCCCGGGCCGCCGGCTGCGCGTGGTCGCCCCGGTGGCCGGGCCGTGAGCGCCCCGGCGCGGGCGCTGCTGCTGTGGTGCCCGGACTGGCCCGTCCTCGCGGCCGAGATCGTCGACGGCGTGCCCGCCACCGACCCGGTCGTGGTGCTGCACGCCAACCGGGTGGTGGCCTGCTCCGAGCGGGCCCGGGCCGAGGGGATCCGGCGCGGGCTGCGCCGGCGGGAGGCCCAGGGACGCTGCCCGCAGGTCACCGTGGTCGACCACGATCCTGGGCGGGACGCGCGGGCGTTCGAGCCGGTGGTGGCCGCCGTCGAGGAGGTGGTCGCCGGCGTCGAGGTGATCCGTCCCGGCGCCTGCGCGACGGCCGCCCGGGGGCCGAGCCGCTACCTCGGCGGTGAGGAGGCGGCGGCCGAACGGATCGTCGAGCACGTGGCCCAGAGCTGCGCGGTGGAGAGCCAGGTCGGCATCGCCGACGGGGTCTTCGCGGCCGGCCTGGCCGCCCGGGAGGGGCGGATCGTGCCCCCGGGCGGCACCGCGGCGTTCCTGGCCACCCGGCCGGTGGAGGCGCTCGGCCGGCCCGCCCTGGCCGACCTGCTGCGCCGCCTCGGCGTACGCACCCTCGGTGACTTCGCCGCGCTGCCCGCCGGGGACGTCCTGGCCCGGTTCGGCTTCGACGGGGCGCTGGCGCACCGGCTCGCCGCCGGGCGGGACGACCGACCGCTCGCGGTCCGGCGACCGCCCGCCGACCTGACCGTCACCGCCGAGCACGACGAGCCGATCGACCGGGTCGACGCCGCCGCGTTCGCCGCGCGGACGCTGGCCGAGCGACTGCACGAGCGGCTCGCCGCGTACGGGCTGGCCTGTACCCGGCTCGGGATCGAGGCGGTCACCGCGCACGGTCAGGAACTGCACCGGGTCTGGCGGCACGACGGCCTGCTCACCGCCGCGGCCATCGCCGACCGGGTCCGCTGGCAGCTCGACGGGTGGCTCTCCGGCAGCAACGGCCGGGGTGGGGCCCGTCCGGCCCGCCCGACCGCCGGGATCATCCGGCTGCGGCTGGTGCCGGACGGGGTGCTCGCCCAGGCCGGCCTGCAACCGGGGCTGTGGGGGGAGACCGGCGCGGAGCGGGAGCGGGCGCACCGCGCGTTGAACCGGGTGCAGGGCATCCTCGGCCCCGAGGCGGTGGTCACCGCCGTCCTGGGTGGGGGTCGCTCCCCGGCCGACCAGGTGCGTCTGGTCCCGTGGGGCGACGAGCGGGTGCCCGCCCGTCCCGGCCCGCCACCCCTCACCGTGCCGGGGCCGGCCCCGTCCGTCGGGCCGGCCTCCTCCGTCGGGTCAGGGCTGTCCGCCGTGCCGGCTCCGGCTGCCGGGTCGGCCCTCGCACCGGTCGGGTCCTCCGATCCGGGCCGGACGGCGGTGCGGACCGGTCGCCCGGCTGGCAAAAGCGGTCGGGCTGGCCGGGTCAGGGCGGTGCCCGAGCCGCCGTGGCCGGGGCGGATCCCGCCGCCGGCGCCGGCCGTGGTGCTGCCCACCCCGCTGGCGGCCGAGGTGCACGACGCGGCGGGGGAGCCGGTCGTGGTGAGTGCCCGGCTGGCGGTCAGCGCGGCGCCGGCCCGGCTGACCGTGGGCACCGGCCGGCCGGCCGAGATCACCGGATGGGTCGGCCCGTGGCCGGTGGACGAGCGCTGGTGGGCGCCGGTCGAGGCCCGCCGTCGGGCCCGGTTCCAGGTCTGCCTGGCCGACGGCTCCGCCCTGCTGCTCGCCGTCGAGGGCGGGCAGTGGCTGGTGGAGGCCATCTATGACTGAGCAGCCCGCCCCGGTTCGGTGGCGTGCTGCCGTGCCGCGCCGACTTCTATCCGCCGGTGGCCACAAACTTGCCGGTGGCTACGAACTTGATGGCGTAAACGGATCGTGGCCCCTGACCGCTGTCGTCGTCGCCGTGATCCATCCGTGCCATCAAGTTCGTAGGCACTCGTGGGTCGACCCTCGGCCGGTGCACGTGGTTGACGCGGGAGATCTGGGAAGCCCGTGGCCCCTCTGTGGGCCGAAATCTTCCAAGATCTCGACAGATCGCGCGCGGGGGAGCGCGGCATGAGCTTCCACAACCCGAGGATGCCCTGGTCGAAGCTGGAGCAGGTGCTCTCCGGACGGGCGAAGGGTGAGGGAGCCCGCGGTGAGCGGCACCTGCACGTGGTGGAGCCGCAGGTGGTGGACCCGCTCGCGGTCGACGCCGACGGCGGCGACGCCCCGGCCTGGAGCCGCAGACGCGAGGAGTACCGGCCGCCGGAGCTGACCCGCCCGGACGGCACGGTGCCCTACGCGGAGCTGCACGCGCACTCCAACTTCAGTTTCCTCGACGGGGCCAGCCATCCCGAGGAGCTGGCCGAGGAGGCGGCCCGGCTGGGGCTCACCGCGCTCGCCGTCACCGACCACGACGGCTTCTACGGCGTGGTGCGCTTCGCCGAGGCGGCCCGCGCGCTGCGGCTGCCGACGATCTTCGGGGCGGAGCTGTCGCTCGGGCTGCCCGGCCCGCAGAACGGCGAACCCGACCCGCTCGGCCGGCACCTGCTGGTGCTCGCGCACGGCCACGAGGGGTACGCGCGCCTCGCCGCCACCATCTCGCGGGCCCAGTTGCGCGGCGGGGAGAAGGGCCGCCCGGTCTACGGCGAGCTGGAGCAGATCGCCGCCGAGCTGAGGGACCACGTGCTGGTGCTCACCGGCTGCCGCAAGGGGCACGTGCCGGCCGCGCTGCTCACCGACGGAGTCGACGCGGCGGCCCGGGAACTGGACCGGTTGACCGCGTTGTTCGGCGCGGAGACGGTGGCGGTGGAGCTGACCGACCACGGCCACCCGGTCGACGCCGACCGCAACGACGCGCTGGCCGGACTGGCCGCCGCCGCCGGGCTGCCCACGGTGGCCACCAACAACGCGCACTACGCCACGCCGGGGCGACGTCGGCTGGCCACCACCCTGGCGGCGGTGCGGGCCCGGCGCAGCCTGGATGAGATCGACGGCTGGCTGCCCGCCGCGGCCACCGCCCACCTGCGCAGCGGCGCGGAGATGGCGGCGCGGTTCGCCGCGTACCCGGGGGCGGTGGCGCGGGCCGCCGAGTTCGGCGCGGAACTCGCGTTCGACCTGCACCTGGTCGCGCCGCAACTGCCGGCGTACCCGGTACCGGCCGGGCACACGGAGATGAGCTGGCTGCGGCGGCTGACCATGGACGGCGCCCGGGAGCGCTACGGCCCGCCCGAGGCGCACCCGGAGGCGTACGCGCAGCTGGAGCACGAGCTGCGGATGATCGACGAGCTGGGCTTCCCCGGCTACTTCCTGGTGGTCTACGACATCGTCACGTTCTGCCGGCAGCAGGACATCTACTGCCAGGGGCGGGGCTCGGCGGCCAACTCGGCGGTCTGCTACGCGCTGCGCATCACCAACGTGGACGCGGTCCGGCACCGGCTGCTGTTCGAGCGGTTCCTCGCCCCGGAACGGGACGGCCCGCCCGACATCGACGTGGACATCGAGTCCGACCGGCGGGAGGAGGTGATCCAGCACGTCTACGCCCGCTATGGCCGGGAGCACACCGCCCAGGTCGCCAACGTCATCTCGTACCGGCCCCGGTCGGCGGTGCGGGACGTGGCGAAGGCGTTCGGCTTCTCGCCCGGCCAGCAGGACGCCTGGAGCAAGCAGATCGACAGGTGGGGCTCGGTCGCCGCGGTCGACGTGGCGGACATCCCCGAGCAGGTGGTCGCGTACGCGAACGAGTTGCAGACGTTCCCCCGGCACCTGGGCATCCACTCCGGCGGCATGGTGATCTGCGACCGGCCGGTGATCGAGGTGTGCCCGGTGGAGTGGGGTCGGATGCCCGGCCGCAGCGTGCTCCAGTGGGACAAGGACGACTGCGCCGCGGTCGGGCTGGTCAAGTTCGACCTGCTCGGCCTCGGCATGCTGTCCGCGCTGCACTACGGCTACGACATGATCGGGATGAGCCTGGACCTGGGCGGGATGACGCTCGACGACCCCGAGGTCTACGACATGCTCTGCCGGGCCGACTCGGTCGGCGTGTTCCAGGTGGAGAGCCGGGCCCAGATGGCCACGCTGCCCCGGCTCAAACCCCGCGAGTTCTACGACCTGGTGGTGGAGGTGGCGCTGATCCGGCCCGGCCCGATCCAGGGCGGCTCGGTGCACCCGTACATCCGGCGCAAGAACGGCCAGGAGCCGGTCACGTACGCGCACCCGCTGATGCGCAACGCGCTGGAGAAGACGCTCGGTGTGCCGCTGTTCCAGGAGCAGCTCATGCAGCTCGCCATCGACCTGGCCGGCTTCGACGCGGCCGGCGCGGACCAGTTGCGCCGGGCCATGGGCGCGAAACGCTCGGTGGAACGGATGGCCCGGATCGCCGACCGGCTCTACGCCGGGATGGCCGAGCGGGGCATCACCGGTGAGCTGGCCGACGACGTCTACCGCAAGCTCACCGCGTTCGCCAGCTACGGCTTCCCGGAGAGCCACGCGATGAGCTTCGCGTACCTGGTCTACGCCAGCTCGTGGCTGAAGCGCTACCACCCGGGCCCGTTCCTGGCCGCGCTGCTCAACGCGCAGCCGATGGGTTTCTACTCGCCGCAGACGCTGGCCGACGACGCCCGCCGGCACGGGGTGGAGGTGCGCCGGCCGGACATCAACGCCAGCGGCGCCAGGGCGGTGCTGGAGTCGACGCCGGAGACCCGGTGGGGGAGCCTGCCGGGGGAGCCGCCGCACGCCTGGGGGCTGGGTGGGCCGGCGGTCCGGCTCGGGCTGGGCAGCGTCCGTACCCTCGGCGACGACGCGGCCGAGCGGATCGAGGCGGAGCGGGCCGCGCACGGGCCGTACCGGGACATGCCGGACCTGGCCCGACGGACCGGTCTGACCGCCGGGCAGCTGGAGGCGCTGGCCACCGCGGACGCGTTCGCCGGTTTCGGGCTGACCCGGCGGCAGGCGCTCTGGGCCGCCGGCGCGGCGGCGCAGGACCGGCCCGGTCGGCTGCCCGGCACGGTGACCGGCGCGGACCCGCCCACGCTGCCCGGCATGGCGGCGGTGGACCGGCTGGTCGCCGACGTCTGGGCCACCGGCCTGTCCCCGGAGAGCCACCCGGCCCGGTTCATCCGGGGCCGGCTGGACGCGCTGGGCGCGGTGCCGATCGCCCGCCTCGGCCAGGTGCCGCCCGGGCAGCGGATCCGGGTCGGCGGGATCGTCACCCACCGGCAGCGGCCGGCGACCGCCGGCGGGGTCACGTTCCTCAACCTGGAGGACGAGACCGGCATGCTCAACGTCACGTGTTCGCCGGGGCTGTGGCAGCGCTACCGTCGAATCGCCCGCACCAGCGGCGCGCTGGTGGTGCGGGGCCGGTTGCAGCGGCACGAGGGCGTCACGAACCTCACCGCGGACCGGCTGGACGCGATCGAGCCGCCCGTCGCGCCGGCGTCCCGGGATTTCCGTTGACCGTAGTGATCCACATTACGGTTTCCCAGGGCCGGACACGGGAGACTCCCGGACAACGGGTGGGCAGAGCGGCCCACCCGGGTATGGGGGATGAACCAGATGACCTTTCACAGCACGTACCCCGGTGGCGTGGCCAACGTCCGACGGACCCGGCTCGGCGCCGGGTGGGCGCCCACCCACGAGATCGAGCCGCGCGAGCACCAGGTGACCGACGGCCCGGTGGCCAACGCCCAGCGTTCCCGCGCCGAGGAGGACCCGGCCGGCGGCGGCGAGTCCTGACCCCTAGGCTCGGCGGGGTGGAGCAGACCCGAACCCTCACCCCCCGCACCGCCGTGATCTGGTCGGTGCTCCGGGCCGAGCTGAGCCGGCGGGCCGACGAACGGCTCGCCGTGCTCGACGTCGGCGGCGGGACCGGCGGCTTCGCCGTCCCGCTCGCCGAGGCCGGCCACCGGGTCACCGTGGTCGACGCCAGCCCCGACGCGCTCGCCGCGCTGACCCGCCGGGCCGCCGAGGCCGGGGTCGCCGATCGGGTACGCGCGACGCAGGGCGACGCCGACGCGCTCGCCGGGCTGGTCGAACCGGCCTCGGTGGACCTGGTGCTCTGCCACTCCGTCCTGGAGGTGGTCGACGACCCGCAGCCGGTGACGGCGGCGCTGGTCGCCGCGCTGCGTCCCGGCGGCGCGGCCAGCGTGCTGGTCGCCGCGCGGGCCGCCGCGGTGCTCGGCCGGGCGATGAACGGGCAGCTCGACGCTGCCGCCGCGCTGGCCGCCGACCCGCACGGCACCGCCGGGGGCCGGGACACGCTGCGCCGCCGCTACGACGCCGACGGCGCGACCGCGCTGCTCACCGCCGCCGGGCTCGTCGTCGAGGAGATCCACGGCGTACGCGTGCTCGCCGACCTGTTGCCGGCCGCCGTGGCCGACGGTCAGCCGGCCGCCCTGGTGGAGTTGGAACGGGCCCTGGCCGGTCGGTCGCCGTACCGGGACCTGGCCGCCCAACTGCACCTGTTCGCCCGCCGCCCGGCATGACCGGCCCCGTCCCGGCCCCACTGGACCGGGTCGCGCCCCGATACGACGGCGGCAGCCTGGTCGACGTGCTGCCCAGCGCGCTGTCGCTGCTCGGCGTGCCCGGCGCGGTCGACCGGCTCGACCTGACTCCCCGGCTCGCCGGGGTCCGCCGGGTCGCCGTGCTGCTCGTCGACGGCCTCGGCTGGCACCAGATCCCCACCGCCGCCCGGTACGCGCCGACGCTGGCCGGGCTGGCCGCCACCACCGGCACGCCGCTCACCGTGGGTTTCCCCTCCACCACCCCGACCAGCCTGGTCGGCCTCGGCACCGGCGCCCCGTCGGGCGCGCACGGCGTGCTCGGCTTCACGGTCCGGGTGCCCGGCACCGACCGGGTGCTCACCCACGTCGACTGGGCCGGCGATCCCGACCCGTTCCGCTGGCAACCGGTCCCCACCTGGTACGAGCGGGCCCGCGCCGCCGGCGTGGCGGTGACCGTGGTGAGCCGCCCCGAGTTCGCCGGCAGCGGCCTGACGCTGGCCGCCAACCGGGGCGGCGACTACCGGGGCGCGGCCGGGATCGACGCGCTCGCCGCCCGGATGCTCACCGCGCTGGCCGCCGGCGTCGGGCCCACGCTGGTCTCCGGCTACCACCCCGACCTGGACCGGCACGGGCACCTCAGCGGCGTCGACTCCGCGCCCTGGCGGACCGCGGCCACGGAGGTGGACGCGCTGCTGGCCCGCCTGCTGGACGGGTTGCCGCCGGACGCCGCGCTGCTGGTCACCGCCGACCACGGCCAGCTCGACATTCCCGCCGGGCACCGGATCGACCTGGACGCCGACCCCCGGCTGCGGGCCGGGGTGCGGGTGGTGGCCGGCGAGCCCCGGGTCCGTTACCTGCACGTCGAGCCGGGCGCCGAGGCCGACGTGGTGGCCGCCTGGCGTGGGGTGCTGGGCGGGGCGGCCGACGTGCTGACCCGGGCGGAGGCGGTGGCCACCGGCTGGTTCGGGCCGGTGCCGGAGGCACACCTGGCCCGGATCGGCGACGTGGTGGTGGTCTGCCGGGACACGTACGCGGTGGTCGCCACCCGGTCCGAGCCGCCGATGGTGTCGCGGCTGGTGGCGTACCACGGCGCGGACACCGCCGCGGAGATGACCGTCCCGCTGCTGGTGGTCCGGGGCTGACCGGTCCGGCCGGGCCCGGCCGGACGGGGCTGACCGGTGGGGTTGTCGGACCGGCGGGCTAGCCTGCGGGCATGGGCCGCAGCCAGTCGTTGCCCCGGGGCGGCGGTGACCCGCGCTTCGGGCCGGACGCCGACGACACCGGCTGTTCCATCCTGCACGTCGACATGGACGCGTTCTTCGCCTCGGTGGAGGTGCGTCGCCGCCCCGAGCTGCGTGGCCGGCCGGTGGTGGTGGGCGGTGTCGGTCCACGCGGCGTGGTCAGCTCCGCCAGCTACGAGGCCCGGGAATTCGGGGTCCGTAGTGCGATGCCCACCGCCCGGGCGCGGGCGCTCTGCCCGGGCGCGGTCTACCTGCCGCCCGACTTCACCGCCTACTCGGCCGCGTCCCGGGCGGTCATGCAGATCTTCCGGGACGTCACCCCGCTGGTCGAGCCGCTCTCCCTGGACGAGGCGTTCCTCGACGTGGCCGGTGCCCGCCGGCTGTTCGGGCGACCGGCGACCATCGCCGCGCTGATCCGTCGCCGGGTGGCCGAGGAGCAGCGGCTGACCTGCTCGGTCGGGGTGGGGCCGACGAAGTTCGTGGCCAAGCTGGGCTCCACCCGGGCCAAGCCGGACGGCCTGCTCGTGGTGCCCGCCGACCGGGTGCTGGACTTCCTGCACCCGTTGCCGGTGTCGGCGCTGTGGGGGGTGGGGGAACGCTCGGCGGAGGCGTTGCGCCGGCTCGGCCTGCGTACGGTGCGCGACCTGGCGGAGGCGCCGGCCGGTCTGCTGCGTCGGGCGGTGGGCGAGGCGTCCGCGACGCACCTGCACGAGCTGGCCCGGGGGCGGGACCCGCGCGGGGTCTCCCCGGAGCAGGTGGAGAAGTCGATCGGGGCGGAGGTCACGTTCGACACCGACGTCACCGACCCGGTCGAGATCCGGCGCGCGCTGCTCGCCCTGGCCGAGAAGGCGGGCGCCCGGCTGCGGGCGGCCGGTCAGGTGGGTCGCACGGTGTCGCTGAAGGTCCGGTTCGCCGATTTCCGCACGATCAGTCGTTCCCGCACGCTCGGCGTGCCGACCGATACCGCACGGGAGATGTTCGACACGGTGTGGGCGCTCTGGCTCGCTCTCGCCCCTGGCGAGGCGGTTCGCCTGGTCGGCGTACGGATGGAGGGGTTGGCCGCGGCGGAGGAGACGCCGCAGCAGCTCACCCTGGGTGCGCCGGAGCGGGGGTGGCGGGAGGCGGACGCGGCGGCGGACGCGGCGGCCGCCCGTTTCGGGCGGTCCGTCATAGGTCCGGCCAGTCTTCTCGGCCGGCGCGATCCACGACAAGTCGAAAAACCGACCCGGCCGTAGGTCGTCCCGCTTTCCGACGCGCGAGCCCCCTCGTAGACTTGCGGGTAAGCAGCCGGTTGGCTGCCACGGTCTGTCGGCCCGACCGGGCCGACCAACGTGACCGGGGAGGAGTGCCGTGCCGCTCTCGGAGCACGAGCAGCGGCTGTTCGAGCAGATCGAGCGGTCGCTTGCCGAGGATCCCAAGTTCGCCTCGGCCGTGCGCGCCAGCGACCCGCGTTTCCACGCGCGGCGTCGCGTGCTCGTCGCTGCCGGCGTGGTCGTCGCTGGTCTGGCACTGTTGATCTACGGTGCCGTGATCAAGATTCCTGCGGTGGCCGTGGCGGGCTTCGTCGTCATGCTGGCCTCGTTGGGCTACGCGGTGCAGTCGCACCGCCGGTCCCAGTCGCCCGACCTGCACGTGGTGGGCGGCACAACGACAAGTCGGCGTCGTCCCCGTGGCCGCAGTGGCCGCCGGGGCTCCTTCCTCGACCGGATGGAGGACCGCTGGCGGCAGCGCCCGGAGGGCCACCGCTGACCACGCCCCGCCCCTGACCCGGGCGGGGCCGCGACGGACGCTTGCCGGCTGTGCCGGCAAGCGCATTCGCCGCGTCACCCCCCACCCCGTGCGTTGTCCCCCTGATTGACGGAAAGAGTGGTTATCCGGGCCCGGATAACCACTCTTTCCGTCAATCAGTGACGGGGGAGGGGAGAGGGAGGGGGAGGGGTCAGCGGGCGGGGCGGTTGGCCAGCAGGCGACGCGGGTTCCAGCGCAGCATCCGCTGCCGGGCCTGCCCGGTGACGGTGACCAGGCGGGCCGACCGCTCGGCCAGGGCGGTCTGCCACCGCGCCAGCACCGACGGCGGCAGCACCGCCGCCAGCAGCCGGGTCCGCCGGTCCGCCCGGGCGGCGAGCGCTCCCCGGACCGTCCGCAGGGCCGGCTGCAACTCGGCGTCGGTCAGCGGGTCACGGGCGTACCGGGCCCGCTCCTCGGCCCGACCCAGCAGCCGTACCCCGGTCACCGCGCCGGCGTCCTCGACCAGCGCCTCCCGGCTCAACCGCTCGGCAGTGGCCCGCGGCGTCTCCGTGCCGTCCACCGGCACATGGAAGTCGACAAGCGTGTCGAGCAGTTCGTCCCAGGCGGCGTGCGCGTCGGCGCGGGCCGCCTCGGCGTCCACCCCGACCACCATCTCGGGGCCGCGGCCCCGCTGCCCGGGCACGGCCATCGCGGTGGCCGCCGGCAGGGTCGCCCGGACCCGCCGCCGACGACGCAGCGCGGAGCGGCGCAGGGCCGGCGCGGCCAGCAACGCCAGCAGCGCGAGCACCCCGGCCAGCCACCACGGCCAGACCCGGTCCTGCCGGGTCGGCCCGTTGTCGCCGACCGCCAGGCCCTGGTCGGCGTCCTTGTCCAGGCGGTCCGGTTCGTTCGGGCCGGCCGACGGGTCGGTCGCGTCGGGCGCGGCGCTGCTGCCCGGCGCGGGGGTGATCTCCTCCGGGGCGTCGGTGTCCGGGGCCCAGGCCGACCGCACCGAACCCGGGATGCTCGCCGCCGGGGTGGCGTCGAACGGCACCCAGCCGATGCCGCCGAAGTAGACCTCGGTCCAGGCGTGCAGGTTCTGGTTGGTCAGCACGTAGGAGCCGTCGCCGCCGTTGCTGCCGTTGGTGAACCCCACCGCCACCCGGGCCGGTACGCCGGCCGCCCGCACCAGCCAGGCCATGGCCGCCGCGTACTGCTGGCAGTAGCCGACCTTGGTGGCCAGGAAGTCGGTGATGTCGTCCCCGCTGCTGCCGGCGCGGGTGGAGAGCGCGTAGGTGAACCCGTTCTCCACCGAGAAGTAGTCGTAGACCGCCCGGACCTTGTCGTAGTCCGTCTGCCGGCCCTTCACCAGCCGCTCGACCAGCCGGTCGACGGCCGGGACCGACGGGGTGACGGTCTGCTGGCGCAGCACCGCGCTGTCCGACGGCAGGGACGGCGCGGCGCGCAGCGCCGCCGGGCTGAACGTCGACCGCACGTAGTCGAAGGAGTAGCGCTTGCCGCGGGCGTTGTCCCGGCTGGAGAAGACGATCTGCTGCTGCGGGTCGTAGCGCCAGTTGCCGGCCAGGTCATCGGTCTTCACCGGCTCGGCGTAGACCGGCATCAGTGGCATGTTCAGGTTCTTCGTCACCTCGACGGTGGCGCGGTAGCGCTGCTGCTCGACCCCGCGGGGCGCGCGTTCGGCCGGATCGGGCAGGCCGCGGGTGACCGGCTGCCCGCTGGGCACGCGCGCCTGGAAACCGCTCGGCCGCAGATCGTCCACCACGCCGAGGCGCAGGTAGAACGGGTTCGGCTCGTTGGTGGTGACCTTGACCAGGTCGAACCGCTCGCTCTGGTTGAGCTGCCCGCTGAGCGCGGCGAACAGGTCGATCCGGCCCGTGCTGCCGCCCTGGCCGGGCCGCCCGTTGCCGTCGCCGGGGCCGCTGCCGAGGTTGCTCATCAGGCCGCCGGTCATCCCCGGCACGGCCAGTGGCAGCGCCACCGCCACCACCACCCCGACCACGGCCAGCCGGCGGCCGGCCGCGGCCAGCGGCGACGCCTCCCAGACGTCGACGTCGCGGCCCTCGCCGGTGAACCGGCGCCCGAACCGGCGCACCCGGTCGACGTTGTCGGTGACCAGCAGCCACAGGTAGCCGGCGGCGCCCACCACGAACGGGGTGGCCGGGACGCTGTCCACGTAGACCGCCACCGGCACCGAGTAGATGGCCAGCATCGGCAGCCCGGCCAGCGCCGGCCGGCGCAGCCCGACCGCGAGCACGTCCACCACCACGGCCACCGCGCCGATGCCGAGCACGGCGAGGAAGAGCAGCGAGTCGACGTCGGGCACCTTGACGCCGTAGCCGCGCATGTCCTGCAACGAGGTCTGGAGCAGGTCGCCGAAGTGGGCGAACGTGGCCGGGGTCGGCACGAACGCGAACGCCTCGGTGCCGCCCGGGAAGACCCACGTCAGGCCCAGCGTCAGGCCGGCCAGCATGGCCAGCAACTGGCCCCAGAGCGGGGCCCGCCCCAGCCGGGCCAGCGTCGCCGCGCCGGCCACCACGGCGACCACGATGGCCGCCTGGACCAGCCACGTCCAGCGTTCGAAGATCGCCGACAGCGGAGCCGCCGCCAGCAGCGTCGCCGCCGCGGCGACGAAGCCGATGTTGCGGTGCGGGATCACCGAACCACCCTTCCGGTCATCGCATGCCTCCGGCGACGGTCTCGGCCAGCGCCGCCCGCAGGGCGAAGCCCTGGGAGCCGCGCCCGGCCTGCGGCCACAACGCCGGCAGTCGGTTGCCGTGCTCCACCCCGATCACCCGCCAGCCGCTCTGCAGCAGGGCGAGCGCGGCACTGCCGTGCGCCCGCTCCGCCTCGGCCCGTGCCTTCGGCGCCAGGTTCAGCCAGGTGTTGCTGTCGAGCAGGAACGCCACGCAGGTGGCGCCGTTGCCGCGCAGCCCGGCCAGCAGCTCCGCCTCGGCGTCGCCGAGCGTGCCGAGCAGCGCGATGATCAGGCCACCGTCGGCCCGCTGCCGGACCTGCTGCACCAGCGCGGTGATCTCGCCGCGTCGGTCGAGGTGCACCTCGGCGAGGTGATCGAGGAGCACCCCCTCACCACCGGCCTCGGTGGCACCCACGTCGGCGCCGTTGCCGGTGACCAGGCGCAGCTTGTAGCCGGCCTGGCGCAGGTGCACGGCGATGCTGGCGGCGGCCGAGACGGCCCACTCGAAGCTGGCCGTCGGACCCTCGCCGCGATGCCCGGCGGCGCGGGTGTCCAACACCACCGTCGCCCGGCTCTCCCAGGGCTGCTCCTCGCGGCGCACCATCAGCTCGCCGGTGCGCGCGGTCGACTTCCAGTGCACCCGGCGCAGGTCGTCGCCCATCCGGTACTCCCGGGTGGCGGCATCGTCCTCGCCGTGCACGGCCACCGAGCGGGCCCGGCTGTCGCCGCTGCCGGCGTACTCGCCGGGCAGCCGCACCGCGGGCAGCGGGGCGACCTGGGGGATCACCGTGAGGTGGTCGGTGCTGGGGAACGAGCGGGTCAGCTCGCACAGCCCGAACGGGTCGGTCAGCCGGATCACCAGCGGGCCCACGTCGTAGCGGCCCCGCACGTCGGCCCGGACCGTGTACGCCACGGAGCTGGCCTGGTGCGCGCCGAGCCGTTCCAGCACCACCCGGGGCCGGCTGCCCAGCGCGTAGGGCAGCCGGTCCTCCAGCAGCAGCGTGCCGGTGGGCAGCCGGGACAGGTTCTGCAGCCGCAGCACCACCCGGGAGCTGGCGCCCACCGGCACCCGGTGCGGATCGAGCGTGCGGTTGCAGGCCAGCTTGTAGCGGCTGCGGCCGACGTACGCGGCGGCCAGCAGCGGCAGGACGGCGAGCAGGACGGCCACCCGGAGCAGGTCCTTCTCACCGAGGATGGCGGCGGAGAGCGCGGCGGCGACCGCGGCCGCCAGGAAGGAGCGCCCGCGGGTGGTCAGCCCGCGCAGCCCGTCGCGCACGTCACGGCCTCCGCGGCTCGTACGGCCCCCGGCCGTTGCTGTTGCCGGCGCCACCGCCGGGCCGGGTGTCGTACGGGGAGCGCTGCCGGTCGTGCGGCAACGGCAGGCGGTGCACCAACTCGGCGACGATCGCGTCGGTGGTGCGCCGGGCCAGTTGCGCGTCCGCGGTCGGGATGATCCGGTGTGCCAGCACCGGCACCGCGAGGGCCTGGAGGTCGTCCGGCAGGACGTAGTCGCGGCCCTCCAGCGCGGCCACCGCGCGGGCGGTGCGCAGCAGTTGCAGCGTGGCCCGCGGGGACGCGCCGAGTCGCAGGTCGGGCGCCTCTCGGGTGGCGGTCACCAGGGCGATCGCGTACTGCTTGACGGCGTCGGCGACGTGCACCTGGCGGACGTGCCCGATCAGCCGCCGCACGGTGGCCGCGTCGGAGACCGGGCGCAGGCCGGACAGCGGGTCGGTGGCGCCGTGTCCGTCCAGCATGGCCAGCTCGGCGTTCGGGTCCGGGTACCCCATCGCGA
The DNA here is from genome assembly GCF_040647835.1 of Micromonospora sp. NPDC049240. Classification (NCBI taxonomy): domain Bacteria; kingdom Bacillati; phylum Actinomycetota; class Actinomycetes; order Micromonosporales; family Micromonosporaceae; genus Micromonospora; species Micromonospora sp. NPDC049240. The sequence goes on from NZ_JBEZCX010000014.1 coordinate 149,971, forward strand.
TGCGGGCGGTGAACCGGTCCCGCTGCGCCTCGGGCAGCGGGTAGGTGCCCTCCATCTCGATCGGGTTCTGCGTCGCGATCACCATGAACGGCGTCTGGAGCTGGTAGGTCACCCCGTCGACCGTGACCTGCCGCTCCTCCATGCACTCGAGCAGGGCCGACTGGGTCTTCGGCGAGGCCCGGTTGATCTCGTCGCCGACCACCAGGTTGGCGAAGACCGCGCCGGGGCGGAACTCGAAGTCGTGGGTCTCCTGGTTGTAGACGCTGACGCCGGTGACGTCGCTGGGCAGGAGGTCGGGGGTGAACTGGATCCGGCGGACCGAGCAGTCGATGGAGCGGGCCATCGCCTTGGCCAGCTTGGTCTTGCCGACGCCGGGAACGTCCTCGATGAGCAGGTGGCCCTCGGCGAGCAGCACCGCCAGGGCGAGCCGGACGGTGGCTGTCTTGCCCTCGATGACCTGCTCGATGTTGGCCACGACGGCCTCACTGGCGGCACGGAACTCGTCGTGCGGCAGCAGACCGCCCACCTCGTCCCAGGTCTGTTGTGTCACGGGCCTCCTCCTCGTCGCCGGAACGGCAGCTCTGTATAGAGCACCTGGACCCGCCGTTGGGTTCGCGACGCCGAGCCTCGTCTGCCGCACGCATCTCACTGGCCTCTCAGGCTAACCATGTTTGCCGGGAACGCCGACTCCCGCAGGTGGTCGGTCGGTTACGCCCGGAATATTCGCCGGACGGGGGACCGGGGTACACTGCGACCCATGGCCGGAGTCTTCCTGCTTCTTACCGAGCCGTGCTGATGCGCTGAACGCGCGACAGCACGGCCGCCCCTCCTGCGCGAGGGGCTTTTTTGTGCCCCCAGCAGACCTGAGGAGACGCCATGAGTGAGGCAGCCGCACCGGCCACCGACATTCCCCCGTTCCGGTACACCGCCGCCCTGGCCGAGGAGATCGAACACCGCTGGCAGGACACCTGGGAACGGGAGGGCACCTTCCACGCCCCGAATCCGACCGGCCCGCTGGCCGACCCGGGGCACCCCCGAGCCGGCGCCGAGAAGCTGTACGTGCTGGACATGTTCCCGTACCCGTCGGGCGCGGGCCTGCACGTCGGTCACCCGCTGGGTTACATCGGCACCGACTGCTACGCCCGCTACCAGCGGATGGCCGGCCACAACGTGCTGCACGCGATGGGCTTCGACGCGTTCGGCCTGCCGGCCGAGCAGTACGCGGTGCAGACCGGCACCCACCCGCGGACCACCACGGTGGCCAACATCGAGCGGTACAAGGCGCAGCTGCGCCGGCTGGGGCTGGGCCACGACGAGCGGCGCTCGGTCGCCACCATCGACACCGAGTTCTACCGCTGGACGCAGTGGATCTTCCTGCAGGTCTACAACTCCTGGTACGACGCGGACGCGCGCCGGGCCCGCCCGGTGGCCGAGCTGATCGCCGAGTTCGAGGGCGGCACCCGGCCCACCCCGGACGGCCGCCCCTGGGCGGAGCTGACCGTGGCCGAGCGCCGCCGCGTCGTCGACGACCACCGGCTGGCGTACGTCTCGGAGGCGCCGGTGAACTGGTGCCCCGGGCTGGGCACCGTGCTGGCCAACGAGGAGGTGACCGCCGACGGTCGCTCCGAGCGGGGCAACTTCCCGGTCTTCAAGCGCAACCTGAAGCAGTGGATGATGCGGATCACCGCGTACGGCGACCGGCTGCTGGACGACCTGGACACGCTGGACTGGCCCGAGCCGATCAAGCTGATGCAGCGCAACTGGATCGGCCGGTCCACCGGTGCGCACATCGACTTCCCGACCGCCGCCGCCGCGGTGCGGGTGTTCACGACCCGGCCGGACACCATCTTCGGCGCCACCTACCTGGTGCTGGCGCCCGAGCACGAGCTGGTCGACGCGCTGGTGCCGGCGGCCTGGCCGGCGGGGACCCGGGACGCCTGGACCGGCGGACACGCCGGCCCGCGCGAGGCGGTCGAGGCGTACCGCAAGGCCGCCGCGGCCAAGACGGACATGGAGCGGCAGGCCGACACCCGGGAGAAGACCGGCGTCTTCACCGGCGCCTACGCCGACCACCCGGTCACCGGCGCGCCGGTGCCGATCTTCATCGCCGACTACGTGCTGGCCGGTTACGGCACCGGCGCGATCATGGCGGTGCCCGCCGAGGACGAGCGGGACCACGCGTTCGCCGAGGTCTTCGAGCTGCCCGTGGTGCGTACCGTGCAGCCGCCGGAGGGGTTCACCGGCGGGGCGTACACCGGGGACGGGCCGCGGATCAACAGCGCCGCACCCGCGGCCGGTCTGGACCTGAACGGCCTGGGGCTGGCCGACGCGAAGGCCCGGGCCATCGGGTGGCTGGAGGCCGAGGGGCGCGGCGTCGGCGCGACCACCTGGCGGCTGCGGGACTGGCTGTTCTCCCGGCAGCGCTACTGGGGCGAGCCGTTCCCGATCGTGTACGACGAGACCGGGGCGCCGATCGCGCTGCCGGAGTCGATGCTGCCGGTCGAGCTGCCCGAGGTGGACGACTTCTCGCCGAAGACGTTCGACCCGGAGGACGCCGCCAGCAACCCGGAGACCCCGCTGTCGCGGCGGCGCGACTGGGTCGAGGTGGAGCTGGACCTGGGTGACGGGCCGAAGCGGTACACCCGGGAGACCAACGTGATGCCGCAGTGGGCCGGCTCCTGCTGGTACGAGCTGCGCTACGTGGACCCGACCGCCGCCGACCGTTTCGCCGAGCCGGAGAACGAGGCGTACTGGATGGGCCCGCGGCGGCCCGGCGACTGCGGGGGCACCGACCTGTACGTCGGCGGCGCCGAGCACGCCGTGCTGCACCTGCTGTACGCCCGCTTCTGGCACAAGGTGCTGTTCGACCTGGGGCACGTCTCCTCGTTCGAGCCGTACCGCCGGCTGTTCAACCAGGGCTACATCCAGGCGTACGCGTTCACCGACCCGCGCGGCGCGTACGTGCCGGCCGAGGAGGTCGTCGAGGTCGACGGCCGGTGGTTCCACGGCGAGACGGAGGTCCGGCGCGAGTACGGCAAGATGGGCAAGTCGCTGCGGAACGTGGTCACCCCGGACGAGATGTGCGCGGCGTACGGCGCCGACACGTTCCGGGTGTACGAGATGTCGATGGGCCCGCTGGAGGTGTCCCGTCCGTGGGAGACCCGGGCGGTGGTCGGCTCGTACCGGTTCCTGCAGCGGGTCTGGCGCGCGGTGGTCGACGAGGGGACCGGCGCGTCGCGGGTCACCGACGCGCCCGCCGACGAGGCGACCCGGCGGCTGCTGCACAAGGTGATCGACGGGGTCCGCGCCGACATGGACGCGATCCGGTTCAACACCGCGATCGCCAAGCTGATCGAGCTGACCAACGGCCTGACGAGGCTGGCGGAGACGCCGCGCGAGGTGGCCGAGCCGCTGGTGCTGATGGTCGCCCCGTTCGCTCCGCACATCGCCGAGGAGCTGTGGCGCCGGCTGGGCCACGACACCTCGCTGACGTACGCGGACTTCCCGGTGGCCGACCCGGCCCTGCTGGTGGCCGAGTCGGTGACCTACCCGGTGCAGGTCAACGGCAAGGTCCGGGGCCGGGTCGAGGTGCCGGCCGACGCGCCCGAGGACGTGGTCCGCGCGGTCGCGCTGGAGGCGGTCGCCGGCGCGCTGGCCGGCAAGGAGCCGCGCAAGGTGATCGTGGTGAAGGGCCGGATGGTCTCGGTCGTCGCCTGACCCGAGGTCGGGGGTCGTTGCCGGTCGCCGCCCGGGACCGCAGAGGTGACTCCGCGGAGCCTACGAACTTGATGGCGTGGATGACTCGCCGGCACCACACGCCGGGAGGCGTCGTGGCTGAGCCACCTACGCCATCAAGTTCGTAGGCACTCCCAGGCGCAGGCCGCACCGGGGACGTGTCTCCACGCGACCCGGGGCCGCGGGCCGGTGGCCCGCCGCGAGTGCGCAACCGGCGCGTGCCGGGCCCTCGTAGGCGTCGCAGAGCAGCCGGCAGCGACGGCCCTGTTCGTCCACCCCGAGGTACGCGGGCGCGATCCCGGGCGCGGTCGACGCCAGGTGACCCAGCAGCGCGGCGACGAACCCGCCGGGCAGCGTCCCCCCGGTGCCGGCCACGTCAGCTCGGACCGAGCCGGCGTTGTCGCTCGGCCCGCCACCAGCGATGGATGATCAGCACGCTGGCGATCAGGCCGAGGCTGGCCGGCGCGGCGGCGTACCAGTTGATCGAACCGGGGCTGGTCACCGCCGCGCCGATCGCGGCGTAGCCGATGGCGGTCGGGGCGGAGGCGATCACGCTGCCGGCCAGGAACGGCAGCACCCGGGCCGCGGTGGTGCCGTAGCCGTAGCTGACCAACCCGAAGCCGGCGATCGGCAGCAGCCGGACGGTGATCACCCCGAACACGCTCTGCCGGGCGAACCAGCCGTCCAGCCGGGCCAGCCGGCCGCGGACCCGCTCGGCCACGAAGTCCCGGCCCAGCAGCCGGCCGACCGCGAAGCCGAGCGCCGCCGCGAGCAGCGCCGCGCCGAGCGCGTACGCGGCACCCTGCACCGGCCCGAAGATCGCGCCCGAGGCCAGCGTGACGAACGTCCGGGGCACCAGCGCGACCAGCAGCAGCGCGCCCCCGACCACGGCCGCGACCGGGGCGTACCCGCCGAGCGAGTCGGCGAGCCGCGGCAGGTCGGCCGCGTCCGGCCGGGGCACCAGCAGCAGTGTGACGCCGAACCCGGCGAGCAGCAGGAGCAGCAGCCCGAACCGGCGCGCCGACGGCTGCCCCAGTAACCCGACGAGGCGGCGGACCGCCGGTCGCCGCCCCGGCCGGGCGGCCCCGGTCATGCCCGGGCGGCGGCGGCCACCGCGGCGCGGCGCTCGGACCGGAGCCGGTCGGCCCAGGTGTCGTCGAGCGGGGGGAGCTGGTGGATGCCGGTCGCCCAGCGCAGCAGCAGGTCGGCCAGGTCCGGGTTGCGGGCCAGCGCCGGGCCGTGCGAATAGGTGCCGAGCAGCTTGCCCCGCCACGCGCCCTCGGTGGCGCCGTCGTTGCCGACCCCGGTGGTGACCCGGGCCAGCGGCGACACGCCCGGACCGAGATGGGTGCGGCCACCGTGGTTCTCGAAGCCGGTCAGGTGCGGGATGCCCAGCCGCGGGTCGACCTCGCCGGCCAGCTCGCCGACCGCCCGGGTCGGACCCCGGTCGGAGGAGAGGTCGAGCAGCTCCAGCCCCTGGCAGCGGGTGCCCTTGGCGAAGAACGAGGTGCCGAGCAGTTGGTAGCCGGCGCAGACGCCGAACACCACCGAGCCCTGGGCCACCGCCCGGTGCAGACCGCCGTCGGCGAGCAGGCGCTGGGCGCCCAACGCCTGCGGACCGTCCTCCCCGCCGCCGATCAGGTAGATGTCGGCGGTGGCGGGCAGCCGCTGGTCGGAGCGGACCTCCAGCACCTCGACCGGCATGCCGCGCAGCTGGGCCCGGCGGGCCAGGATCAGCGCGTTGCCCCGGTCGCCGTAGGTGGACAGCAGGTCGGGATAGACCCAGACGATGCGCAGGCTCTCAGTTGACACGGTCCAGCTCCGCTCGGATGTCCTGGAAGGCGGTGTAGTTGGCGATGACCTCCAGCCGGCCCGGCGGCACCGCGCGGACCGCCTCGTCGAACGTGCGCACGTGCCGGAACGGCACGCCGTTGACGTCGAGGCGCACCGCGAGGTCGTACGCCCGGTCGCCGGTGATCAGCACCTGCCGGCCGGCCAGCGGGGCGAAGTCGACGTCGAACAGCCACGACGTGTCCAGCCCGTCGGGGTCGCGCGCGTTGATGGAGAGCAGGGTCGGCGCGACGTCGGCCATGTCGAACGCCTCCAGCCAGCTCGCCGGGTTCTTGGCCAGCAGCAGCCGGATGTTGCGCCCGTCCCGGTCGACCTGGGCGTAGCGGCCGGCCACCGAGGTGACCGAGCCGAGCCGGGAGACCGCGTCCACCGGGCGGACGCCGAACTCGGCGGCGACCGCCAGTGCGGTGGCCGCGTTGCCGAGGTTGACCGTGCCGGGGAGCTGGAGCTGGATCTTGTGCCAGGCGCCGGTGGGGTCGAGCACGCCGTCGTCCTCCACCGTCCACTGCGGCTCGGGGCGGCGCAGCGGGCAGCCGGTGCACCACCACTGGCCACCGGAGCGCTGGATGGTGGAGCCGCACTCGGGGCAGACCCACGAGTCGTCGTGCCAGCGCTGGCCGGCGCTGAACCAGGTGACGTGCGGCGGCACGTGACCCTGGGCCGGGTCGGCCGGCGGGGTGGCGGCCCAGACCACCATCGGGTCGTCGGCGTTGGCCACCACCCGCACGTCGGGGTGCCGGACCAGGGCGGCACGCCAGAGCTGCGCCATCATGGCGACCTCCTTGGCGCGGTCGAGCTGGTCGCGGGAGAGGTTGAGCAGCGCCACCACGTGCGGCTCGGTCGCCTCCAGGACCTGCGCCAGGTAGTGCTCGTCCACCTCCAGCACCGCGTACGGCGTGCTGCCGGCCTTGGCCAACGCCGAGGTGTGCCCGGTGGGCATGTTGGCGCCGAAGGCGTTGGAGGCGACCCGGCCCAGCACGCCGACCGCGGCGCTGGTGAGCCGGGTGGTGGTGGTCTTGCCGTTGGTGCCGGACACCAGGGCGATGGCCCGCCCGGCCGAGAGGTGGGCGAGCAGGTCCGGGTCGATCTTGAGGCCGATCCAGCCGCCGATCACCGAGCCGTCGCCACGGCCCGCGGCCCGCGACAGCGCCGCGGCGGTGCGCGACACGGAGCTGGCCACCTTTGCCCGCAAGGGCATCTTCGCGTCCGTCACCCGAGCGAGGTTACCGGACCACGGTCTCCGCCAGATCGCCGCCGACGGCGAACCGTTCGGCCGGGGACGGCACGGCGGACGGCCGGAGCGCGCTCGGCCGGACGGGGGCGGCCGATGTCGGGTAACGGACCGCCGCCGGGGACGGTCACCCCCCTCCACTGGGCCCCACCCGCGTTGACGTGCGGTTTTGCGCGCGGAAACGCCGCGCCGACCAGGCGATTCTGGTTGCAGGTGGAGGGAAGTGGAGTAGAGTGGGGCGCGATGGTGAGGCCGGGAGGGCCACACCGGCCCGGGGGGTCAGCGGCGCCGCGAACGCCGCTCAGGGCGAGGGGGTTGGGCCGATGTTCCTCGGCACCCACACCCCGCGCCTGGACGACAAAGGCCGGTTGATCCTGCCGGCCAAGTTCCGGGACGAGCTGGCGGGGGGTGTCGTGATCACCAAAGGGCAGGAGCGCTGCCTCTACGTCTTCCCGATGCCCGAGTTCGAGCGGATCGCCGGCCAGTTGCGCGCGCAGCCGATGACCAGCAAGGCGGCCCGGGCCTACAGCCGGGTCTTCTTCGCCAGCGCGCACGACGAGGTGCCGGACAAGCAGGGTCGGGTCACGATTCCCGGGCACCTGCGGTCGTACGCGGCCCTCGACCGGGAGCTGGTCGTGATCGGGGCGAGCACCCGGGTGGAGATCTGGGACAGGGCGGCCTGGGAGGCCTACCTCGCGGAGAGCGAAGACGACTTCGCCGACATCGAGGAGGGGGTGCTGCCCGGCGGTCTGTAGGGCGTGACGGCGCCCGACGTACTGCGAGATCTCCAGCCGCTTTCGAGTTCCTGGCACCCCTTCCCCGGTGCCAGGCGCACGATCCGAGACGGAGGGCCGCGGCCTCCGGCGGGCGGGAGCGGATGGGGATCTGGCGGTATGGCGAGGCGTCGTGGCGACGACGGACACGTGCACACAGACGGTTTTCGAACGGTGGGGGTCGACATGGGGGAGCTTCGCGGCACGCACGTGCCGGTGCTGCTCGAGCGGTGTCTCGAGCTGCTGGCCCCCGCGCTGGACCGCCCCGGCCGGACCGTCCACGTCGACGCCACGCTCGGCCTGGCCGGGCACGCCGAGGCGGTGCTCACGGCACACCCGGACACGGTCCTGATCGGCCTGGACCGGGACACCGAGGCGCTCGCCCACGCGCGGGTCCGCCTGGCCCGGTTCGCCGACCGGATCCACCTGGAGCACGCCGTCTACGACGAGCTGCCCGAGGTGCTCGACCGGCTCGGCTACCCGGCGATCGACAGCGCGCTGTTCGATCTCGGCGTCTCGTCCCTGCAACTCGACGCGCCCGACCGCGGGTTCGCGTACGCGCAGGACGCGCCGCTGGACATGCGGATGGACCAGACCCGGGGGGTGACCGCCGAGGAGGTGGTCAACACCTACTCCCACCCGGATCTGGCCCGGCTGCTGCGGGTGTACGGCGAGGAGAAGTTCGCCGGGAAGGTCGCCTCGGCGATCATCCGGGAGCGGGAGCGGTCCCGGATCACGTCGTCGGCGCGGTTGGCCGAGCTGGTGCGGGACGCGATCCCGGCCCCGGCCCGACGAACCGGCGGACACCCGGCAAAGAGAACGTTTCAGGCTTTACGGATCGAGGTAAACAGAGAGCTGGCGGCGCTGGAGACGGCGCTGCCGGCCGCTCTGGACAAGCTCACCGTGGGCGGCCGCCTGGTGGTCCTGTCCTACCACTCGCTGGAGGACCGGCTCACCAAGCAGGCGCTCGCCGACCGGGTCCGCAGCAAGGGCCCGGTCGACCTCCCGGTCGAACTGCCCGGGTCGGGTCCGACGTTCCGGCTGCTGAGCCGGGGCGCGGAGCTGCCCGGGGAGGCCGAGGTGGCCGCGAACTCGCGGGCCGCCTCGGTGCGGCTGCGGGCCGCGGAACGGCTCGACCCGGAGGCGACCCGGCAGGGGCGTACCGACCGCGAACGGTACCGCCGCCGGGTGAAGGCGATGCACCAACCGGGGAACGGGACGGACGAGGAGGGGGAGGGGACATGAACGTCGAGAAGCGCGACGGCCGGGGGGCCGTCGGGCAGCGCGCACCGCGGTCGGGGGGCCGGACCACGGCGCGCACCATGCGAGACACCACGACGACCGCGGCCGACCGTCGGGAGGGGACCCGCGCCCGGGGGACGCGCGAGTACCCGACCGAGGGCAGCGCCGCGCTGCGGCCGGCCGAGCGCACCCGGGTCGCCCCGCCGACGGCGCCGCGGCTGCGGGTCGCCCCGCCGCCGCCGATCCGGGTGCCGCGGGCGCCCTTCGTCGGGCTGATCCTGGTGCTCGTGGTCGGCGGGGTGCTCGGCATCCTGGCGGTCAACACCAAGATCAACGAGAACGCCTTCCGGCTGGAGAAGCTCGAGCAGCAGCAGGCCAAGCTCGACGTGGACGAGCAGGAGCTGAAGAAGGAGATCGCCGAGCAGAAGGCGCCGGGCAACCTCACCGCCAACGCCCGCAAGCTGGGCCTGGTCGAGTCGGCGGACCCGGCCTACATCCGGCTGCCGGACGGGCGGACGATCGGCGTGCCGCACCCCGCCGAGGGTGCTCCCACCGGCGTCGGCCAGCAGGGCAACGGAGGCTGATCGGTGCCACCGAGATCGGACGAACCGCGCCGGGACCCCACGGGCTCCCGGCGCGGCTCGTCGCGTGGGGCCGAGCCGCGTGAGCCGGGCGTCGGCGGGATCTCCGACGCGCGGGCGTACACCCCGCGCGGCCGGACCATCCGCGAGGGCGGCGCGGAACAGCGGCGTACCCCCCGCAGCACCCGGTCCGGTGACCCGTTCCGGCCGGCGTTGCAGGTGCTCGACGGCGGCCGGGCCGGGCGGGCCGGCCGCCGGGAGCCGGCCGCCTCCGGCGAGGGCGCCCGCGCCGGCCGCCGGGTGGCGGCGGCCGGCGGACGCGCCGGCGTGGTGCGGACCGTCTCGGCCCGCCCGGTCGGGGAGCCGTTCGACGACGAGGAGGACGCGCCGCCGCGCCGCCGGCCCGGCCCACGTCGGCCGGCGGCCCGCCGGCCGGTCCGCAAGCCGCGCCGCCCGCCCCGGCTGGGCGACCCGCGTCGGCGGCTGCGGCTCGCCACCGTGCTGGCGCTGACGCTGTTCGCCAGCATCGGCGTCCGGCTGGTCTACCTCCAGACCGTGGACACCCCGGCGTACGCCGACGGCGGCCTGCCCAAGCGGCTCGCCGTGGTCGAGTTGCCGGCCCCGCGCGGCGCCATCCTCGACCGCACCGGCGAGCCGCTGGCGCACAGCGTGGAGGCCCGGTACGTCTTCGCCGACCCGACCCGGGTCAAGGACCGGTTCGCCACCGCGCGGGCGTTGTCCCCGCTGCTCGGCGTGCCGGCCTCCGACCTGGCCGACAAGATGAAGCCGAGCAAGCTGCCCGGCACCGACACCGACCTCCAGTTCGTCTACCTGGCCCGAGGCGTCGAGATCGGCACCGCGAAGCAGATCATGGCGCTCGACCTGGCCGGCATCGACGTGCACCGCGACGAGCGGCGCGAGGTGCCCGGCGGTGACCTGGCGGCGAACCTGCTCGGCTTCGTCAGCCAGGACATGAACGGCCTGGAGGGCCTGGAGGCGAAGTATGACGACCTGCTGCGCGGTCAGGCCGGCAAGCGGACGTACGAGGTGGGCCAGGGCGACCTGGCCGCGCCCATCCCGGGCGGCTACAGCAGCACCACCCAGCCGAGGCCGGGCAGCTCGTTGCAGCTCACCCTGGACCGGGACCTCCAGTTCATGACGCAGCGGATCCTGGCCAAGCAGGTCGCCCAGGTGAAGGGCAGCGTCGCCGCCGCCGTGATCATGGACGTCCCGACCGGTGAGGTGCTGGCCCAGGCCAGCCAGCCCACCTACGACGCGGCCGACCCCGCGAAGGTCAACTCGCCGGCCGACCGGGACGACGCGGCCACCAGCTTCGTGGTGGACCCGGGCTCGATCCACAAGGCGATCACCTACGGCGCCGCGCTCCAGGAGGGCGTGATCACGCCGAGCACCACGTTCCCGGTGGCGAACACGATCGTCCGGGGCGGCGTCACGTTCCGCGACACCCACCCGGCCGACGGCCGCACCATGAGCGTCCCCGGCATGCTCGCGTTCTCGTCCAACGTGGGCACCATCGAGATCGCCGAGAAGCTCGGCAGGGACCGGTTGATCGACTACCAGAAGCGGTTCGGGCTGGGCCAGCCGACCGGTGAGGGCCTGCCGGGCGAGGCGCCGGGCCGGATCCTCCCGGCCGACCAGTGGAGCGGGTCGGCGTACGGGTCGGTGCCGATCGGGCACAGCGTGGACGCCACGCCGTTGCAGATGGCCGCCGCGTACAACGCGGTCGCCAACAACGGGACGTACGTGCAGCCGCGCCTGATCAAGGAGACCATCGGGCCGGACGGCACCCGGACGCCGGGCGCCGCCCCGACCTCCCGCTCGGTGCTCAGCCCGGCCAACGCCGCCGCGCTGCGCCGGATGCTGGAGGCGGTCACCACTGTCGACGGCCCGGACGGGCGGGCCACCGGCCTGGCCGCCGCCGTGCCGGGCTACCGGGTGGCCGGCAAGACCGGCACCGGCCTGCGCTACGACAACGGCAAGCAGCAGCCCGGCGAGGTCGGCTCGTTCATCGGGATGGCCCCGGCGGAGAAGCCGCGCTACGTGGTGGCGGTCTTCGTCTGGAGCCCCGACGGCGGGGGCGGCGCGGTCGCCGCGCCGGCGTTCCGGGAGATGATGGGCTTCACGCTCCGGCACTACCGGGTGCCGCCGTCGCTGACCGACAAGTCGCCGAAGTTCGAGGTCTTTCCGCGCTGAGCGGGCCGGGCGCGACATCATCGGTGGGTGGCGACGAACCACCGGGGCGGCTGTGCGGTCGGAACCGGACGACCGGGTAGGGTCTGACGCCGTGCCCGGCAATCCACGTCCCACCACCGTGCTCCCCGTCCGGCTCGGCGACCTCGCCGACCGACTGGCCGTTCCCACGCCGGAGGGGGCCGCCGAGTTGGCCGTCACCGGGGTGACCCACGCCAGCCACGAGGTCCGCCCCGGTGACCTGTACGCCGCCCTGCCCGGCTCCCGCCGGCACGGCGCGGAGTTCACCGCCGCCGCGGCCGCCGCCGGCGCGGTGGCCGTGCTTACCGAGCCGGCCGGGGTGCCGCTGGCCGCCGACGCCGGCCTGCCCGTGCTGGTCGTCGACGACGCCCGCGGGGTGCTCGGCACGGTCGCCGCCACCATCTACGGCGACCCGACCGCCGGGCTGACCGTGATCGGCGTGACCGGCACCGCCGGCAAGACCTCCACCAGCTACCTGATCGAGTCCGGGCTGCGCGCCGCCGGGCACGTCACCGGCCTGATCGGCACCGTGGAGACCCGCCTCGGCGACCTGGTGGTGGACAGCGTCCGGACCACCCCGGAGGCCACCGACCTGCACGCCATGCTCGCCGTGGCGCGGGAGCGCGGCGTGGACGCCGTGGTGATGGAGGTGTCCAGCCACGCGCTCGTGATGGGCCGGGTCGGCGGCGTCCGGTTCGACGTCGGCGGCTACACCAACTTCGGCTCCGACCATCTCGACTTCCACGCCGACGAGGCGGACTACTTCGCCGCCAAGGCCCGGCTCTTCGACGGGCGCTGCCGGGTCGAGGTGCTCAACCACGACGACCCGGCGCTGCGCCCGCTCCACAAGCCCGGCACGGTGACCTACTCGGCGGCCGGCGACCGGGGCGCGACCTGGTGGGCCGACCAGGTCTCCGGCGAGGGGTACGCGCAACACTTCACGCTGCACGGCCCGGACGCGGTGGCGCTGCCCACCGGCGTGGCGCTGCCGGGCCGGCACAACGTGGCCAACGCGCTGCTGGCCGTCGCCACGCTGGTCGCGGCCGGCGTCGACCCGGACACCGCGGCGCGCGGCGTGGCCGCCTGCGGCGGCGTGCCCGGCCGGCTGGAACTGGTGAGCGGTGACGCCCCGGTGCGCGGCGTGGTCGACTACGCGCACAAGGCGAACGCGATCGAGGCGGTGCTGACGGCGCTGCGCGGGCTCACCGGTGGGCGGCTGGTCTGCGTGCTCGGCGCCGGCGGCGACCGGGACCGGGGCAAGCGGCCGGTGATGGGCGAGGTGGCCGCCCGGGGCGCCGACGTGGTGCTGGTGACCGACGACAACCCGCGGACCGAGGACCCGGCCACCATCCGGGCCGAGGTGCTGGCCGGCGCGTACGCGGCGGCCACCCCGGCCCGCGTCATCGAGGTGCCCGGCCGGCGGGCGGCGATCGAGGAGGCGGTCCGGGTGGCCGAACCGGGTGACGTGGTGGCGGTGCTGGGCAAGGGGCAGGAGCGCGGCCAGGAGATCGGCGGCGAGGTGCTGCCGTTCGACGACCGGGTGGAGCTGGCGGTGGCGCTGCGGGCCCGCTTCGGGGACCTGGTGGGTGGCCGATGATCCCGCTGACGCTGGCCGAGGTGGCCGCCGTGGTCGGTGGCCGGCTGGCCGGGGCCGACCCGGACGCCCGGGTCACCGGCACGGTGGAGTTCGACTCCCGCAAGGTGACCTCCGGTGGGCTCTTCGTGGCGTTCCCCGGCGAGCGGGTGGACGGCCACGACTACGCGGCCGGGGCGGTGGACGCCGGCGCGGTCGCCGTGCTCGGCTCCCGCGAGCTGCCGGGCGTGCCGATGGTGCTTGTCGACGACGCGCTCGACGCGCTGGGCCGGCTGGCCCGCGCGGTGGTCGACCGGCTGCCCGCACTGACCGTGATCGGGTTGACCGGCTCGTCCGGCAAGACCACCACCAAGGACCTGATCGCCCAGCTCGCGGTCCGGCTCGGCCCGACCGTGGCGCCGCCCGGCTCGTTCAACAACGAGCTGGGGCACCCGTACACGGCGTTGCAGGCCACGCCGGAGACCCGCTACCTGGTGATGGAGAAGGGCGCCCGCGGCGTCGGGCACGTCCGCTACCTGTGCGACGTGGTGCCGCCGCGGATCTCGGTGGTGCTCAACGTCGGGGTGGCGCACCTGGGCGAGTTCGGCTCGGTCGACGCCATCGCGCTGGCCAAGGGGGAGCTGGTCGAGGCGCTGCCCGCCGACGGGCTGGCGGTGCTGAACGCCGACGACCCGCGGGTCGACGCGATGGCGGCCCGGACCGCGGCCCGGGTGGTCCGGTACGGCGAGTCGGCGCAGGCCGACGTGCGCGCGGTGGACGTGACGCTGGACGGGCGGGGCCGGCCGTCGTACACGCTGGTGACGCCGGAGGGGAACGCCCCGGTGCGGCTCGGGCTGACCGGCCGGCACCAGGTGTCCAACTCGCTCGCCGCCGCGGCGGTCGCCCGCGAGCTGGGCCTGCCCCTGACCGAGCTGGCGGCGGCGCTGGGCGAGCTGGGCCTGGTCTCCACCCGCCGGATGGACGTGTTCGAACGCCCCGACGGCGTGGTCGTGATCGACGACTCGTACAACGCCAACCCGGCCTCCACCGGCGTGGCGCTACGCGCGCTGGCCAGCATGCGCGGCGCGGGGCGTACGGTCGCGGTGCTCGGCTACATGGCCGAGTTGGGCGACTTCGAACGGGAGGGACACCAGCAGGTCGGCCGACTCGTGGCCGAGCTGGGAATCGACCGGCTGCTCGTGGTGGGCGAGCCGGCGGCGCCGATCCACGAGGGCGCGACAGCGGTAGGCAACTGGGGAGGAGAGTCGGTGCTGCTCACCGATCAGGCGGCGGCCGTCGAGGTGCTGCGGAGCGAGCTGCGTCCGTCGGACGTGGTGCTGGTGAAGGGCTCCCGGTACCGGACCTGGGACGTGGCCGACGCGCTGCGCGCGGACGCCCGGGAGACGGCGACGGAGGGCGGCGCCGCATGAGGGCGGTCATCGTCGCCATCGGCGTCGCGTTCCTGATCTCGCTGTTCTGCACCCCGATCGCGATCAAGGTGTTCGCCCGGCTGAAGGCCGGCCAGCCGATCCGATCGAACCTCGGGCTCGCCAGCAACGAGGGCAAGAAGGGCACGCCGACGATGGGCGGCGTGGTCTTCATCCTGGCCACCGTCATCGCGTACGTCGCCGGGCACCTGGCCCTGACCACGCTGCCGGACGCGCAGATCGCGCAGGTCGAGCCGACCATCACGGCGCTGGTGCTGCTGGGGCTGATGGTGTTCTCCGGCGCGGTCGGCTTCGTCGACGACTTCCTGAAGGTCCGCAAGCGGCACAGCGGCGGCCTGAACAAGCGCGGCAAGCTGGCCGGGCAGATCCTGGTCGGCGCGGTCTTCGGCGTGGTGGCGCTCTACTTCCCGTCGAGCATGACCGACGTCAGCGGCAACGCGACGAACACCGCGACGGTGGGCAGCACCACGCTGAGTTTCATCCGGGACATCCCGGCGCTGGAGATCGGCAAGATCGGCGCGGTCATCGTGATCATCATGGTGGTGATGGCGGCGACCAACGGCGTCAACCTCACCGACGGCCTGGACGGCCTGGCCACCGGCGCCTCGGTGATGGTGCTCGCCGCGTACGCGCTGATCGCGTTCTGGCAGTACCGGCACTGGTGCGCGGACCCGAACTACACCGAGGCGTACTGCTACACGGTGCGTGACCCGCTGGAGATCGCGCTGATCGCCGGCGCGGCGGCCGGGGCCTGCGTCGGCTTCCTCTGGTGGAACACCTCGCCGGCCCGGATCTTCATGGGGGACACCGGCGCGCTGGGGCTGGGCGGCCTGATCGCCGGCATGGCGATGTCCACCCGGACGATCCTGCTGCTGCCGATCCTGGGCGGCCTGTTCGTGATCATCACGATGTCCGTGGTCATCCAGATCATCTCGTTCCGGACCACCGGCAAGCGGGTGTTCCGGATGTCGCCGCTCCAGCACCACTTCGAGCTGGCCGGCTGGAGCGAGGTCAACATCGTGGTCCGGTTCTGGATCATCGCCGGCATCGGTGTGGCCATCGCGCTGGGCCTGTTCTACAGCGAGTTCCTCGCCGCGGTGAGCTAGCGGTGTAAGGAGGGGCCCCCTTTTAACAGACGTCTGTTAAAAGGGGGCCCCTCCTTCAGATCCGACACGCCGACCGTGGGGTTGCGCCACGGGCGGGCGGGTCGAGCCGCCATGATGAGCGGGTGGGGGAGGGACGAGACATCCAGGTCAGCACCGAACCGCCGGCCCGCCGCGCGCCCGCGGCCACGCCGCCGGGCGATCCGCCGGCCGGCGCGCGCTGGGACCCGGCGGGCGGCCTGGCCGCGCTGCGCGGCCTGCTGGCCCGTCCGCTGGCCTCCTACTACCTGCTGCTCTCCAGCGCCGGCCTGCTGCTGCTGATCGGCCTCACCATGGTCTTCTCCGCGACCAGCGTGCGGGACTACGCCGAGGGCGGTGACGCCGCCGCCTCGCTGACCAAGCAGACCGTGTTCGCGGTGATCGGCGTCGGCGCGTTCTGGGCCTGCCAGCGGCTGCCCGCGCGCACGTTCCGGGCGGTGAGCCGCCCCGCGCTCGGCGTGGCGGTGGCGCTGCTGCTCCTGCTGAACCTGCTGGTCGCGCTGGAATCACTGTTCGGGGTGGCGTCCATCGGGCCGTTGAAGGGCGAACTCCTCTCGCTCTCCCTCGGCCCGATCTCGCTTCAGCCGGCCGAGGTGGCCAAGTTCGCGCTGGTGTTGTGGGCGGCGCACGTGCTGGCCCGCAAGGGGGCCGCGCTGGGCTGGTGGCGGGAGCTGGCCACGCCGCTGTTCCCGGTGGTCGGCCTGATCTTCGTGCTGGTCGGCTACAACGACCTGGGCAGCATGCTCTGCCTGCTGGCGCTCGTGGTGGGCCTGCTCTGGGCGGCCGGCGTCCGGACCCGGGTCTTCGCCGCGCTCTCCGCGATCGGCCTGGCCGGCATCGGCCTGCTGGTCGCCGCCGCCTCGCTCGGCGCCGGCTCCGGTTCCCGGGACGCCGACAACTACCGGCTGGGCCGGCTCACCATGTGGCTCGACCCGCCCGATCCGCAGACCTGCATCGAGCTGAAGCTGGAGAACTGCTACCAGCCCATCATGGCCCGGTACGCGATCGGCAACGGCGGCTGGTTCGGCGTCGGCCTGGGCCAGAGCGTCTTCAAGTGGGACTGGCTGCCCGAGGCGCACAACGACTTCATCTTCGCCATCGTCGCCGAGGAGCTGGGCGTGGTGGGCTGCACCGTGATCCTGGTGCTCTTCGCCGTGCTGGCGTACACCGGCATGCGCATCGCCCGCCGGGTGGAGGACCCGTTCCGCCGGCTCGCCGCGGCCGGCGTGACCGCCTGGCTGGTCGGTCAGGCCGTCATCAACATCGGCGGCGTCACCGGGCTGCTGCCGCTGACCGGCGTGCCGCTGCCGTTCATCTCCGACGGCGGCAGCGCGCTGGTGGTGACGCTGGCCGCGATCGGCATGCTCGCCTCCTTCGCCCGCGCCGAGCCGGACGCGGCCCGGGCCCTGAACGCCCGTCCGCCGGCCCGATGGGTCCGACTAGTGTGGGCCCCGTTGCCGCCGCTTCCCGGCCGGCGTCGCCGACCGGCGCCGCCTCCGGCGGACCGAGGGCCCGTGCCCCGGTCCCGACAGCGTCGGCAGGACGATCAGGCCGCGACCCGCGGCGCCCGGTCCGACCGGGCGCGCGCCGGCGCGGCGAACGAGAGGAGACGCTGATGGGTCCGCTGCGTTCGGTGGTGCTCTGCGGAGGGGGCACGGGTGGGCACATCTACCCGCTGCTCGCCTTCGCCGACTGCCTGCGCCGACACGACCCGAGCGTCCGGATCACCTGCCTGGGCACCCCGAAGGGGCTGGAGAACGAGCTGATCCCGCCGGCCGGCTACGACCTGCGGCAGATCCCGGCCTACCAGCTGCCCCGCTCGGTCAACATGAGCCTGGTGCGCACCCCGGACCGGATGTGGAAGGCGGCCCGCGCCGCGGGCAAGGTGATCGACGAGGTGCGGGCCGACGCGGTGGTCGGCTTCGGCGGGTACGTCTCGGTCCCCGGTTACCTGGCCGCGTGGCGGCGCGACCTGCCGATCGTCATCCACGAGGTGAACGTGCCGCCGGGCGTGGCGAACCGGATGGGCATGAAGTTCACCAAGCACGTCGCGGTGGGCTTCCCGCACCAGCCGGCCCAGTCCGAGGCGCTGCGCGACGCGCGGGTGGTCGGGGTGCCGCTGCGCCGGGGCATCGCCGGGCTGGACCGGGCGGCGCTGCGGGACGCGGCCCGCGCGCACTTCGGGCTCCGTCCCGACCTGCCGGTGCTCTTCGTGGCCGGCGGCTCGCAGGGCGCCCGCTCGATCAACCTGGCCGTCTCCGGCGCGGCGAAGGAGCTGGCCCGCAACGGCGTGCAGGTGCTGCACGTGATCGGCGCCCGCAACGAGCCGGTCTCCGTCCCCAGCGACCTGCCGGTGCCGTACGTGACGCTGCCGTACCTGTCCGAGATGGAGCTGGGCTACGCGGCGGCCGACCTGATGCTGGGCCGGGGCGGCGCGATGACCTGCGCCGAGGTGGCCGCGATCGGCCTGCCCACGGTGTACGTGCCCTACCCGCACAGCAACCAGGAGCAGAAGCGCAACGCGCTGCCCGTGGTGGAGGCCGGCGGTGGGCTGCTCGTCGACGACGCCGAGGTGACCCCGGCCTGGGTGGAGCGCACGGTGATCCCGCTGATCCGGGACCCGCGACGCCTCCACGCGATGAGCCACGCCGCGGCCGGCTACGGTCGCCGCGACGGCGACGTGGCGCTGCTGAACTTCGTCTACGAGGCGGTGAGCCGGTGAGCGCGAGGAGTGAGCTTGCGAGCCCCGCAGTCGCGAACAACGGTGGCTCCGTAATGGGCGTCGCCGCGACGGGAAGGTACCCCTCATGAACACCGCGCAGTTCACGCCCGCCGGCACGATGACCGCGGAGGACCTGGGCCGCATCCACCTGATCGGGGTGGGCGGGGTCGGGATGGCCGGGCTGGCCCGGCTCTTCCTCACCCGTGGCCTGCCGGTCTCCGGCAGCGAGCTGCGGGAGTGGCCGTCGCTGGCCGGCCTGCGCGCGCTGGGCGGGACGATCCACTCCACCCACGAGGCGGCCAACCTGGACGGGGTGGACACCGTCGTCTACTCCTCGGCCATCCCGCAGGACCATCTGGAGCTGGTCGAGGCGCGTCGGCGGGGCCTGCGGGTGCTGCACCGCTCCGAGGCGCTGGCGGCGGCGATGACCGGTCGGCGCACGGTGGCGGTGGCCGGCACGCACGGCAAGACGTCCACCACGTCGATGGTGACCATGGTGCTCCAGCAGGCCGGCACCGATCCGTCCTTCGTCATCGGCGGGGAGATCTCCGAGGTCGGCTCCGGCGCGCACCACGGCACCGGCGAGCACTTCGTGGTCGAGGCGGACGAGAGCGACCGCTCCTTCCTCATCTACCGCCCGTACGTGTCGATCATCACGAACGTCGAGGCGGACCACCTCAACACGTACGGCGACCTGGCCACGCTGGAGGCGGCGTTCGCCGAGTTCGCCCGGCTCACCGACCCGGACGGCTTCGTCGTCACCTGCGCCGACGACGCCGGTGGCCGGCGGCTGGCCGAGACGCTCCGGGCGGAGGGTCGTCGGGTGTGGACGTACGGCGAGTCCGCCGACGCCGACCTGCGGATGAGCGACGTGGTCTCCTCGGCGCAGGGCGTGCGCTACCTGGCCGAGGTCGAGGGCCGGTCGCTGGGCGAGATCCGGCTGCCGATGCCGGGCCGGCACATGGCGCTCAACAGCGCCGCCGCGGTGCTCGCCGCGTACCTGCTGGAGCTGCCGGTGGCGGCGGCGGAGGCCGCGCTCGGCGCGTTCCCCGGCGTGCGGCGGCGGTTCGAGCGCAAGGGCGTGGCGGACGGCGTGCTGGTCTACGACGAGTACGCCTACCACCCCACCTCGATGACGCTGGCCTTGCAGACGCTGCGCGAGGTGGCCGGCGACGGCCGGCTGATCGTGGTCTTCCAGCCCTACCGGCTGTACCGCACCCGCGACCTCCAGGCGGAGATCGCCGCCGCGCTCGGCATCGCCGACGAGTTGGTGCTGCTGGAGGTCTTCGGTCCCGGCGAGCCGCGCCAGCCCGGTGAGGGGTCGGTCGCGCTGATCGAGGCGGTGCCGCTGCCGGCGGACCGGAAGGTCTTCGTCGAGGCGTGGGACGACGTGCCGGCCGAGGTGGCCCGCCGGGCCCGGACCGGCGACGTGGTGGTGACCATGGGCGCGCCGCCGATCTCGCTGATGGGTGACCAGTTGCTGGACGCCCTGCTGGCCCGCACCGGCGGCGCCACGGCGCTCCGCGCCGGCGTCGGTCCGGACGGCGCGGCGGCCACCGCCGGATGAGTCCCGGCCCGGCCCGGGGCCGCACGCCCGGCCAGGACGGTGGCGCGGGGCGGCGCAGCCCGGTCCGGCGCTGGCAGCTGGTCCGGGCCGGGGCGGACGCCGTGCCGCCGTCCACCCGTCGGTTCATGGCCCGGGCCCGGCAGCGGCGGATGCGCGCCGCATTGCCGTGGGCGTTGGCCGCGGCGGTGACCGCGTTGGCCGCGCTTGTCGCCTGGACGGTGCTCGGCACCGGGCTGTTCGGCGTCCGTGAGGTGCGGGTGGTCGGCGCGCGGCTGGTCACGGCGGTGGAGATCCGGGACGCCGCGGCGGTTCCGGACGACGCGCCGTTGGCCCGGGTGGACCTGGCCGCGACGGCCCGCCGGGTGGGCACGTTGCCGCCGGTGGCCCGGGCCACGGTGGAGCGGGACTGGCCGGCGACGCTGGTGATCCGGGTCGAGGAGCGGGTGCCGGTGGCCGCGGTGCCGCAGGGCGGGCGCTTCGCCGTGGTGGACGCCGCCGGCGTGGTCTTCCAGCGCCTGGACCAGGCCCCGGCCGGGTTGCCGCTGGTCCGGGTGGCCCGGCCGGGTCCGGACGATCCGGGCACCCGGGCCGGGTTGGCGGTGCTCGCCGCGCTCGGGGAGAAGCTGCGCGCGGAGCTGGTCACGGTGGACGTGGCCGGGCTGGCCCGGATCACGTTGCTGCTGCGCGGCGACCGGCAGGTCTTCTGGGGGGACGCCGCGCGCAGCGTGGACAAGTCGGCGGTGGCGACCGCGTTGTTGCCGCGCCGGGCGGACCGGATCGACGTCAGCGCGCCGGACGTGGTCACGTTCCAGTGACCGGTCACTCAGCGAACGGGCCTGTGTGACCGGTCGCTCGGTCGGCGACACGCCGGAAAGGGTCCTTGGCTCCTGGCGCGGCGGCGCATACGTTGCCCCGAAGAGATCAGTGGTTGACATAACTCTAAGCCTCTAGTAGAGGGTGAGGGTTCTCCTCTGGTCCGGCCAAGCCGTGTGGGGTCGGCCCATGCCAATCTCGAAGGGAAAGGACCGGAGATGACACCTCCGCACAACTACCTGGCGGTCATCAAGGTCGTCGGCATCGGGGGCGGCGGCGTGAACGCCGTCAACCGGATGATCGAGGTTGGGCTCAAGGGCGTCGAGTTCATCGCGATCAACACCGACGCGCAGGCGTTGCTGATGAGCGACGCCGACGTCAAGCTCGACGTCGGCCGGGAACTGACCCGGGGGCTGGGCGCCGGCGCCAACCCGGACGTCGGCAAGAACGCCGCCGAGGACCACCGCGACGAGATCGAAGAGGTGCTCAAGGGCGCCGACATGGTGTTCGTCACCTGCGGCGAGGGTGGCGGCACCGGCACCGGCGGCGCGCCGGTGGTGGCGAACATCGCCCGCAAGCTCGGCGCGCTCACCATCGGTGTGGTCACCCGGCCGTTCTCGTTCGAGGGCAAGCGCCGCCAGGTGCAGGCCGAGGCGGGCATCGAGGAGCTGCGCAACCAGTGCGACACGCTCATCGTGATCCCGAACGACCGGCTGCTCGCGCTCGGCGACCGCAACATCTCCATGATGGACGCGTTCCGCACCGCGGACCAGGTCCTCCTCTCCGGTGTCCAGGGCATCACCGACCTGATCACCACGCCGGGCCTGATCAACCTCGACTTCGCCGACGTGAAGAGCGTGATGAGCGGCGCGGGCAGCGCGCTCATGGGCATCGGCAGCGCGCGGGGCGAGAACCGCGCGGTCGAGGCGGCCGAGGCGGCCATCTCCAGCCCGCTGCTGGAGCAGAGCATGGACGGCGCGCGGGGCGTGCTGCTCTCCATCGCCGGCGGCTCGGACCTCGGCCTGTTCGAGATCAACGACGCGGCGCAGCTGGTCACCGACGCGGCCCACCCGGACGCCAA
Organism: Micromonospora sp. NPDC049240; assembly: GCF_040647835.1. Classification (NCBI taxonomy): domain Bacteria; kingdom Bacillati; phylum Actinomycetota; class Actinomycetes; order Micromonosporales; family Micromonosporaceae; genus Micromonospora; species Micromonospora sp. NPDC049240. The sequence goes on from NZ_JBEZCX010000014.1 coordinate 171,962, forward strand.
CATCATCTTCGGCGCGGTGATCGACGACGCGCTCGGCGACGAGGTGCGGGTGACCGTGATCGCGGCCGGCTTCGACGGTGGCACCCCGGCCTACAAGGCGGTCGACCCGCCGCGCAAGAGCAACCAGAACCCGCCCACCCAGCCGAACGCGCCGGCGAACCCGCCGGCCACCATGCCGGCGCCGCAGCAGCCGTCCCGCCGGGTGCTCTTCGACGACGTCGACGTGCCCGACTTCCTCAAGAACGGGTCCTGAACCCCGCCGATGACGGATTCATCCACCGCGGTGCGACCCGAGCGTCGCGCCGAACTCGCGGCCGGGCTGGCCCGGGTCCGGGCCCGGATCGCCGACGCCTGCGCGGCGGCCGGCCGCCACGCCGACGAGGTCACCCTGGTCGCGGTGACCAAGACGTACCCGGCCGCCGACGTGGTCGCGTTGGCCGGGCTCGGCGTGACGGACGTGGGGGAGAACCGGGACCAGGAGGCGGCCGGAAAGGCGGCGGCGGTGGCCGGTGCCGGGGCGGTGCCGCGCTGGCACTTCATCGGGCAGTTGCAGCGCAACAAGGCCCGCTCGGTGGTCCGGTACGCCGACGTGGTCCAGTCGGTGGACAGCGTGCGGCTGGCGGCCGCCCTGGACGCCGCCGCGACCGGTGCCCGGGACCGCCCGCTGGACGTGTTGGTGCAGGTGAGCGTGGACGGTGACCCGGCCCGGGGCGGCGCGCTGCCGGGCGTGGCCGACCCGGAGCGGGGCCTCGACCCGGTGGCCGCCGCGGTGGCCGGGGCGGGTGGGCTGCGGCTGGCCGGCCTGATGGCGGTGGCCCCGCTGGGCTGGGAGCCGGACCGCGCGTTCGCCCGGCTGGCCGAGGTGGCGGCGCGGCTGCGCGCCGACCATCCGGGCGCGACGGTGCTGTCGGCGGGGATGAGCGGCGACCTGGAGAGCGCGATCGGCCACGGCGCGACACATGTCCGCGTCGGCAGCGCGTTGCTCGGAATGCGCCCCACGCTGGGGTAGCCTGGCCCGGACGGAAGCAAATTACATCAGTGTTGTTCAGGACGGCGTCTCCCGAAGCCCGGGGGCCGTGGCGGGCGGGCCGCGAACCGCACGTCAGGGGATTGCCGGTCCGGTCCGGTGGGCATGATCGTCCACTCGTGATCAAGCGACACGGCACGGGGGCGCGTGCCGCATGGCGGACGGAAGGGCGCGGGGATGGGTGCACTGCGCAAGGCGGGGGTCTGGCTCGGTCTCGTCGAGGAGGACGACGAGCGGGCGTACGAGGACGGTGGCTACGACAAGGGTGGCTACCGTGACTCGTCGCGCTACCGGTCGAGCCGGTACGCCGAGGAGTTCGCCGACGAGGACGACGAGGAGTCGGAGGAGCCGCCGGCACCCCGGACCCGGGCCGGTGAGCGAGGCCGGTTGACCGAGCGCGCCACCAGCCGCGCGGTCGACGCCGACCGCTCCGAGGTCGAGCGCCCGGAGCGTCCGGAGCGGGCCGAGCGGTCCAGCAGTGTCCGCTCCATCACCCGTTCCTCCGCCGGCGAGGGTTCCGGCGCGTTGTCGTACCACACCCGGGACAATCTGGCCCTGGCGCCGCAGGCCCCGCCGCGCGAGCGGACGGTGGTCCCGGAGGACGAGCAGCGCTACCAGATCACCACGCTGCACCCGACGACCTACCGCGAGGCGCGGACCATCGGCGAGCACTTCCGGGACGGCGTTCCCGTGATCATCAACCTCACCGAGATGGACGAGGCGGACGCCCGCCGACTGGTCGACTTCGCCGCCGGGCTCGCGTTCGGCCTGCGCGGTACGATCGAGCGCGTGACCAACCGGGTGTTCCTGCTCTCACCGGCCAATGTCCAGGTCACCGCGGAGGACAAGGCCAAGATCGCTGAGGGCGGCTTTTTCAGCCTGAGCTAGCCCGCACGACCGAGGGACGTCGCCTGCTGTGTTGTCGATCCTGTTCCAGGTGCTCTACCTGCTGCTGTATTTCTTCCTGCTTGTCCTGTTGGCTCGATTTGTCCTCGGGGCCGTGCTCGCCTACGGCCGTCGCTGGCAACCCGGCCGGGGGGCATCGGCGGGACTGGAAGTCGTGTGGAGCGTCACTGATCCGCCCCTGCGAGCGTTGAGGCGTGTGATCCCACCACTGCGAATTGGTACCGTGAGCATCGACCTGGCCTCCCTTGTGCTCCTGGTTATCCTGTTCGTGCTGATGGAGTTCGTGTTACAGCGCCTGATCGTGGCGTTCGCCTGACCAGAGCGCTTTCGCGGCCGCAACTGACCCGAGGAGTTTCGATGCCGCTGACCCCGGCCGACGTCCACAACGTCGCCTTCAAAAAGCCGCCGATCGGCAAGCGGGGGTACGACGAGGAGGAGGTCGACGCCTTCCTGGACGAGGTCGAGCGTGAGCTGGCCCGTCTGATCGAGGAGAACAACGAGCTGCGCGCCCAGGTGGAGCGCGGCGGTCGGGGTGGCGCACCCGCCGGCCCCGGCGGCGACGCCCGGCTCGCGGCGGAGCTCAACGACGTCAAGGCCCAGCTCGACCGCGTGCAGCGCGACAAGGCGGCCGCCGAGCAGGCGGCCCGCGCGATGCAGGCCGAGCTGGAGCAGGTCCGCACCCAGGGCAGCCCGGTGGGCGTGACCGGGGACGGCGAGCAGCAGGCGCTGCGGGTGCTGATGATGGCCCAGCGCACCGCCGACGACCACGTCTCCGACGCCCGGCGCGAGGCCGACAGCCTGCTCTCCGAGGCCCGGTCCAAGGCCGAGGAGGTCACCCGCGAGGCGCGGGCCAAGGCCGACGCCCTGGAGCGGGACGCCCGCCAGCGGCACCAGGAGGCCATGGGCGGCCTGGACGCCAAGCGCACCGCGCTGTCGAAGCACATCGAGGAGCTCAAGCAGTTCGAGCGTGAGTACCGCACGCGCCTCAAGGCGTACCTGGAGAGCCAGCTGCGGGACCTCGACGGTCGTGGCCAGGGCATCGAGGTCGAGATGAACCGCGAGGGCACCCGTGCCGTCGGCGGCAGCAACGGCCTCGCCACCGCCGGCCTCGCCGGCTCCTTCGGCGGGGGCCGCGGCGCCGGCTCGCTCGAGTCCGGCCGCTGATCCCACGTCGGTGGCCGTCCCCGTGGCGGCCACCGATGGCACCAGTCCGACACGACGCGGCCGGGGGTGAGCCGTGATAGCCGCCAGCGTCCTGCTCATCCTCGTCGCGGTCGTGCTGCTGGTGGTCGGGCTGGCCGGTGGGTCCAGCTCGCTGCTGATCGTCTCGATCGCGGCCAGCCTGCTGTCCGCCGTCGCCTTCGTCGTGTTCGCCCGCCAGGCGGCCGCGGCCCGGGCCGCGGCGGGCCGGGAGGCCGGCCCGCGTTCCCGGACCGTTCCCGCCGGCCCGTCCCCGGACGAGCCGGTGAGCCCGGTCCCGCATCACACGTCCACGGTCGGTGCCGGTGGACCCGGGTGGCGGCAACCGCCCGGGCCGCCGGCGGCCGAGCCCTACGCGCCGCCCGCCCGCGCCTACTCGCCGCCGGACGAGCCGTCAAGCGGGTTCTACCCGCCGCCGGACGAGTCGGACGCCCGCGGGTTCCCACCGTCGGACGGGCCGGATGCCCCGCCGGCCGGCGACTATTCCTCGCCGATGGGACTGGACGTCCCGTCGTCCGGCGCCCACTCGTCGCCGACGGGGCCGGATGCCGCGCCGTTCGTGGCCTACTCGCCGGTCGAGTCGGAGGTCGCGCCGCCGTCGGCCGAGCCGACGCCCACCTCGCCCGCCCCGGGCGGGCCGCTCGCCGGCGATCCGTCGGCCGAGTTCCTCTCCGCCGGGGAGATCGCCCGGCTGGTGCGACTGCCCGACGAGGTTCAGGTGGTCGACGGCCATCCCCGCTTCCACCTGGCCGACTGTCCCCACCTGGTGGGCCGGCCGGCCGAGTCGCTGCCGGTCGCCGAGGCGGTCGGGCTCGGCTTCACGCCGTGCGCGTACTGCGCCGCCGCCACCACGCTGCTCACCGACGCCCGGCCACGCTGACCATGACGACCGCGGACACCCCGCTCACCGTCGCGGTGCGCGTGAAGCCCGGCGCGGCCCGGGCCCGGGTGGGCGGCCGGTTCGACGGGCCGTACGGCCCGGCCCTGGTCGTCGCCGTGCACGCGCCGGCGGTGGACGGCCGGGCCACCGAGGCGGCCCGGCGCGCGCTGGCCGACGCGCTCGGCGTCCGGCCGGCGGTGGTGTCGCTGCGGTCCGGCGCCGCCAGCCGGGACAAGCTCTTCCTGGTCGAGCGCCCGGCCGACCGCCTGCCCGAGGTGCTGCGTCGGCTGCGCGACGGCAGCGCGGAATGAGGGTCCGGCGGGCCGGTACGCGATGACGCCGGGGCTGAACCTCGCGCTGCTGGTGGGCGCCGCCGTGCTGCTGGTCGCGGTGGGCGCGGTGCGCTTCTCCACCCGGCTCGGCGTGCCCAGCCTCCTGGTCTACCTGGCGCTCGGCGTGCTCATCGGCGAGGCCGGCCTGGGCATCCGCTTCGACGACGTCGAGTTGACCCGGGTGCTGGGCTTCTGCGCGCTCATCGTGATCATCGCCGAGGGTGGCCTGAGCGCCCGGTGGAGCACGCTGCGGCCGGTGCTCGGCCTGGCGGCCGTGCTCTCCACGGTCGGCGTGGTGGTCAGCATCGTGGTCGTCGGCGTGGTGGTGCACCTGCTGCTCGGCCTGGACTGGCGGCTGGCCCTGCTCTACGGCGCGGTGCTCTCCTCCACCGACGCCGCGGCGGTCTTCGCCACGCTGCGCCGGCTGCGCCTGCCGCCCCGGCTGGTGGCCACGCTGGAGGCCGAGTCCGGGATGAACGACGCCCCGGTGGTCCTGCTGGTGCTGCTGCTGTCCCGGGCCGGCGTGGCGGCGGCCCACCCCTGGTGGTACGAGGCGCTGCTGCTCGGGTACGAGTTGGGTGCCGGCGCGGCGGTCGGCGTGGGCGCGGGCCTGGCCGGGCGGTACGCGCTGCGTCGCGCCGCGCTGCCCTCGGCCGGCCTCTACCCGATCGCGGTGGTGGGCTTCACCGTGCTGGCGTACGCGGCCGGTTCGGTGCTGCACGCCTCGGGCTTCCTCGCCGTCTACGTGGCCGGGGTGCTGCTCGGCAATTCGAACCTGCCGCACCGGCAGGCCATCCTCGGGTTCGCCGACGGGCTGGCCTGGCTGGCCCAGATCGGCCTGTTCGTGCTGCTCGGGCTGCTGGTCTCGCCGACCCGGCTGGACGCGGCGGTGCTGCCGGCCGTGATCACCGGACTGGCCCTGCTGTTGTTCGCCCGGCCGCTGTCGGTGGCGGTCTCCGCGCTGCCGTTCCGGGTCTCCCGGCGCGAGCAGCTCTTCCTCTCCTGGGCCGGGCTGCGCGGCGCGGTGCCGATCGTGCTGGCCACCATCCCGCTCTCGCTGCGGGTGCCGGGCGCGGACCGGCTCTTCGACGCGGTCTTCGTGCTGGTGGTGATCTTCACGCTGCTCCAGGCCGGCACGCTCGCTCCGGCCGCCCGCCGGTTGGGCGTGACCGCGCCTGCGGAGGCGAGCGAGATCCTGCTGGAGACCGCGCCGCTGGAGCGGATGCGGGCCGACCTGCTCCAGTTGGAGGTGCCGCCCGGCTCCCGGCTGGGCGGGGTGCACGTGGACGAGCTGCGGCTGCCGGTGGGCGCGGCGGTCACGCTGGTGCTGCGTGACGGGGTCGGGTTCGTGCCCGGCCCGGACACCCGGCTGAAGGTGGGGGACAGCCTGCTCATCGTGGCCACCGCGGGGGTGCGGGACGCCGCGGAGCGGCGGCTGCGGGCGGTCAGTCGTCGCGGTCGCCTGGCCCGGTGGTTTGGGGAGTACGGCGAGGACCGGACCGGCTGATCTGCTAGCGTTCCTTTTGCCCCGATAGTTGGCACTTCGGGGCGGAAACCCGGAGCGACGGTGCGGCACGTTGTCGGACGCCTGTACGTTCCGTATTCTTGCCAACCTCCGGAGTGCACGGCGGGGCGCCGTGTGCCCCGTTCCGTTCGCGGGGGACGCGCCGGTGCCCCCTGCCCACGTACCGCTGACCGCCGCGCCACTGCGGCTGAGGGAGCTGACGATGGCGAAGCCAGCCGACACCAGGACCGCCGGTCGCAAGCCGGTGGCGAAGGCCACCCGCAGCGCGACGGAGACCGAGAAGATCCGGGCCGCGCTGGCGGCGCGGCGGGACGAGCTCAACGCCGAGTACGATCAGACGCTGAGCGAGATCACCGAGCTGCAGCGCGACCGGCTGACCGACTCGGCCGGGGACGACCAGGCCGACACCGGCACCAAGACGTTCGAGCGTGAGCAGGAGATCTCTCTCGCCAACAGCATCAAGGAGCGGATCACGCAGGTCGAGCGCGCGTTGGAGCGGCTCGACGAGGGTGGCTACGGCTGGTGCGAGCGGTGCGGCAACCCGATCCCGGTGGAGCGGCTCGCCGCGTTCCCGTCGGCCACCCTCTGCGTGAGCTGCAAGCAGCTGGCGGAGCGGCGCTGACGTCGTCCGCTCCCCGGCGGCCGAACCGCAGACGGTGACCGCCACCGTCGCGAACGTCGATGGGGAGCAGATGACCGCAGCACCGCCCGCCGGGTCCGGCACCACCGAGTCGGGGGCCGGCGCGCCCCGCCGCACGGCGGTCGGCCTGCTGCTCGGCGTCGCCCTTTTCTCGCTTCTTGCGGACCTGGGCACGAAGCAGCTCGCGCTCAGCGAGCTGCCCGGCCGGGAGGAGCCGCTGTCGGTGCTCGGCGGCGCCGTCTACTTCACCCTCACCCGCAACAGCGGGGCCGCCTGGAGCATCGGCGCGGACCACACCTGGATCTTCCCGCTGATCACGTTCGCGGTGATCGGGTGGATCGGCTGGATGGCGCTGCGGCTGCGCTCACTGCCGTGGGCGGTGTCGCTGGGCCTGGTGCTGGGCGGGGCGCTGGGCAACCTCACCGACCGGATCTTCCGGGCGCCGGGGCACTTCGTCGGCCACGTGGTCGACATGATCAGCCTGTTCGGCCCGTACGGCGAGCACTACCCGGTGTTCAACCTGGCCGACAGCTCGCTGGTCTGCGGCGTGGTGCTGGCGGTCTTCCTGGAGCTGACCGGCCGGCAGCGCGACGGCTCCCGGGCCGGCGCGAAACCCACCACCGACGACACCCGGGCCGACGAGAAGGAGCGCGCGTGACCGCCGCGTACGCCACCGGTGGCGACCACCGCTCCCTGCCGGTCCCGGACGGGCTCGACGGCATGCGGCTGGACCAGGCCGTGTCCCGGCTGTTCGGGCTGTCCCGCACCGCCGCGGCGGCGCTCGTGGACGCCGGGGACGCGCTCGTCGACGGCGTGGCCCGGGCCAACTCGCACAAGGTGAAGGCCGGCGCCTGGCTGGAGGTCACGCTGCCCGCGCCGGCCGCCCCGCCGACCGTGGTGCCGCAGGCGGTGCCCGGCCTGACCGTGGTCTACGCCGACGACGACATCGTGGTGGTCGACAAGCCGGTCGGGGTGGCCGCGCACCCGAGCCCCGGCTGGACCGGCCCGACCGTGATCGGCGGGCTGGCCGGCATCGGCCACCGCATCTCCACCAGCGGCGCCGCCGAACGGCAGGGCGTGGTGCACCGGCTCGACGTGGGCACCACCGGGATCATGGCGGTGGCCAAGAGCGAGCTGGCCTACACCGCGTTGAAGCGCGCCTTCAAGGAGCGCGAGGTGGAGAAGCGTTACCACGCCGTGGTGCAGGGCCACCCGGACCCGCTGCGCGGCACCATCGACGCGCCGATCGACAGGCACCCGCACCACGACTACCGCTGGGCGGTGGTCTCCGGCGGCAAGCCGAGCATCACGCACTACGACACGCTGGAGGCGTTCCCCTCGGCCAGCCTGCTCGACGTGCGGCTGGAGACCGGGCGTACGCACCAGATCCGGGTGCACTTCTCCACCCTGCGGCATCCCTGCGTGGGCGACCTGACCTACGGCGCGGACCCGACCCTGTCGGCCCGGCTCAAGCTGTCCCGGCAGTGGCTGCACGCCCGCTCGCTGAGTTTCCGGCACCCGCGCACCGGCGACGAGGTCACGTTCGTCAGCGACTACCCGGACGACCTGGCCCGGGCGCTGGAGATCCTGCGCGACTGACCGTGGACGACGACGACACCGCGCCGCCGCGCCGCGCGCGTGCCGCGGCGCTCACCTGGCTCGCGCTCGGCTGCGCGCTGCTGGTGCTGGTGGTGGCCGTCGCGCAGCGGCGGGACCGGCCGGTCGGTGACCGCACGGTCGGCGAGGTGACCCGCGTCGGGGTGGCCGCCGGCGGGTCCGTTCCGGCGTACCAGCGGGCCGCCGGCGCGGAGCTGGCCCGGCTGGACGCGCCGGACGGCTGGGCGCTCGTCACGTTCGCCGCCTACCTGACGCCAGCCCGGGTGGCGACCGCGTTGGCCGGGACGCCGGTCTCGGCGGTGATCGCGCGCGTGCCGCTGCCCGGCCGGCAGACCGAGATCGTCCGGATCGCCGCGCTGCGGCTGCCCGACGACGTGGTCGGCGGGATGGCCGGGGTCGCCGCACGCAAGGACCGGGAGGCCGCCGACTACCGGGCCCGCGCCGCCGCCCCGGCGGCCACCGCCGATCCCGGGCTGCGTCGGGAGTACGACACCGGCGCGGCGGTCGCGGCCCGGGAGGCGGCCGGCTACCGGGCCGGGTGCGCCTGTGTCTACGCCGCGGTGGTCCGGGCCGCGCCGGACGCGCTGCGCGCGCTCGCCGACCGTCCCGGCGTACGGGTGGTGGATCCGGCGCCGGAGGTGACCCGGTTGGACCGGACCGTGTTCACCCCGCCGCTGCCCGAGCAGCGGGACGTGGCCCGGCCACCGGCCGACACCGGCCCGACCGGGGACGGCGGAATGGGCGATTCGTCGGAAGCCGCACCGACAGTGAGCGGACCTTCACCGGCCGGTCGGTCGCCGGTCCCCGGCTCCGCTCCGGCCAATGCCACTCCCACCTCCTGAGACGCCCGGATGCGCGCCGGTCCGCCGGGTGCCACGGTGAGCAGAGCCACCGGGCGATGTGCGGCGCGGGGAGTGGTCCGAATAGGGTTTCGTTCGTAGCCTGTCAGGCGTCAGATCGATGGGCTGGGGGAGGGCGAATCCTTGGACGGCAGCGAGACCGGCTGGGGTCGGCAGGGTGAGCCGGCACCGCGGTGGCGGGCGCTGCTCGACCGGGCCCGGCTCGGCGGTCGCGGCGCGGAGCACGCCGACGCCGACCGGCACGCCGAGGAATCCGTGCCGCCGCCCCCCGAAGCGCTGCCGCGCCGTGGCGCGGGCACCGGCTGGACCGGCCGCGCCGCCGCCGTCGGTCGCGCCGCCGACGGGTCGTACGCCGCCGAGCCCGGCTACCGGGCCGAGGCCACGTTCCGGGTGGACCCGGCCTTCCGCGCCGACCCGCGACTCGACGGCGAGCCGGCGTACCGGGCGGAACCGGCGTACCGCACCGATCCGGAGCCGGTGGCCGAGCCGTCCTGGCGGGCCGAGCCCTCCTACGCCCCGGAGCCGCGCGAGCCGTCCTGGCGCGTCGACCCGTCCTACGCCACGGAGTCCCCGGTCGAGCCGCGCGCGGAGCCGTCCTGGCGACCCGAGCCGTCGTACCCCGCGGAGCCGCCGGTCGAGCCGTCCTGGCGGGCCGAGCCGGAGCCGCGCGGGCGGGCCGAGGCGCCTGTCGAGTCGCGATACTCCCTGCTCGACGGCGGCTATCGTCCCGCACCGCCGCCCGCGGAGTCCCGTTACGCGTTGCTGGACCGCGGCCGGTACCGGCCCGGCATCCCGCCGCCGCCGGAACCACCCGTCGTGCCCACCCCGCGCCGGCCGGTCGAGGCACGGCCGGGCCGGATCGAGGCGGCCCCGGCGCGGTGGCGCGCCCCGGCGCCGGACGCCGAGCTGGAACGGGCCACCGGTGTGCTCCGCCGCGAGCTGGGCACCCCCCGGGTGCTCGCGTTCGCCAACCCCAAGGGCGGGGTGCACAAGACCACCGCCACCGTGCTCGCCGCCGCGACCGTGGGCAGCGTGCGCGGGCGCGGGGTGCTCGCCTGGGACGACAACGAGCTGCGGGGCACGTTGGGCCTGCGGGCCGGCAGCGCCCGACACGCCCGCACCATCCGCCACCTGGTCCACGATCTCGCGCAGATCGAGATCCTCGACGGCGACACCCTGCTGTCCCACCTCGACGACTACCTGCGGCACGCCGCCGACGGCTCGTACGACGTGCTGGCCGGCGAGGAGAGCCCGCGCTTCGCCCAGCGACTCGACCAGTTCACCGTCAGGCGGGTGCTGGAGCTGCTGCGCCGCACCCACGAGGTGGTCTGCGTGGACACCGGCAACAACGTGGAGAGTCCGAACTGGCGCACCGTCATGCAGGCCGCCGACCAGCTCGTGGTGACCACCGTGCCGCGTGAGGACGCCGCCTTCAGCGCGGACTGGATGCTCGATCTGCTGCACGAGGTGGGCATGGGCGAGCTGGCCGACAACGCGGTCACGTTGATCTCCTGCCCGACGCCGGGGCGCACCTCGCTCCAGGACGACCTGGAACGGCACTTCGCCACCCGTACCCGGGCGGTCACCGTGGTGCCCTACGACCCGGCGCTGGAGACCGGCTCCTCGATCGAGTACCACCAGCTCCAGGCCGAGACCCGGCACGCCTGGCTGAAGGCGGCGGCGGTGATGGTGGAGCCGTTCGCGCGCTGAGCGCCCGACCACCGCCCCACGCCGTGCCCGGGCCTGAGAGGATCACCGGGTGAGCCCGGACACCCCTGACCCCGAGCGGACCGCCGACCGTCCCGGCGCCGCGGAGCAGCCGCCCGCCGAGCAGCCGTCCGGCTGGCCCGGTGGCCTTCCGGTGCCCGCCGGCACCCCGGTCACCGCGCCCGGCGCGGCCCCGCTCGCCGGCCATCCGGACGTCGTCCAGGAGCTGCCCGGCGCGCGCCGCGACGGCGGCCGGCCGGTGGCGACGGTCCTCGGCGTGGCGGCGCTGCTCACCGCGCTCGGGGTGCCGCTGGGTCTGCTGTGGGCGTGGGCCGCGCCGGGCACGCCGGTGCGGCAGACGCCGGACGGCGCGGTGTACGCGGTCCCGCAGCCGGAGCAACCGATCGCGGCCGACGGCTGGTTCAGCCTGCTCGCGCTCGGCTTCGGGGTCCTCTCCGCCATCGCGCTGTGGGTGCTGCTGCGCCGACGGCGCGGCCCGGCCGGCCTGCTCGCGGCGACGCTGGGCGGCCTCGGCGCGGCGGTGGTGGCCTGGCAGGTGGGCCGGCGGATCGGGCTGGGCACCTTCCAGCGGCTGCTGGACACCGCGCCACCGGGCACCGACTTCACCAAGCCGGCCGACCTGCGCGCCGGCGGTGTCGACTGGTTCGGTCCGCTGCCCCTGCCGCACGGCAACCTGCTGCTCGCGGCGTTCGGCGCGGCCGTCACGTACACGTTGCTGGCCGGCTGGTCGCGATGGCCGTCGCTGCGCCCCGAGCCGGAGCCCGGTGCGTGGCCGGCCCCGCCCGGCCCGGACGGCGGGTGGCCGGCGGCGTCGGGCCCGGGCGGCGGGTGGCCGGCGGCGTCGGGCCCGGGCGGCGGGTGGCCGGCGGCGTCGGGCCCGGACGGCGGGTGGCCGGCGGCGTCGGAGAGCGCTGGCCCCGGGCCGGTCGGCCCGGGGCCGAGGGACGGCGGCCGGTCGGACCCGCCGGGGTTCAGTTCGGCGCCGGAAGACCCGCCAGCTCGCTGAGCGGCACCGGCACCGCCCGGACCTGGCGCAGCAGCGCCGACTCGCGGTTGAGCAGGCGCAGCTCGGCGCGGAGCCGACCGGGGGTGTCGTCGATGGCGAGCAGTCGCTGCCGGTCGGCGACGGTCAGCGCGGCGGTCGCCGCGACCAGGTGCGACAGCACGGTCGGGTCCTCCGGGAGCTGCTCGGAGATCTCCTCCTGGTCCGGCCGGATCAGGCCGAGATAGTTCCGGAACACCGAGATCACCCGGGCCGCCAGCACGTCGGCCACCTCGTCCGGGCCGGCCGGCTCGGGGAGCCACTCCACCTCGGCGGTGAGGTACGGCTCGGCGTCGTCGTCGATCTCGGCGATGCGGAACCGGCGCCGGCCCACCGTGACGATGTCGAACCCGCCGTCGGCCAGCTCGGTGACCTGCCGCAGCTCGGCCGTGCAGCCCACCTCGTGCAGGGTGATCTCGCCGCCGGCCAGCCCGGAGCGGCCCGGCGGCCCGGCCGGCGCGACCTCCCAGCCGGCCTGGATCGCCACCACGCCGAACTCGCGTGGCGCGCCCTCTGGCAGCCCGACCAGGTGGCGGACCAGGGCTCGGTAGCGCTCCTCGAAGATGTGCAGCGGAAGGACCAGCCCGGGGAAGAGGACGGTCCCGAGCGGGAACACCGGCAGCCGTGCGCTCACGTGATCGAGCGTAGCTCCCCCACGCCCGGCCTGGGTGTCCCGGCTCACCGTCCCGGCGTGCGGGCGGCCCCGGCCGGTCCGATCGGCGGCGGCCTAGACTCGCAGGTGTGCTGAATCGGATCGACCTGCGCGGCGGGGTGCCCGACCCGCGCCGCCTGCTGCCCCGTGCCCAGCTCGACGTCTCCGTCGCGGTCGAGCGGATCCGCCCCCTCGTCGAGGCGGTCCGCGAGCATGGCTACCCGGCGATCCGGGAGGCCAGCGAGCGGTTCGACGGCGTCGCGCCGGAGCATCTGCGGGTGCCGGTCGAGGTGATCCGCGCCGCCGAGGGTGAGCTGGACCCGCAGGTCCGCGCCGCGCTGCTGGAGTCGATCACCCGGGCCCGCAAGGTCCACGCCGACCAGCGCCGGACCGACCACACCACGACCGTGGTGCCCGGCGGCACGGTGACCGAGCGGTGGGTGCCGGTCGACCGGGTGGGCCTCTACGTCCCCGGCGGCCTGGCCATGTACCCGTCGACGGTGGTGATGAACGTGGTCCCGGCCCAGGCGGCCGGGGTGCGCTCGCTGGTGGTGGCGAGTCCGCCGCAGAAGGACAACGACGGCCTGCCCGACCCGCGGGTCCTCGCCGCCTGCGCGCTGCTCGGCGTCGACGAGGTGTACGCGGTCGGCGGCGCCCAGGCGGTGGCCATGCTCGCGTACGGCGCGACGGTCGACCCGGCCGGCGACGAGCGCTGCGACCCGGTCGACATGATCACCGGGCCGGGCAACATCTGGGTCACCGCCGCGAAGCGGCTGCTGCGCGGCGTGGTCGGCATCGACGCCGAGGCCGGCCCGACCGAGATCGCCGTCCTGGCCGACCACACCGCCGACCCGGCGCACGTCGCCGCCGACCTGATCAGCCAGGCCGAGCACGACCCGCTGGCAGCCAGCGTGCTGGTCACGCCGTCGACCGAGCTGGCCGACGCGGTCGACGCCGAGCTGGCCCGGCGGGTGCCGGCGGCCAAGCACGCCGAGCGGATCGGCACCGCGCTGCGCGGCGAGCAGAGCGGCGTGGTCCTCGTCGACGACCTGGCGGCCGGGCTGCGGGTGGTCGACGCGTACGCGGCCGAGCACCTGGAGATCCAGACCGAGAACGCCCGCGAGTGGGCGTTGCGGGTGCGCAACGCCGGTGCGATCTTCGTGGGCGCCTGGTCGCCGGTGTCGCTCGGCGACTACTGCGCCGGCTCCAACCACGTGCTGCCCACCGGCGGCTGCGCCCGGCACTCCTCCGGGTTGTCCGTGCAGTCCTTCCTGCGCGGCGTCCACCTGGTGGAGTACACCGAGCAGGCGCTGCGCGAGGTGGCCCCGCACGTGGTCACGCTGGCCGGCGTGGAGGACCTGCCGGCGCACGGCCAGGCGGTCCGCGTCCGCTTCCCCGGAGACGACTCGTGACCACGCTCGACGACCTGCCGATTCGGGACGACCTGCGCGGACGCTCCCCGTACGGCGCGCCGCAGCTCGACGTGCCGGTGCGGCTGAACACCAACGAGAACTCCTACCCGGTGCCCGAGCCGGTGGTCGAGGCGATCGGCAAGGCGGTCGCGGCCGAGCTGCGTGACCTCAACCGCTACCCGGACCGGGACGCGGTGGCGCTCCGCGCCGACCTGGCGGCGTACCTGGGCCACGACCTCACCGCCGACCACGTGTGGGCGGCCAACGGCTCGAACGAGATCCAGCAGCAGTTGCTCCAGGCGTTCGGCGGCCCCGGGCGCACCGCGCTCGGCTTCACCCCGGCGTACTCGATGCACCCGCTGTTGGCGCTCGGCACCGGCACCCGGTGGATCCCCGGCGTCCGGGGCGCCGACTTCGGGCTGACCGCCGCCGACGCGGTCGACCAGGTTCGCGCGCACCGCCCGGACGTGGTGTTCCTCTGCTCGCCGAACAACCCGACCGGCACCGCGCTCGACCCGGCCGTGGTCGCCGCCGTGCTGGCCGAGGCGCCCGGCATGGTGGTGGTGGACGAGGCGTACGCGGAGTTCGCCCGGCCCGGCACGGTCAGTGCGCTCGCCGTGCTGCCCGGCCACCCCCGGCTGGTGGTCACCCGCACCATGAGCAAGGCGTTCGGGTTCGCCGGCGGCCGGCTGGGTTACCTGGCCGCCGACCCGGCGGTGGTGGCGGCGGTGCAACTGGTCCGGCTGCCGTACCACCTCTCCGCGCTCACCCAGGCCGCCGCCCGGGCGGCGCTGGCGCACCGGGACGCGTTGCTCGGCACCGTCTCCGCGATCATGGTCCAGCGCGACCGGATCGTCGCCGAGCTGCGCGCGCGGGGGCGCCGGGTGGCCGACAGCGACGCCAACTTCGTGCTGTTCGACGTCGGCGGCGACCAGGGCGTCGCCTGGCGTACCCTGCTCGACGCCGGCGTGCTGGTCCGTGACGTCGGCCTGCCCGGTTGGCTGCGGGTCACCGCCGGAACCCCGGCCGAGACCGACGCCTTTCTGTCCGCGATGGAGAAGTTGTCATGAACCGCACCGCCCGGATCGAGCGGGTCACCAACGAGACCAAGGTGCTCGTCGAGATCGACCTCGACGGCACCGGCAAGGCCGACATCGAGACCGGCGTCGGCTTCTACGACCACATGCTGAACCAGATCGCCCGGCACGGCGGCTTCGACCTGACCGTGCACACGGTCGGCGACCTGGAGATCGACGCGCACCACACCATGGAGGACACCGCGCTCGCGCTGGGCTCGGCGTTCGACCGGGCGCTGGGCGACAAGGCCGGCATCCGGCGGTACGGCTCGGCCACCGTCCCGATGGACGAGGTGCTGGTGCGGGCCGCGGTCGACCTGTCCGGCCGGCCGTACGTGGTGCACGACGAGCCGGCGCTGTCGCCGTACATCGGGCCGGTCTACCCGACCAGCATGACCCGGCACATCTGGGAGTCGTTCGGTCAGTCGGCCCGGGTCACGCTGCACGTGGACGTGCTGCGGGCGGCCCGGCCCGGCGGCCACCCGGACGCGCACCACGTGGTCGAGGCCCAGTTCAAGGCCGTGTCCCGGGCGCTGCGTGAGGCGACCGCGATCGACCCGCGCAGCGCCGGCGTGGTGCCCAGCACGAAGGGCGCCCTGTAGCGATGAAGGTGTTGCCGACGCTGCTGCTGATCCTGGCCGGGGTGCTGGTCGGCGGGACGTGGTCGCTGTACAAGCAGGGCGCGGCCCGCGCCGCCGTGGTGGTCACCGGCCTGCTGGCCGTGCTGGCCACCGCCGGCGGGCTGCTCTGGCTGCTGCCCGGGGAGGGCTGATGGCCCGGCGGGTGGTGGTGCTCGACTACGGCTCGGGCAACCTGCGTTCGGCCGAGCGCGCGCTGGAGCGGGCCGGTGCGGACGTCACCGTGACCGACGACCTGACCGCCGCCGCCGGGGCCGACGGCCTGGTGGTGCCGGGCGTCGGCGCGTACGCCGCGTGCATGGCGGGCATCGAGGCGCTCGGCGCCGGCCCGGTGATCGCCGAGCGGGTGGCGGCGGGCCGCCCGGTGCTCGGCATCTGCGTCGGCATGCAGGTGCTCTTCGAGCACGGCGACGAGCACGGCGTCGTGACCAAGGGCCTGGGCCTGCTGCCCGGCGGGGTGACGAAGCTGCCCGCGCCGCGCCTGCCGCACATGGGCTGGAACACGGTGCGCCCGCCGGTCGGGTCGGTGCTCTTCGCCGGCCTGCCGGCCGACGCCCGGTTCTACTTCGTGCACTCCTACGGGGTCACCGACCCGGCCGCGCTCGCCGCCGCCGGCGCCGTCGTGACCACCGCGCACCACGGCGGCGACTTCGTCGCGGCGGTGGAGCGGGGGGCGCTGTCCGCCGCCCAGTTCCACCCGGAGAAGTCGGCCGACACGGGTGCGGCGCTCCTGCGCAACTGGCTCGGCACTGTTGAGTAAGGAGCGGGCCCGCCGTCGGGCGGCCCGCGAGGCCGAGCAGGAGCGGGAACGCGCCGTCCGGGCCCGGCGGGTGGCCCGTCGGGAGCGGCGCCGGGCCTGGGTACGTCGGCTGACGCCCCGGCTGCGGCGGGGGCGCACCGGTCGGCTGCGCCGGCACAGCCGGCGGGAGCGGGCGGCCATCGTGCTGCTCACCGCCGTCGCGGTGATCGGCATCTGGAGTTTCGTCGACGACCTCGCGCTGCGTCTGGCGTTGGTCGTGTTGTTGCTGCTGGTCCTGCCGGCGATCGTGGTGATCGCGTTGGACCGTCGTTGAGGATGCGAGGAGACAACCGTTGAGCCTTGACCTGTTGCCCGCCGTGGACGTCGCCGACGGCCAGGCCGTCCGGCTCGTGCAGGGCGCCGCCGGCAGCGAGACCGCGTACGGCGACCCGCTGGAGGCGGCGCTCGCCTGGCAGTCCGACGGCGCGGAGTGGATCCACCTGGTCGACCTGGACGCGGCGTTCGGTCGGGGCTCCAACGCGGCGCTGCTCGCCGAGGTGGTCGGCAAGCTCGACGTCAAGGTGGAGCTGTCCGGCGGGATCCGCGACGACGAGTCGTTGCGGGCGGCGCTGGGCACCGGGGCGGCCCGGGTCAACATCGGCACCGCCGCGTTGGAGGATCCCGAGTGGTGCGACCGGATCTGCGGCGAGTACGGGGACCGTGTGGCGATCGGGCTGGACGTGCGCGGGCGTACCCTCTCGGCGCGGGGCTGGACCCGCGACGGCGGTGACCTCTACGACGTGCTGGCCCGGCTGGACGCGGCCGGCGCGGCGCGGTACGTGGTCACCGACATCACCAAGGACGGCACCATGCGGGGGCCGAACCTGGATCTGCTGCGCGAGGTGTGCGCCCGCACCGACGCGCCGGTGATCGCCTCCGGCGGGGTGTCCACGCTCGACGACCTGCGGGCGCTGGCCACGCTGGAGCCGGTCGGCGTGGAGGGCGTGATCGCCGGCAAGGCGCTCTACGCCGGCGCGTTCACGGTCGCCCAGGCGCTCGCCACGCTGCGGGCCGGCGCGTGACGATCGAGGTGGGCGGGTCGCCGGTGGTGACCCGGCTCGGCTCGGGCGGCCCGTGGGAGGCGCTCTACGGCTACTCCCGGGTGGTCCGGGCCGGCTCGCTGGCGATCACCGCCGGCTGCACCTCCATGGTGGACGGTCGGGTGGCGCACGTGGGGGACGCGGCGGCGCAGACCGCGCAGGCGATCCGGATCGGCCTGGACGCGCTGGCCGAGGTGGGCGCGGAACCGGCCGACGTGGTCCGGACCCGGATGTACGTGACCGACCGGCTCTACGTCGACGAGGTGGGCCGGGCGCACAACGCGGTGTTCGGCCCGGTTCGTCCGGTGGCCACCATGGTGGTGGTGGCCGGTCTGCTCGACCCGGAGCATCTGGTCGAGATCGAGCTGGAGGCGTACGTCCCCGGGCCCTGAGCCGGCCCGCCCGGCCCTACCTCTCTCCGACCCGGAGAGAGGTAGGTCGTGAGGCGCTACCAACTTGATGGCGTGGATGGGTCAACGCCTGTGCGCCCGATCTCCGGCGCGTTGAGTCGTTTACGCCATCAAGTTGGCAGGGCCGCTCGCTCGTCCTTCCGCCGAAGCGGCGGCTATAGGTTGTGCACAACTTGATTGCGCGCTACAGTTCGACGGGTGACCGATGATCTGGTGCTGCGCCGGCAGGTGTGCTTCGCGCTCTACGCGGCGTCGCGCGCCCTGACCGACGTCTACCGGCCCATCCTCGACGAGCACGGCCTGACCTACCCGCAGTACCTGGTGCTGCTGGTGCTCTGGGAGCGCGACGACGACGCCCCCACGGTCTCCGAGCTCGGCGCGCGGCTCCGGCTCGACTCCGGCACGCTCTCCCCGCTGCTCAAGCGGCTGGAGGGGGCCGGCCTGGTGGTGCGAACCCGCTCGGCCGCCGACGAGCGCCGGGTCGAGGTGGGCCTCACCGATCGCGGCCGGGCGCTGCGGGAGCGGATGGCGGACGTGCCGATGCGGGTGGCCGTGGCCACCGGCCTCACGGCGGCCGAACTGGTCAATCTCCGCGACACGCTCACCCGGGTCACCGAGACGATCCACCGACAGAAGGAGCAGTGACAATGCAGGTCCTCTACACCGCGTCCGCCAAGGCCACCGGCGACGGTCGCGACGGCCACGTCCGCACCTCCGACGGCACCGTCGACCTGAACCTCGCGGTGCCGAAGGAGATGGGCGGCGCCGGCGGCGCGGCCAACCCCGAGCAGCTCTTCGCGGCCGGCTACGCCGCCTGCTTCCACTCCGCGCTGCGCATCGTCGCCCGCCAGGCCAAGGCGGACGTCGCCGGCTCGGTCGTCGAGGCCGAGGTGGGCATCGGCCCGAACGGCAGCGGCGGCTACGGCCTGACCGTGACACTGGTCGTGGACCTGCCCGCCGTCGAGCGGTCGGCCGCCGAGAAGCTGGTCGAGGCGGCCCACCAGGTCTGCCCCTACTCGAACGCGACCCGCGGCAACATCGAGGTCGCGCTGACCGTCCGGGAGGCCCTGTGAGCAGCGTGAACCGGGAGATCCACCTGGCGTCCCGCCCCGAGGGCTGGCCGACCGCCGACAACTTCCAACTGGTCACCACCGACGTGCCGACGCCGGGGCCGGGTCAGGTCGTGGTGCGCAACCAGTTCATGTCCGTCGACCCCTACATGCGGGGACGGATGAACGACGTCAAGTCGTACGTCCCGCCGTTCGCGCTCGACGCCCCGCTCGACGGCGGCGCGATCGGTGAGGTGGTGGCCGGCGAGGCCGCGGGCGTCAAGCCCGGCGACATCGTGCTGCACGGCCTGGGCTGGCGCGAGTACGCGCTTGTCGACGCGACGGCCGTCCGCAAGGTCGACGCCGGCCTCGCGCCGGTCAGCGCCTACCTGAGCGTGCTCGGCATGACCGGGCTGACCGCGTACGCCGGGCTGCTCGACGTGGCCGCCATGAAGCCGGGGGAGACGGTCTTCGTCTCCGGCGCGGCCGGCGCGGTGGGCTCGATGGTCGGGCAGATCGCGAAGCTGCGCGGCGCCGGCCGGGTGATCGGCAGCGCCGGCTCCCGGGCGAAGGTCGAGCGGCTCGCCGCGCTCGGCTTCGACGCCGCCTTCGACTACCACGACGGGCCGGTGTACGAGCAGCTCAAGGCCGCCGCCCCGGACGGTGTCGACGTGTACTTCGACAACGTCGGCGGGGAGCACCTGGAGGCCGCGATCGGGGCGATGAACCTGCACGGCCGGGCCGCCATCTGCGGCATGATCGCCCAGTACAACTCGGCCGAGCCGCCGGCCGCCCCGCGCAACCTGGCGCTGGTGATCGGCAAGCGGCTGACGCTGCGCGGCTTCCTCGTCGGTGACCACGGTCACCTGCGCGAGCAGTTCGTGCAGGAGGTGGCCGGCTGGCTGCGCGAGGGTCGCCTGTCGTACGACGAGACGGTGGTCGACGGCATCGAGCAGGCCCCGGACGCCTTCCTCGGCCTGCTGCGCGGCGAGAACCTCGGCAAGATGCTCGTCCGCCTCTGACCCGTTACCTTTTTGATCGTCCCCAGCCGGGGACCCTCGGTCGCCCGGCCCGGTATGACTTCCTGCCCCTGTCGTTCGGATGATCCGGGGGGTGT
>NZ_JBEZCX010000015.1:0-188785 GCF_040647835.1 Micromonospora sp. NPDC049240
CAGACAGACCAAAGCCTGACCAGTCCGGGGTATAAAACAATTGGCACTGGCTTATCAAGCACCCTGTTGAGTTCTCAAAGAACAACCACACACCAACCCGAGACCCTGCATCGCAGGACCCCCGCTTGGGGCAACCTCTCTAACTTACCCGGTTCGACTTTGGCTGTCAACCTCAGGTCCGAGGTGATCACCTTGGTTCGAGCCGATCCACGCTGACGCACGCCGTACCCGGCGGTCGTTGCTGTCGTGGTTTCCGGCGGACCGGCCGGCGCCGCTCTCGCAGCCACCCGCCCGGCTCCCTGCCGGCTTCCGAACTCTACCCGGTCGGCTTCGCGTTTGCAACCCCGTGTTCCCGGAGTGTTTCCGCACCGCCCGAATCCTCAGTCTGGCTCGGCGTCACCGCCACCATCCTGATGCCCGCTCTCGGCCGGTTTGCCCCGGCTTCCCGCGTGCAGAGAGAAAGTTACGCGGAGGTGCTCCGGAAGGCAAATCAATGATCGTCATTATCTGTGGTGACCCGGGTTCCGGGGATGGCGCTCGCGGGGAGGGTCCGGATCGGGACCCGCCGTGCCAGAGTGGTCCGCATGGCTGACCTGTCCCGGCTCCCGGCCCTCGCCGAGGAGGCTCTACTCGGTCTCCTGCTGCCGTTCTGGCAGCTGGTCATCGGCGCGTTCGTGCTCGCCGTGCTGGTGCTGTCGGTGGGACGGCTGGTCCGCCGGGGCCCGTCCCGGATGGCCACCGCGCTGCTGGTCACCGCCGCGGCCATCGCCTGCTTCGCGGTGCTGGGTGTGCTCCTGGAGACCTGAGCCGGGTCAGAGCCGGCGGTTGGCGAGACTGGGCAGCTCGGCCCGGATGGTCCGCAGCCGCTCCAGGTCCACCTCGGCGACCGCCAGGCCCGGGCCGTCCGGAACCTGGCTCACCACCGTCCCCCACGGGTCCACCACCATGCTCCGCCCGAAACAGGTCCGGCCCGGGTCGTGGTCACCGGTCTGGCCGGCCGCCGCCACGAAGCACTGGTTCTCGATCGCCCGGGCCCGCAGCAGCACCTCCCAGTGGTCCCGCCCGGTGTGCATCATGAACGCGGCCGGCACGACCAGGAGTTCGGCGCCGCCGTCGACGGCGAGTTGCCGGTAGAGCTCCGGAAACCGCAGGTCGTAACAGATCGACAGGCCGACGCGGAGACCCTCGACGTCGACCACCACGGGCTTCTCCCCCGGAGCGACAGTGGCCGACTCCTGATAGGAGACCCGGCCGGGAATCTCCACGTCGTACAGGTGGATCTTCCGGTACGCGGCGGCGAGCGCGCCCGCACGGTCGAAGACCAGTGAGGTGTTCCAGGTGTGCGCCGGGTCCGGGCCGGCCTCGTGGAACGAGCCCGCGATCACCCAGAGGCCGAGCCGGCGGGCGGTCTCGGCGAAGAATCGGCCCACCGCGCCGTCGACCGGTTCGGCCGGCGGCATCCGGTCGGCGTGGCCGAGGTAGTCCACGTACTCCGGCAGGAGGGCCAGGTCGGCGCCGGCCGCCGCGGCCCGGACCAGCAGGGCCTCGGCGGCGGCGAGGTTCGCCGCCCGGTCGTCGTGGGCGTTGAGCTGGCAGACGGCGACGCGCATGAGGAGAGGGTACGGCTGCCGGCCGCTGGACGACAGGGCTCAGACGCTGGCCAGCACGAGCGCGGCGGCGGCGAATCCGAGCCCGGCCAGTTGCACCGGTCGTAGCCGTTCCCGATCCACGGCGAGCGCGAGCAGCACCGTGCTCGCCGGGTAGAGCGACGCGATGGCCGCCACCACACTGAGATGGCCCCGCGCGGCGGCGGCGAGGTAGAGCGCGTTCGCCGCGGAGTCGAGCAGTCCGGCCGCGGCGGCCCAGCCGAGCACCCGCCGGCCCAGCCGCAGGCGGACACCGGCGCGGGCGGCGAGCGCCAGACCGAACGCGATGGAGCTGACGCGCAGTGCCAGCACCGGCCACATGCCGGCGCGTTCGCCGGCCTGCCCGAGCAGCGCGAAGAAGATGCCGAAGAGCAGGCCGGCGGCGAGCGCGGTGCCGATGATCCGCCCCGAGACGCGGCCGGCGCCGCCGCGCTCGCCGAGGCTCACCAGAGCGATCGCCACCACGGCCAGCCCGGCGCCGCCCAGCGCGACGGTGCCCGGGGAGTCGGCGACGAGCAGGCCGGCGACGATCGGCACGATCGCGGCGGTGATCGCGGTGACCGGTGCCACGACGGCCATCACGCCGGTGGCGAGCGCGCGGTAGAGCAGCACCACGCCGGCCACGCCGGCCACGCCGGCGAGCAGGCCCCAGGCCAGGTCGCCTGTGGTCGGTGCGCCGGGCACGACGAGCACCAGCACACCGAGCAGCGGCAGGCTGATCATCTGCGACACCACGGTCACGGCGATCGGGTCGGCGTGCCGGGAGGCCTTGCCGCCGGAGAAGTCGGCCGTGCCGAACGCGATCGCGGAGACCGCGGCGAGCACAATGGGAAGCATCCGGCAGTCGTATCACAATAGTGACCGTGAAGGATAGTATGATGACCGAAAGCGGTGGGCGGGTGGGCGCGGTGACCGCCGCGGTCGCCCGGCAGGTACGCGATCTGCGAGCCGCGCGCGGCTGGTCCTTCGAGGAACTCGCCGGCCGGTCCGGGGTCAGCAAGGGGATGCTGGTGCAGATCGAGGGCGCCCGCACCAACCCGAGCATCGGCACGCTCTGCCGGGTGGCCGACGCGTTCGGGGTCAGCATGGCCCGGTTGCTGGAGCCGGCCGAGGAGAGCACCGTCCGGATCACCCCGGCGGACCAGGCGCCGGTGCTGTGGCGCGGCGCGCACGGTGGCGTCGCCCGCCTGCTCAGCGGCCTGGGCGAGCCCGACCTGGTGGAGCTCTGGGACTGGCGGATGCGGCCCGGCGAGGCGTTGCACTCCCCCGACCACGCCCACGGCACGCGGGAGATCCTGCACGTGCTGGACGGCGCCGTCACGGTCACCGTCGACGGCGTCGACCACCGGGTGGACGCCGGCGAGACGGTGGAGTTCCACGCCGACCGGGAGCACGGCTACCGCACGGCCGGCGACGAGCCGGTGCGACTGATGATGGTGGCGGTCACCCCGTCGGGCGAGTGGGACCGCCGGACCCGTTCACGCGGACCGCGCCCGAGCTGACCCGGGCGCGGTCGCGACGGGCGGTCAGGCCGACTTCTCCTCGCGGTCCCGGCGACGCCGGCCGGTGAACTCGCGGGGCACGATCGTCGGGTTGACGTTCTCCAGGACGGCCTCGCGGGTGATCAGCACCCGGGCGGCGTCGGGGTTGCTCGGCACCTCGTACATCACGGAGAGGAGCACCTCCTCCATGATCGCCCGCAGGCCACGGGCCCCGGTGCCGCGGAGCATGGCCTGGTCGGCGATGGCCTCCAGCGCCGGCTCTTCGAACTCCAGCTCGACGCCGTCCAGCTCGAAGAGGCGTTGATATTGCCGGACGAGCGCGTTGCGCGGCTCGGTGAGGATCCGGACCAGCGCGCTGCGGTCGAGGCTGCGCACGTTGGTGATCACCGGGAGCCGGCCGATGAACTCCGGGATCAGGCCGAACTTCAGCATGTCCTCCGGCATGACCTGGCTGAAGATGTCGTCGGTCGACCGCTCCGAGACCGACCGGAGCCGGGCGCCGAAGCCGGTGCCGCCGGAGCCGGTGCGGGACTCGATGATCTGGTCGAGGCCGGCGAACGCGCCACCGCAGATGAACAGCACGTTTGTGGTGTCGATCTGGATGAACTCCTGGTGCGGGTGCTTCCGACCGCCCTGCGGCGGCACGTTGGCCACCGTGCCCTCCAGCATCTTCAGCAGGGCCTGCTGCACGCCCTCGCCGGAGACGTCGCGCGTGATCGAGGGATTCTCCGACTTGCGGGCGATCTTGTCGACCTCGTCGATGTAGATGATGCCGGTCTCGGCGCGCTTGATGTCGTAGTCGGCGGCCTGGATCAGCTTGAGGAGGATGTTCTCCACGTCCTCGCCGACGTAGCCCGCCTCGGTGAGCGCGGTGGCGTCGGCGATCGCGAACGGGACGTTGAGCATCCGGGCCAGCGTCTGCGCCAGGTGGGTCTTGCCGCAACCGGTCGGGCCGAGCAGCAGGATGTTGGACTTGGCCAGCTCGACGCCGTCACTGCCGGAACCGGGCGCGCCCGCGGCCTCGGCCTGGATCCGCTTGTAGTGGTTGTAGACCGCGACGGCGAGCGCCTTCTTGGCCTGCTCCTGACCGACGACGTAGTTGTCGAGGAACTGGCAGATCTCCATCGGCTTGGGAAGCTCTTCCCACTTCACCTCGCCGGACTCGGCCAGCTCCTCCTCGATGATCTCGTTGCAGAGATCGATGCACTCGTCGCAGATGTAGACCCCGGGGCCCGCGATGAGCTTCTTGACCTGCTTCTGTGACTTGCCACAGAAGGAGCACTTCAGTAGGTCGCCGCCGTCACCGATCCGTGCCACCTACGTTCTCCCTGCACTCATCGGCCGGAGCGCCGGCCCTGACCTGCGGACGCCACCGCGCCCGTCCGTCCTGTCGTCCTGCTGTGCTGTCGGATCCCCCGATCCGACCCCGGAGCGGTACAGACCCGACGTTACCCGGTGGCCGGGTTTTCTCCGACCCCCAAAACGGGTGTGTCAGAGGTCGGCCGGGAACCGCCCCCGGCCGACCTCCGATCCCCGTTCGTGCTCAGCCCGCGGCGTGAGTCGCCAGCAGACCCTTCTTGCGGCTGGTCAGGATGGTGTCGACAAGCCCGTACTCCTTGGACTCCTCGGCCGTCATGATCTTGTCACGGTCGATGTCCTTACGGACCTGCTCGATCGGCCGGTTGCAGTGACGGGACAGCATGTCCTCCAACTGCGTCCGCATCCGCAGGATCTCCCGGGCCTGGATCTCGATGTCCGAGCCCTGGCCGTAGCCGCCCTCGGTGGCCGGCTGGTGGATGATGATCCGCGAGTTCGGCAGCGCCATGCGCTTGCCCGGCGTACCGGCAGCGAGCAACACCGCCGCCGCGCTGGCCGCCTGCCCGAGGCAGACGGTCTGGATGTCCGGCCGGACGTACTGCATGGTGTCGTAGATCGCCGTCATGGCGGTGAAGGAGCCGCCGGGCGAGTTGATGTACATGATGATGTCGCGGTCCGGGTCAGTGCCCTCAAGCGTCAGCAGCTGGGCCATCACGTCGTTGGCCGACGCGTCGTCCACCTGGACCCCGAGGAAGATGATCCGGTCCTCGAAGAGCTTGTTGTAGGGGTTGGACTCCTTCATCCCGTACGACGTGCGCTCGACGAACGACGGCAGGACGTAGCGGTTGTGCACGGCCGCGAACTGGGGCGGCAGGCTCAGGTCGGTCATCGTCAGCTCCTCGGTCAGCTCAGGGTCCCGGCGCCATCCGGAACCTGCGTGGCCCCGATGATCACCTTGTCGATGAAGCCGTAGTCCATGGCCTCCTGGGCGGTGAACCAGCGGTCGCGGTCCGAGTCCGCCTCGATCTGCGCCTGGGACTGGCCGGTGTGGTGCGCGACCCGCTCCTGGAACATCCGCTTGGTGTAGAGCATCTGCTCGGCCTGGATCGCGATGTCCGACGCGGTGCCGCCGAGGCCACCCGAGGGCTGGTGCATCATGATCCGCGCGTGCGGCAGGGCGTAGCGCTTGCCCTTGGTGCCGGCGCAGAGCAGCAGCTGACCCATCGAGGCGGCCATGCCCATGGCCACGGTCGACACGTCGTTGTCGATGTACTGCATGGTGTCGTAGATCGCCATGCCGGAGTAGACCGAGCCACCCGGCGAGTTGATCCAGAGGAAGATGTCGCGGTCCGGGTCCTCCGCGGCGAGCAGCAGCAGCTGCGCGCAGATGCGGTTGGCCACCTGGTCGTTCACCTCGCTGCCCAGGAAGATGATGCGTTCCTTGAGCAACCGGTTGTAGACCGAGTCGTCGAGGTTGCCAATGGAGTCGCCACCGCGGGCCTCGATCGCCCGGAGCGACTTCTTGGGGATGTGCATGTCGGTCATGGCAGCCCTTCGCTCTCCGTACCGTCCTGTCCGACACTAACCGCTCGCCCTACGGGCGTACTCCCGGTCGGGGCACTGTTCGCTCTCAGCGCAGTCACCCGCACGGCGTACCCCGGAAAGGGTTTCGGCCGCCGCCCGGCGCACAGCGCGGGACGACGGCCGTCGCCGGAACGATCAGTGCTGGTGGTCGTGCTCGGCCTCGTTCTGGGCCCGCAGCGCGTCGAGGGAGACCTCGTTGCCCGCCGCGTCCTTGATCTTGATCTTCTCCATCACCGCGGCGAGCGCCTTGCCCCGCCGGACGTCACCGAAGACGGCCGCGGCGGCGCCGGAGCGGGCGAGCTGGTCGTAGTACTGCTGCGGGGCCATGCCGGCGCGCTGCGCCCGGTGCACGATCTCGTGGCCGAACTCGTCGTCGGAGACCTGCACGTCCTCCGCGTCGGCGAGCGTGTCCAGCAGCAGCTGGATCTTGACGCCGTCGGTCGCCGCCTCGGTCAGCTCGGCGTCGATCTGCTCCTCGGTCTTCTCCTCCGCCGCGAGGTACTCCTCCAGGGAGGCGCCGATGCGCTCGAGCTGGTCGACCATCGCGGCCTTGCGGCTCTCGACCTCCTCCTTGACGACACCCTCCGGCGCCGGCACCTCGGCGGCGGCCACCATCTGCTCCAGCGCCTTGTCGCGGGCGGCGTAGATCTGCTCGACCTGCTTGCCGCGGGTGACCCGCTCGCGCAGGTCGGCGCGCAGCTCCTCGATGGTGTCGAACTCGCTGGCCATCTGCGCGAAGTCGTCGTCGAGCTCGGGGAGCTCCTTCTCCTTCACCGTGCGGACGGTCACCGCCACCTCGGCGTCGCGGCCGGCGAAGTCACCGCCGACGAGCTGGGTGGTGAAGGTGGTGCTGTCCCCGGCAGCCAGGCCGACCAGCGCCTCGTCCAGCCCCGGCAGGAGCTGCTTGCTGCCGACCTCGTGCGAGATGTTGCTCGCCGAACCGCCGGGGACGTCCTCGCCGTCGACGGTCGCGTTCAGGTCGATCTGGACGAAGTCGCCGTCCTGGGCGGCGCGCTCCACCGTCTTCAGCGTGGCGAACCGCTCGCGCAGGCTGTTGACCTGCTCGTCGATCTCGCTGTCGGCGATCTCGATCTCGTCGACGGTCACCTCGATGGTGGCCGGGTCCGGCAGGGTGATCTCCGGACGGACGTCGACCTCGGCGGTGAAGTTGAGCGAGTCACCGTCGTTGAACTCGGTGATGTCGACCTCGGGGCGGCCGAGCGTCTTGAGGTCGTGCTCCCGGACCGCGGCGAGGATGTTCTGCGGGATGGCCTCCTGGATCGCCTCGTTGAGGACGGTCCCCCGGCCCACCCGCTGGTCGATCACGGCGCTGGGAACCTTGCCCCGGCGGAAGCCGGGAACCTGGACCTGCTGCCCGATCTCCCGGTACGCCTTCTTGAGGCTCGGCTCGAGCTCGACGAACGGCACCTCGATGGCGAGCCGCACGCGCGTCGGGCTCAGAGTCTCGACGGTGCTCTTCACAGGCGTACTCCTTGACGGATCTGGGTGTCGATTCTGGGGCGTGATTGCGCGCATCGAGTGTAGGCGAGTCGGCCTGCGGCATCGGCAGGGCCCGGGTACCGCGCGGAGAAACCGGCGGTTCCCGGGACGATCCGGTCGCGAACGACAGTCGGGGTGGCGGGATTTGAACCCACGGCCCCTCGCTCCCAAAGCGAGTGCGCTACCAAGCTGCGCCACACCCCGTGGCGACAAAGAGTGTATGCCGTCCGGGCCCTCCCGCGGGTGACCGGGGCACCACGGGCCCGCGTGGGGCGCGCGGTCCGCCGGTGGGGGATGCGCGTGCGGCCCGGAGGATTCGGTACGCTGTCGCGTGTGCCCCGTCGACGCGGGGCGCTCGCGGGCGTAGCTCAATGGTAGAGCTTCAGTCTTCCAAACTGACTACGCGGGTTCGATTCCCGTCGCCCGCTCCACCGCTCCACCGGCGTTCAGGCGTCGATTCGTCTCCGGATCCGTTCCGCGTCCTCCGCCGGCAGCGCGTCGGCCACCAGCACCCGGGGCAGCAGGTCCGGCTCCGTCGTCACGGCCCGGAACAGGAACGCCACGGTCACCTCGTGGTCCGGCCGGTGCACGACCTCCACCGGATCGCCGGCCCGGACCGCGCCCGGCTCGACCACCCGCAGGTACGCCCCCGGCACCGCGGCCCGGGTGAACCGCCTGATCCAGCCCTGCTCGCCCAGCCAGCCCTGGAACGTGCCGCACGGGATGCGCGCGCAGGAGACCTCCAGGACCAGCTCCGCCCCGACCCGCCACCGCTCACCGACCAGCGCGCCGTTCACGTCCACACCGGTGGTGGTCAGGTTCTCGCCGAAGCTGCCGTTGCCCAGCGGCCGGCCCAGCTCGGCCTGCCAGCGGTCCAGATCCTCCCGGGCGTACGCGTAGACCGCCTGGTCGGTGCCGCCGTGGTGGGCCACGTCGTAGACCCGGTCGCCGGCCAGACCGACCTCGCCGGCGCCCTTCGGGCCGGGCGCGCTGACCGCGACCGGGCCGTCGACGGGTCGCTTGTCGATGCCGGTCGACGCGATCCCCTTCCAGGGGTTGGGTCGGGGCCGGCCCACGTTCACGGAGAGCACCTTCATGGCGGCGACGGTAGGCGCTGACCACCCGGCCGGGCCACCCGATTCCGCGTACCGGGTGAGGGGCGGGGCGGCGCGGGCTGCGTACGATGCGGGGCCGGACGTGCCCCTCGTCGGGTGGAGGTAGTGACGGATGTCAGGCCAGCAGGACGGTTTCGCCCTCGGCGTGGACCTCGGCACCTCGAACACGGTGGCGGTGCTGCGCCGGCCGGACGGGACCACCCGGCCGCTGCTGGTGGACGGCCACCCGATCCTGCCGTCCGGCGTGTACGCCGACACCGCCGGCCACCTGCACGTCGGGCGGGACGCCCAGCGCCTGGCCCAGGCCGACCCGGCCGGCTACGAGCCGAACCCGAAGCGGCGGGTCGACGAGGAGACCGTCGAGCTGGGCGGGCGGGCGTACCGGCCGGCGGAGCTGCTGGCCACGGCGCTGCGGATGGTCGCGGACGCCGCGGTGGCCGCGGTCGGTCTGCTGCCCCCGGCGGTGGTGACGCATCCGGCGGTCTGGCCGCCGGCCCGGCGGCAGGTGCTGCACGACGCGCTGGAACTGGCCGGCTGGCCGGCCGCGGCCGAGCACACGCTCGCCGGACCGATCGCGCCCGGCACCCGCCTGCTGCGCGAGCCGGTGGCCGCGGCCCGCTACTTCACCCAGGTGCTGCGCCGGCCGGTGCCGGTGGGCGGCGCGGTGGCGGTGTTCGACTTCGGCGGCGGCACGCTCGACGTGGCCGTGCTGCGCAACGAGGGTGCCGACCCGTGGGGCGACTCCGGCTTCCACCTGGTCGCCACCGGCGGGATCGACGACCTGGGCGGCCTCGACCTGGACGCGGCCCTGCTCGGGCGGCTCGGCGAGCTGGTGGGTCCGGCCCACCCCGGGCGCTGGGCCCGGCTGACCGACCCGGCGACCACCGCCGACCGGCGCGACCGGCAGCAGCTCTGGGACAACGTGCGCGGGGCCAAGGAGATGCTCTCCCGGGTGATGGTCGCGCCGGTGGCCGTGCCGGGGGTGGAGGCGGCCGTGCCGCTGACCCGGGAGGACTTCGAGCGTCTCGCCGCGCCGCTGCTCGCCCGCGCGGTCGCCGAGACCCGGCGGGTGACCGCCGCCGCCGGGGTGCGGCCCGAGCAGCTCTCCGGCCTGTTCCTGGTCGGCGGCTCCACCCGGATCCCGCTGGTGGCCCGGCTGCTCCACGCCGAGCTGGGCATCGCGCCGACCGTGCTGGAGCAGCCGGAACTCCCGGTCGCCGAGGGGGCGCTGACCGATCTGCCGCTGCCCCGCCGGGCCGGCCGGCCCGGTGCCCGGCCGCCCGCCGGAAGCCCCGCCGCACCGGCCGGGGCCGCGGGAGCACCGGCCGCCGGCTCGTTGACGCCGGACCCGACCGTGGCCCACCCGACGCCCGGCCCGACGTCCGAGGACCGGGCGGCGACCGTCGGCGCGGCGACCACCGTCGCCGGCCCGACCGCCGGAGCGGCGACCACCGCGCCCGGCGGCCCGCACGGCACGCTGGTCGCCGACGTGGCCGGCCACACCCTTGCGGGGTACGCCGCGCCGGCGTACGCCGGGAGTGGTGCTCCCGCGACGTCGGCCGGGCAGCCCGCGCCGACGCACGCCGCGCCCGGCGTACCCCCGGGTTGGGCGCCCCCGGCGGGCGGTCCCGGCACGCCGGACGGCGCGTCCTCCGGCGGCGGCCGGCGCGGCCGGTGGCTCGCGCTGGGCGCCGCGCTCGCGGTGGTCGGCGTGACGGCGGCGACGCTGCTCTGGGTGTTCCGGGACCGGCACCCGGCGCTGGACTTCCACCCGCCGGAGCTGGTCGGGACCGTGGCCGCGGGCGACGAGCGGCCGGGTGAGATGTTCACCGCGACGCTTGCCGACCGCGCCTACCTGGCCTGGTCGCTGCCCGACGACCGGCTGAACGTGGTCGCGGTGGACGCCGCCACCGGCCGGCGGATCTGGGAGAAGCAGACCCGGGCGAGCGCCGACCGGTGGGCGGGGGTCCGGGCGCTGCCGGACGGGGTGGCCGTGGTGGCCGACGCCTCCGGCACCAGCACCCCCCGACCGTTCGCGGTGCTCGACGGCGACTCGGGCGAGCAGCGGTGGACCATGGACATCCAGGGCGACGACCAGATCTTCGTCAGCGCCGACACCGTGGTCCGGCTGGACCGCGCCGGCAACCGCCTGGTCGGGTTGCGGTTGGACAACGGCCGGCAGCGGTGGGAGCGGGCCAACCCGCGCACCGAGTACGGCGACGCCCGGACCGTGGTGGTGCCGGTCGCCACCGGGGCGGCGCTCGACGGCACGGCGTACCGGGACGGCTCGCCCCGTGCGCCCTGGTCGGGCGAGGCCGACCGGCTGGTCCAGGTGGGCGCGGACCGGTCGGTGCGGGTGGTGGCCATGGACGACGGAAAGATCCTGCGCAGCCGGGGCAACGTGGCCGACCTGGACGACCCGGTGGCCGCCCGGGACGACCGGCTGTACGTGGCGGAGAGCGACCGGGGCCTGCGGTTGGTCTCCTACGACCTCGGCAGTCTCGGCACGCCGGACGTGCGGTACGAGGCGACGGAACGGGACAGCCGGGCGCGGGCGCTGGTCACCTGTGGTGAGCACCGCGCCTGCCTGTTGGAGGTGCCGAGCGCGGGCGCCGACGACACCCGGGTGGTGGTCGTGGCGGACGGCGAGGACAGCCGGCGCTGGCCGGCCCCGGGCGCGCAGCGGCTGGTCCCGCTCGGCGACCACCTGCTGGCCGCGCGGGACTCGCCCCGGGACGCGGTGACGGTGTTCACCCCGGACGGCACGGCGGTGCTGCGCGACCGGGACGGGGTGGCGGTCCGGCTGGACGCCGGCAACCTGCTGCTCTTCGGCAAGGCGCCCAGCGGCTACGAGGACGACCAGGTCCTCGCCGGGCTGGCGGTGGACGGCAAGCCGGTCGAGATGGGCGAGGTGAAGCAGATCCGCGGCGAGTCGTGTTCCTGGACCACCGAGGTGCTGGTGTGCGGCGCGGAGAAGGAGTTCCGGCTGTACCGGTTCGCCGGCTGACCGGTGCCGCCGGTGCGCCGCCGGCCGCCGGTGAACCACGACCCGACCGGCGCGACCGAAAGTGAGCTTGACAGGCGTCGATGTCTCGACTGGTCTGGGGGCAGTGAGATCGACGTCCGTCAGGAGGCACCTTGTTCGTCCGACGACGGTGGACCGCACTCGCCACCACCGGCATCCTGATCACCGCCGCCCTGTCCCACCCCGGTCCCGGCGTGGCCGCGCCGGCCGCCCCCGCGATCACCCTCGCCCCCACCGAGACCGCCCTGGTCCGGGTGCGCCTGGCCGACGAGGCGCAGCTCGCCCGCCTGGTCGCTGCCGGTGCCGACCTGGCCAACCGCCCCCGCTCCCGCGACGGCCACCCGGTCGCCGACCTCGTCCTCACCGGCCGGCAGCTCGCCGACCTCACCCGGCAGGGGGCGAGCGCGCTCCAGGTGGTGCAGCGCGCCGACGACGGCACCCGGCGGCTCGCCGAGAGCGCCCGCGCGGCGCAGGCCCGTACCCGCGCCGGACTGCGCGCCGCCGACGGCACCGACACGCTCCAGTTCCTCCAGGCGTACTGGTGGACCACCGGCGGGAAGACGTTCCTCCAGGCCCAGGTGGCCACCACCGCCACCGACGACCCGGACGTGGAGATCACGGTGAGCTGGCGGACGGCGGACGGTGCCACCGGCTCCTTCCCGCTGTACCGGTTCGAGGACTCCGGCGAGTACCAGTACCACTACGCGCTGCCGCAGCCGGCTCCCGGCCAGCCGGTGCAGTTCACCGCCACCTCCAGCCTGGGTGGCACGAGCCGGCCGGTCACCCCGGCGCGCTGGCCGGACGCCACCCCGCCGCCGCAGCCGGCCGGCTACCAGAAGGACTTCATCGACGCCTACCTGACGCCCGTCGACATCAGGGCGCGGATCGCCCGGCTGGGCCGCCAGTACCGCGACCTGGTCGACGTCATCGACCTGCCGAACCGCACCCAGGGCTACCGACGCACCGCCGCCGCGTACCTCGGCGACCCGGCCGTCGCCGCCCTGGTGGTGGAGTCGGTGCGCTTCGGCGACCAGGGCATGAACGGCGTGCAGGCGCGTACCGTCGACCCGGGTCGGGCCAGCCGGCCGCTGACCGTGCGGTACCGGGACCGGGTGCTCACGGTCTCCCTGGCCACCGACGCCGCCGGCAAGGTGACCAGCAGCACCGACGACGTCGCCGCCGCGATCAACGTGCGGCAGGGCAGCCGCTTCCGGGCCACCGTGGAGGACGGCTCGGCCGGACTGCCGATGCCGGTGGCCGGCCCGGTACGCCTCGACGACGGCCTCCAGGGCACCGAGGTGCCGACCCGGCCGTGGACCGTGCAGGCGCTGCGGATCGGCAGGCACCGGGACGGCTCCCGGGTCGGGGTGCTCGCGTACTCGCAGGAACATGCCCGGGAGTGGGCGACGCCGCTGGTCACGCTGGAGTTCGCGGAACGGCTGCTGGCCAACGCCCGCACCGACGCGGCGACCCGGCAACTGCTGGAGCAGGTCGACGTGTTCGTGATCCCGACCGTGAACCCGGACGGCGCGAACTACTCGTTCCACGACTACAACCTCCAGCGCAAGAACCTGGTCAACCACTGCACCGGCACCGCCCGCGACCCGAGGTACCGCAGCACCTGGGGCGTGGACGTCAACCGCAACTACACGGTCGGGTCGCTGTTCGACGGGTACGTGGGCGCCAGCGCCAACTGCCTGTCCGGCAACTACGCGGGCACCGCCGAGCTGTCCGAGGCGGAGAGCCGCAACGTGATCGACCTGGCCCGGGCGCATCCCAACATCAAGTTCGCGATGAACGTGCACTCCTACGGCGGCTACTTCATGTGGCCGCCCGGCGCGTACCGGGCGGACGGCCGGGTGACGCTGCCGCGGCCGTCGATCGACGAGTCGACGCTGTTCCTGGCAAGCGCGCGCCGCATCGTCGGGGCCATCGCCACCGAACGCGGCACGGTCACCTGGCCGTCGCAGACCGGCCCGGTCGCCGACGTGCTCTACTCGGCGGCCGGCAACTCGGCCGACCAGCTCTACTACGAGCTGGGCATCTTCGCCTGGGACTTCGAGGTCGGCAACGACCGCTGGAACGAGGCCACCGGGCAGTGGGAGGGCGTCGGCTTCCAGCCGCCCTTCGACGAGGCGCACGGCGAGTCCCAGGAGTACGCCGGTGGCCTGGTGGAACTGGTCCGGGTGGCCCGCGACTACGCGGCCGGGGCGCGTTGACCCGGGCGGTCCCCGGCCGGCACCTCGGCCGGGGACCGCGGTTTCCGGCCACGGCCGGGGGTAGGGCGGTCACGGCGAGCCGGGTGTCGAGGATCCCGCCGCGCGGGTCGCCTCACCGAAGGCCGACGCCGAGGAGCAGTGAGCCCTCAGCCCAACGGGCGACGGATGAACCGGGCGGCGCGGGGTAATGCGAGCGCCGTCCTGGTGGAGTGACGGCCGGCGTCGCGGCGTACCGCGACCGGGGCCCGGGCGGGCGGCGGCAGCGTCGCCCGCCCGCGGCGAGCGCCCGCGCATCCTCGTCGATCATGGAACCGGCACCGACCAGCGTGCGCTCACGTGAAACCGGTGCGCATCCTCCCTGTTCTCCTGGCCTGCGTCGCGGTCACGGCGCTCACCGCCTGCGGCGGCGAGGACACCTCGACGAACGACGCGCGGGCGGCGGCACCGAAGCCGACCGACCCGCGCGTCCCGGACGTCAGTTGCCGGTGACCCAGTTCCAGGCCGAGACCACCCACTCGGTCTGCTGGAGGTAGGCCACCCCGACGCCGGCCAGGAACAGCGCGGTGATCATGTGCGCGCCCCGCGCGCTGCGGCGCACCCGGCCGAGCTGCCGCTCCAGGATCAGCCGGCCGAGCAGCCGGGCCAGCGCGAACAGGCCGACGGCGGTGAGCAGGCTGAGCACGAACGTGAGCAGCGGGGCGACCAGGTTGCCCCGGCCGGAGATCGCCCAGATGCCCCAACAGACGAACGTGAACAGGGCGCCCGCCGCGCTCCACTCCCCGCCCCGGCGGGCCTGGGCGAGGTGCCAGCTCATCGACCGGCGGGGCGTCGAGGCGTCGGCCCAGTCGCCGGACGCCCCGTGCTCGACGGTGGGGAACTGTTCCGTCCGGGGCGTACGCGGCCGGCCGACCGCCGCCACCCCGCGCTGGAACGCGTCCCGCTGGGAGGGCACCACCCCCGGCTGGGGCGGCACCTCCACGGTGCGCTCCGCCCACGGCTGTGTCTGGTCCGCCATGCTTCGTCCTCCCCCTCGACCGACGTCCGCCTCCGCTGTCGAGGGTAGCCACCCGGCAAATAGGGTGCCGACCCCGGCGGCGATGGGGTAGACACGGGCGATGACCGACGCGGTGGTGCCCCGGGCCGACGACTTCGACGAGATCGCCGCCTTCCTGGCGCTCTGCTTCCACGGCGACACCGACCCCGAGGTGCAGGAGGTCGAGCGCCCGATCTTCGAGCCGGAACGTTCCCTGCTGATCCGCGACGGCGGGACGGCGGTCGCGCACGCCGGCGCGTTCAGCCGCGACCTGGCCGTACCGGGCGGGAGCGTGCCGGCCGCGCACGTGAGCATGGTGGCGGTCGCCCCGACGCATCGCCGTCGCGGCCTGCTCACCGGCCTGATGCGGCGGCAGTTGCGCGAGATCCGCGACGCCGGGCGGGAGCCGGTCGCGGTGCTCTGGGCCAGCGAGGGCCGCATCTATCCCCGCTTCGGCTACGGCTCGGCGGCGCAGCGGCTGATGCTGACCGCGGACACCACCGGGCTGCGGCTGCCCGCCCCGACGCCCGCCGAGGGCACGCTGCGCCTGGACCGGCCGGCCCCGCACACCGACGAGTTGGCCCGACTGTACGAGCGGGCGCGCGCCGACCGCCCCGGCTGGTCCCGACGGGACGAGCGCTGGTGGGCGTACGTGCTGTTGGACGCGAAGGGACGCCGGGGCGGCGCCACGGAGCGCCGGGTGCTGTTGCACCACGGGCCGGACGGGCTCGACGGCTATGCGCTCTACCGGACGAAGGAGGACTGGGTCGGCGACGTCCCCCGGGGCGAGGTGCAGGTCGGCGAGGTGGTGGCCGTCACCCCGGAGGCGTCGCTGGCGCTGTGGCGGCTGCTGCTCTCGGTCGACCTGACCCGGCGGCTGTCGTTCCCGACCGCCGCCGTGGACGAGCCGCTGCTGCGCCTGGTGGACGAGCCGCGCCAACTGGCCCCGCAGCTCGCCGACGCGCTCTGGGTGCGGGTGGTGGACGTGCCGGCCGCGCTCGCCGCCCGCCGGTACGCCACCGACGTGGACGTGGTGATCGAGGTCACCGACGATCTGCTGCCGGAGAACACCGGCCGGTGGCGGCTGGTCGGCGGGCCGGCCGGCGCCGAGTGCTCGGCCACCACCTCGCCGGCCGGGGTGGCCTGCGACGTCCGCGCGCTCGGCGAACTTCTGCTGAGCGGCACCACGCCGGCTGCGCTGGCCGCCGCCGGCCGGGTCCGCGAACTGCTCCCGAACACGTTGGCCGCCGCCACCCCCGCCTTCACCTGGCACCGTGCCCCGTCCCCGATGGAGAACTTCTGACCCATCCGGTCCCGCCCCTCGTCGACGATCATGAGGTTGGCGGTGCGGTGTGTCCGGATCGTCCCCGCCAACTTCATGATCGTCCGACGCGGACGGACGAGGCCGGTGGGCGGCGCGGTTGGGCGGTACGGTCGGGGGGTGGGTGAGGCGGAGCGGCGGCGGCGGCGACTGCGGCATCACGGCGAGGCGACCGAGCCGTCGGCGGCCGGGGAGACGAGCGCGGCCACGGCCGCGGTCGACGACGATGTCGCCCCCCGACCGCCACGTGGCGTCAGACGCGCCGAGCCGGAATCGTCGGACGACGGCTCCAGGGCGCCGCGCGGCGTCAGACGCGCCGAGCCGGAATCGTCGGACGACGGCTCCAGGGCGCCGCGCGGCGTCAGACGCGCCGAGCTGGAGTCGTCGGAGCCTCGCGGGCGTCGCGGCGCCCCGTCCGCCGACGACGGCGAACGGGGGCTACGCGGTCTCGTCGGCTCGGGGTCGTCGCAGGTGAGCGTCACCGCCGCGCTGCGGGCCCGGGACGCCGCCCGCCCCAGCGAGGACGACCTCGCCGCGGCCGAGGCACGGGTGGTGCTGGTGCGCCGCAACTGGGTGCCCCGCGAGGACCTGCCGCGCGGCGGACGCTGACCACCACGCCGGGCCGCGCCGGGCCCGGCCGGACGCGTCAGGCCGGCAGCTCGGGCAGCCGGCGGCTCTGCTCGTAGTCGGCCACCTGGGCGATGCGCCGGCTGTGCCGGGGATTGCCGGAGAACGCCGTGGTCAGGAACGCCTCGACCAGGGCGGTTGCCTCGTCCAGCGTGTGCTGTCGCGCGCCGATCGCGACGACGTTGGCGTCGTTGTGCTCCCGGGACAGCTGCGCGGTGTCGATGTTCCAGGCGAGCGCCGCCCGGACGCCGGCCACCTTGTTCGCGGCGATCTGCTCGCCGTTGCCGGACCCGCCGATCACCACGCCGAGGCTGCCCGGGTCGCCGACCACCCGGTCGCCGGTGTGCAGGCAGAACGCCGGGTAGTCGTCGTCCGGGTCGAAGGCGTGCGGACCCACGTCCACCACCTCGTAGCCCTGCTTGGCCAAGTGGTTGGCCAGGTGCACCTTCAGCTCGAAACCGGCGTGGTCGGATCCCAGATAGACGCGCATACCGCGCAGTCTGACAGGCCCGCCCCCGGGCCGACGCGCGGGCGGCGACCCGGAGGCGGATTCGTCACACGGGTGCTCAGCGGGGCAGCTCGGCGACGACCAGGCCGGCCCGCGCCTTCGGGGTGAACCAGGTGCTCTTGCGCGGCATCTTCTCCCGGGCCAGGTTGACCGCGACGAAGTCGTCCACGGTCACCGGCGCCACCAGCACGGCCAGCTCGGCCCGGCCGGCGTCGACCTCACCGGTGAGCCAGCTCGCCGGGTAGTCGCCGCCCACGTACGTGATCCGCTTGTCGCCCGGGTCGAGGCCCAGCGCGTCGCGCAGCAGCAGCCGCTCGACGAGCGCGTGGTCGAGGTTCTCCAGCCGGCCGGCGCCGACGTGCGGCAGCGCCACCGCGTACCCCCGGCCGGCGAGGTGCAGGTGCACGACGCCGCCGGTGGCCGGGACGCCGACCGGGCCGGCGGCCTCGGTGACCTCGGCGCCGGCGGCGCGGAGCCGGTCGAGCAGCTCGTCCGGGGTGGTGGTCAGCTCGCTGACCAGCCGGTTGTAGGGCTGGATGGCGACCGACGCGGGCGTGGTGACCACCGCGAGGAAGCGCGGGAAGCCGCCGGTCTGCGCGGCCAGGCTGCGGTGGTTGCCGTCCGCGACCACCAGCTCGCCGCCACCGGCCAGCGCGGTCAGCTCGTCCTGCGCGGGGCCGGGGCCGACCAGCCAGATCGCGTGCGTCCGGCCGGACTGGTCGACGTCGGTCGCGGCGGGCGCGCCGGCCGTCTCGGTCGCCGCCGCGAGCGCCGCGTGCAGCTCGTCGCCGCGTCCGGTCTGAAGCAGGAGTACGGGTGAGAGCAGGTGGCCGACGGCCTCCGCCAGCGCGACGCGCTCCCGCACCTTGGCGATGAACACGTCCTCGTTGCGGATCACCAGGCCCGGCTCGTCGGCGCGGGTGGAGATCTGGTCGGTGTCGACCATGGCCCACAGCCCGTACGCGTTCTCCTCCCCCGGCGCGCTGATCCGGTAGAGCACCACCACCTGCTCGGCCGGGGTGTAGCTGCCGTCCGCCTTGGCCTCGGCGAGGCGGGACACCGCGTCCGGGAGCGCGTCGAGGAAGGACTTCCCCAGGCTGCCCGGCGCCCGGTGGGGCATCTCGATGCCCAGGGCACTGTGCGGATTCGCCTCGACGATGGCGGTGATCTCCGCGTCGTCGGCGAACTCGTCGTAGTTCTGCGCGCCGGTGCCGCCAGTGGTGATCCAGGCCCGGGCGATCGGATGCACGACCGTCATGTCCGCTGACGCTACCCGCGCCCGTTCCGACCCCGCCGCCGGACTCGCCCCCTTCCACCAGGTGAAAGGAGGGGCCCCCGATTAACGCCTGAGGTAGAGGTGGGGCCCCTTCTCAACGGCCGGGCGGCTCAGGCGACGGGGTCACGGTGGCGGCCGGGACCGACCGGTCGACGGGGTGGCGTGGACGGGCGGGAGCCGGCGTTGAGGCGTACCGTCGTCGCCCCGGCGAGGGCCGGCGGGGCGGCGGGGCCGAACCGGGTCGGGACACGGGCGGGGCGGTCCGCCTCGGGCGGGGTGATCCGCGAGGTGGCCACCACCCGGGCCACCCCGACCACGATCGGCGGGGCCAGCAGGTCGGCCAGCCCGGCCGGCCCGGCGGGCCAGTCGCCTTCGGCCACCGACCAGTACGTCGCACCGGAATCCTCGGTCGCCGGCTGCGTCGCGTCGTCGGACAGGCGGCGGTGCTTACCCATTCAGAACGCCTCCAGGAGCTGCCGTGGTGCGGCCAGAAGCGGGCCGCCGGCTGGGACACCCGGTGAAACGAGCCCCGCACCGGCCCGGTGACGGGCGGCGCGGGGCTCGGCACGGTGTCAGTAAGGGCCCCCGCCTATACCGGAGGCGTTAAGCGGGGGCCCCTCCTTGCACCTCAGTCGAAGATGGGGGGCTGGGTACGGGTGCGCTTGAGTTCGTAGAAGCCGGGGGTGGCGCTCACCAGCAGCACGCCGTCCCAGAGCCGGCCGGCGGCCTCGCCCTTCGGCGCCGGCGTGATCACCGGGCCGAAGAACGCGACCTGACCGCCGTCCGGACCGGGCGCGTGCACCACGGGGGTGCCGACCTCGGTGCCGACCGGACGCATGCCGGCCTCGTGGCTGGCCCGCAACGCGTCGTCGTACTGCGTCGACTCGGCGGCGTCGGCGAGCGCCGGGTCCAGCCCGACCTCGGTGAGCGCGCCGACCAGCATGTCCCGGTCCAGGTCCTGCCGGCCGAGATGGATCCGGGTGCCCATGGCGGTGTAGAGCTTCGCCAGCTTCTCGGCGCCGTGCGCCTGCTCGACGGCGATGCACACCCGTACCGGACCCCAGCCCTTGCGCATGATGTCCTGGTACTCCTCGGGCAGGTCCCGGCCTTCGTTGAGCACGGACAGGCTCATCACGTGGAACCGGATGTCCACGTCCCGGACCTGCTCGACCTCGAGCAGCCAGCGGGAGGTGATCCAGGCCCACGGACAGAGCGGGTCGAACCACATGTCCGCGGTGATACGTTCGGTCACGGTATCGTCCCTTCGCGTATTCCCCCCCGCGCCGGCCTTCCGGCGCCTTCTCCTGTCGAGTCTCACCCCGCACCGCATCGACACGCACCCGAATGAGAGCCTGACCTCGGCCGCCGAATGGGGCGTCTGCATGGAAGACTCGGTTTCGGACCGCCCGTCACGAGCGGACGGGGAGGCCGGTGCCGCGGGGCGCGGCGAGACGACTGGGATGGAGACGAACAGTGCCGGGAGTGCGCAACCTGACCCAGGTCGAGGCGATCGAGCGGGCCCGCCTGCTCGAGGTGACCGGGTACGACATCAGCCTCGACCTGTCGACCGCCGTGCAGCCCACCGGCCGCACGTTCCGCTCGGTGACCGAGGTCCGGTTCCGCTGCGCCGAACCGGGGGCGACCACGTTCATCGAGGCCGCCGCCGACACGGTGCGGTCGGCCACGCTGAACGGTGAGCCGGTCGACCTGTCCGACTGGTCCGCCGAGCGGGGTCTCACGCTGACCGGCCTGGCCGCCGAGAACGTCCTCGTGGTCGACGCCGACTTCGGTTACTCGAACAGCGGTCAGGGCCTGCACCGCACCGTCGACCCGGTCGACGGCGAGACCTACCTGTACAGCCAGTTCGAGACCGCCGACGCGCAGCGGGTCTTCGCCTGCTTCGACCAGCCCGACCTGAAGAGCGTCTACACCTGGCACGCCACCGTCCCGGACCACTGGAAGGTCGTGTCGAACATGCCGGTGGCCCGCGAGGAGGCCGCCGACGAGGGCATGAAGACGCTGCACTTCGCCCGCTCCGAGCGGATGAGCACCTACATCACCGCGCTGTGCGCCGGGCCGTACCACGAGGTGCGCCACACCCACGACGGCATCGACATGGGCTACTTCTGCCGGGCCAGCATGGCGCCCCACCTCGACGCGGACGACCTGCACCTGATCACCACGCAGGGCTTCGACTTCTTCCAGGAGAAGTTCGGCGTGCGCTATCCGCTGCCCAAGTACGACCAGCTCTGGGTGCCGGACTTCAACGCCGGCGCGATGGAGAACTTCGGCTGCGTCACGCACGCCGAGTCGCACTACATCTTCCGCTCGCAGGTCACCGACTTCGAGTACGAGCAGCGCGCCAACACGATCCTGCACGAGTTGGCACACATGTGGTTCGGTGACCTGGTCACCATGCGCTGGTGGAACGACCTGTGGCTGAACGAGTCGTTCGCCGAGTGGGCCAGCCACTGGTGCAACACCCACGCCACCCGCTTCACCGACGCCTGGACGACGTTCCTGTCGATCCGGAAGAACTGGGGCTACCGGCAGGACCAGCTCTCCTCCACCCACCCGGTCTACTGCGAGATGCCGGACCTGGAGGCGGTCGAGGTCAACTTCGACGGCATCACGTACGCCAAGGGCGCCAGCGTGCTCAAGCAGCTCGTCGCGTACGTGGGCGAGGAGCCGTTCCTGGCCGGCCTGCGGGCCTACTTCGGCAAGCACGCCTGGGGCAACGCCACCTTCGACGACCTGCTCTCCGAGCTGGAGGCGGCCTCCGGCCGGGAGCTGCGCAAGTTCGCCGCCCAGTGGTTGGAGACCGCGCAGGTCAACACGCTGCGCCCGGACGTGGCCATCGGCGCCGACGGTGCGTACGAGCGGGTGGTGGTGCGGCAGGAGGCGCCGGCCGGGCACCCGACGCTGCGTACCCACCGGATCGGGGTGGGCCTCTACGACCTGACCGACGGCCGGCTGGTCCGGCGCGAGCTGGTCGAGGTGGACGTGACCGGCGAGCTGACCGAGCTGTCCGCGCTGCACGGCAAGCCCGCGGCCGACGTGCTGCTGCTCAACGACGAGGACCTCACCTACACCAAGCTGCGGCTGGACGAGCGGTCCATGTCGACAGTGGTGCAGCACATCGCCGGTTTCGACTCGTCGCTGGCCCGGGCGCTGTGCTGGACGGCCGCCTGGGACATGACCCGGGACGCCGAGCTGTCGGCGCGCGACTACGTGGCGCTGGTGCTGGCCGGGCTGACCGCCGAGACCGACATCAACCTGGTGACCGCCACGCTGCGGCAGGCGTCCACCGCGCTCACGTTCTACGCCGACCCGGAGTGGGCGCCGACCGGCTGGGCCGACCTGGCCCGGACCGCGCGGACCGCGCTGGCCGCGGCGGAGCCGGGCAGCGGCTTCCAGCTCGCCTGGGCCCGGGCGTACGCCTCGTCGGCCCGCTCCGGCGAGGACCTGGCGACGCTGCGCGGCTGGCTGGACGGCAGCGGGGTGCCGGCCGGTCTGACCGTCGACACCGAGCTGCGGTGGACCGTGCTCCAGTCGCTTGTCGCCAACGGCGCGGCCGGGGTCGCCGAGGTGGAGGCCGAGCTGGCGAGCGACCGTACCGCCAGCGGCGAGCGGGAGGCCGCGTACGCGTACGCGCTGGTGCCGACCGAGGCGAACAAGGCCGCCGTGTGGGCGCAGCTCACCGGCCCGGACGCGCTGCCCAACTGGCGCAACCGCGCGCTGTTGCAGGGCTTGACCCACCCGGCGCAGGTGGAGCTGACCGCGCCCTACCGGGAGCGCTACTTCGCCGTCGTCGACCAGGTGTGGGCCCAGCGGGACAGCGAGCCGGCGCAGGAGTTCGTGCAGCTCGCCTACCCGGCGTACCTGGTCGACGAGGACACTGTCGCGGCCACCGACGCGTGGCTGGCCCGCGACGGCCGGCCGGCGTCGCTGCGCCGGCTGGTGGCCGAGGGCCGCGACGGCGTGGTCCGTGCGTTGAAGGCCCGCGAGCGGGACGCCCGCAGCGCCTGAGCAGGGATACGACGGCCGGGGCCGGCGTGGGCGGGAGCCCGCGCCGGCCCCGGCCCTTTATCGTGTACGGAGGAGGTGGACGTGATGGCACAGCCGATCTACGAGTGGCGGCCGCCCGAGCGCGACTGGCGGGAGCAGGATCTGTTCAGCCTGCCCGAGGACGGGAACCGCTACGAGATCATCGACGGGAGCCTCCACGTGACTCCACCTCCGGGGTTCGCCCACCAGGAGCTGGCGGACGATCTGCGCATGGCGTTACGTCTCACTGCGCCTGAAGGATGGCGGGTCATCCGGGAAGCCGGTCTCCGCGCGCCTGGCAGCAATCTCATTCCGGACATCAGCGTGGTCAAGCCGAATGCGCCGCGCGACGGCCTGTGGCTGCACGCGGCCGACGTGGCGCTGGTGGTGGAGGTGGAGTCGCCGAGCAGTCGGCGGCACGACCGCTTCACCAAGCCGTCCGTCTACGCCGAGGCCGGCATCCAGCACTACTGGCGGGTGGAGCGGGGTGAATTCGGGCCGGTCATCTATCGCTACCAACTGACCAAGGGCGTCCACTACGACTCGCTCGGCACCATCGGGCCCGACGACCCCGTGGAGATCGACGAGCCGTGGCCGATGCGGCTGGACCCCTCCGCCTGGCCCCGCTGAGCCCACGAGAAAGCCCGGCCCACGCGTGACGCGCGGGCCGGGCTTCGTCGTGTGTGCGGTCGGCTGCTCAGCCCTTGCCGGCGTGGCTGGCGAGCTGGTCGAGGCCCTGGATGACACCGCCGGCCAGGTCGCCGCCGCCGAAGGACGCCACCATGGAGAGCGCGGCCAGCTTCGCGTACGTGTCCGGGATGCGCTTGCGGGCGTACTTGCCGGTGACGATCTCCAGCTGCCGCTGGTTGGGCGACACCGCGATCAGCACCGACTTGTCCGGCTCGGCGAGCTGCCGGTGCAGCCGTTCGGCGTGCTCCCGGATCGGCTCGTCGAGGCCGCCCACGTAGACCGAGAAGACCAGGCCGGTGCCCTGGTCGGCCAGGCGGAGCGCCTCGTCGATGCGGAGCAGCTGTCGGGTCGAGAACGGCCCGTCCAGCACGTCGGGCGGGGTGCCCGTCCCGGTCGTGGGCCGCGCTTCACCAACGGTCACTTGCGCCTCCGGTTCCACCGGCCGGCGCCTCCCGGCCGGCCTGCTCCTGCTTGTGGCTGGTCAGCGCCGGCGCCTGCGCGCCGGCGGTCAGCGCGGTGCCGGCCGAGTCGGCCAGCTGCTCCGGGCGGCCCAGGAACCAGACCGGAGTGAAGTCGAAGGGCCGACCCGGCCGGTAGCGCTTGACGCCGCCACCGTGGCCACGGCTGCCGGCGGCCGCCAGACCGGCGATCACCAGCACCGCGGCGACCGGGATGCCGACGAAGACCACCAACGTCTCGGTAACAGACAATCCCAACGCCCC
The DNA here is from genome assembly GCF_040647835.1 of Micromonospora sp. NPDC049240. Classification (NCBI taxonomy): domain Bacteria; kingdom Bacillati; phylum Actinomycetota; class Actinomycetes; order Micromonosporales; family Micromonosporaceae; genus Micromonospora; species Micromonospora sp. NPDC049240. The sequence goes on from NZ_JBEZCX010000015.1 coordinate 24,133, forward strand.
CAGGCGGAAGAGAGACCAGGAATGTTCCGGGTCGGGTGGACGGTCACGACGGGCCGCGCCCGACCTCGCTTGTGATGTTCACGTTAGCGGAGTCGACGGCCCGCCAGATTGCGGGGTGCTGATCCCACCCGCCACAGCAGTGCTCCAGTTGCGCGGCAGTGGCGATCAGCGTGGCGTCGTCGCCGTACCGGCCGGTGAGCAGCACCCCGACCGGCAGGCCCTCGGCGGTCCGGCCGACCGGCAGCGAAACGGACGGGTCGCCGGTGACGTTGAAGACCGCGCAGTACGGCGAGAAACGCCGCTGCCTGTCGAAATCCGTTGCCGGGTCGAGCGCGGCGAACGCGCCGACCGGCGCCTGCGGGGCCGTCAGCGTGGGGCAGAGCAGCAGGTCACAGCCGGCGGTCCGGCGCGCGCCCCGGCGGACCTGGGCCTGGAGCTCGCCGAGCGCGGCCATCAGTCGGGCGGCGCCGATCGCCTCGCCCCGCTCGCGCAGGAACCGGGTCAGCGGCAGCAGCTCGTCCTCCCGACCGGCCGGGACGGGGGCGAGCGCCAGCGCGTACCAGACGGTCTCGAACATCGGCCACGCCTCCGGGCCGAGCGGCGCGGGAACCTCGACCACGTCGTGGCCGGCGTCGGCGAGCAGCGCGGCGGCCCGGTCGACGGCGGCCACGCAGTCGGGGTGGACCGGCTCGTCGGCGAGCATCCCGGTGGTGAAGCGGCCGATCCGCAGCCGGCCGGGCCCGGCGGCGCGGGCGGCGCCGAGGTAGCCGCCGGCGGGCGCGGCCGGCGGCAGGTAGGGCTCGCCGGGCACCGGTTGCGCCAGCACGTCGAGCAGCGCCGCCACGTCGGCGACGGTGCGGCCGAGCGGGCCGTTGGTGGGCAGCCCGAACGCGCCGAAGCCGAGCGGGCCGCCGGAGACCAGGCCCCGGCTGGGCTTGTGGCCGACCAGGCCGCAGAGCGCGGCCGGGATGCGCAACGAGCCGCCGCCGTCGGAGCCCTGCGCGACCGGCACCAGGCCGGCGGCGACCGCGGCCGCCGCGCCGCCGCTGGATCCACCCGCGGTGTACGCCAGGTCCCACGGGTTGCGGGCCGGCGGCGCGACCCGCCCCTCGGAGTAGAGCGAGCAGCCCAGCTCGGAGGTGCTGGTCTTGCCGAGGCTGACCAGCCCGGCGCCGGCCAGGAAGCGCACCACGTCGGCGTCGACGGGCGGGACGAAGTCGGCGAACGCGGCCGAGCCGAACGTGGTCCGGACGCCGGCGGTCAGCGTGAGGTCCTTGATCGCGGTCGGCACCCCGTGCAGCGGCCCGCGCGCGTCCGTCGGCACGGCGTCGGCGGCCCGCGCGGCGGCTCGGGCGCGCTCGGCGGTGACCGTGACGAACGCGCCGACGGTGTCGCCGAGCGCGTCGACCCGGCGCAGGTGGTGCTCGACCAGTTCCAGGCTGGACAGTTCGCCCCGGCGGATCGCGGCGGCCTGCTCCAGCGCGGTCAGGTCGTGCGGCTCGGCCATGGCCACCATCCTGCCCGCTTCGTGGCGGGATCGCCGGCCGACACGTCCGGCCGGGCGGCGGCCCGGCCATACCCGGCTGGCATGACCGGATCGGGATTGCCGCGCGACGGACGCGGCACGGACCATCAATTAATCGGTCATCTTCGATCGATGTTCACCCCGACCACCGCCAGGAGCATGCCGTGCAACCCATCACCGCCCCGCACGACCCCCCGCCCCGGGGCCGGCCGGCCCACCGCCGCCGTCTCGCGCGTACCCTCCGCCCGCTGCTCGCCCTCGCCCTGGCCGCCGCCGGGCTCACCGCGCTGCCCGCCGCGCCGGCCGGGGCCCGCGACGGCGCCCCGGTCGCCCCGCTGGCCGCGAACCCCTACGAGCGGGGTCCCGCGCCCACGGTGGCCAGCATCGAGGCCACCCGGGGTCCGTTCGCCATCGCCCAGACCACGGTCGCCGCGTCGGCCGTGAGCGGATTCCGGGGTGGCACGATCTACTACCCGACCAGCACCGCCGAGGGCACGTTCGGCGCGGTGGCCGTCTCCCCCGGGTTCACCGCCAGCCAGTCCTCGGTCGCCTGGCTCGGACCGCGCCTGGCCTCCCAGGGCTTCGTGGTCATCACCATCGACACGCTCTCCGTCTACGACCAGCCGGCCAGCCGGGGCACCCAACTCCTGGCCGCCCTGGACTACCTGACCACCACCAGCGCGGTACGGACCCGGATCGACCGCAACCGGCTCGCGGTGATGGGGCACTCGATGGGCGGCGGCGGCAGCCTGTCCGCGGCCAACACCCGCCCCACGCTCCAGGCGGCGATCCCGCTGACCGGTTGGCACACCGTGAAGAACTGGTCGTCGGTACGCGTGCCGACGCTCGTCGTCGGCGCCGAGAACGACACGGTGGCGCCGGTGTCGTCGCACTCGGAGCCGTTCTACACCAGCCTGCCGGCCACCCTGGACAAGGCGTACCTGGAGCTGAACGCGGCGACCCACTCCGCGCCGACCTCGCCGAACGTGACGGTCGCGAAGTACAGCATCTCCTGGCTCAAGCGGTTCGTCGACGACGACACCCGCTACGAGCAGTTCCTCTGCCCGGCGCCCCGGGGCAGCGCCATCGAGGAGTACCGCGACACCTGTCCGCACTCCTGAGCCGCGCGGCCGTCCGCGGTTGCTGGCGACCGTCAGGGCGATGGGGACTTGTCGTCGATGAGCCCTGTCCAGTCCCGGTCGATCGCCAGCAACTCGCGGACGGCGGTCCGCCGGTCGAGGCCGAGGAAGCGCAGGGCGTTGCCGCCCAACAGCGCGGTCCGCTGCGCGTCGGTGAGGAAGTCGGACCGGTGCACGACCTGCCCGACCGGCCGCTCCCCCAGCGGGTACGGGTAGTCGCTGCCGAGCAGCACCCGGTCGACGCCCATGGTGTCCACCAGCAGCCGCAACGCGGCGGGCTCGAACACCACCGAGTCGACGCTGAACCGGTCGACGTACGAGCTGGGCGGCGCGGCGGACGCGCCGCGTACCAGGTCGCCGCGGCGGTGCCAGGCGTTGTCGGCGCGGCCCAGCCAGAACGGGAAGCTGCCGCCGCCGTGCGCGAAACAGATCCGCAGCGTCTCCGGCACCCGGTCGAACACGCCGCCGAGGATCAACGCCAGCACCGACAGGTGTGTCTCCGCCGGCATGCCGGTCAGCCACCGGGCCATCCACCGGTTCAGGCGGGGCCCGCCGGGCATGTCCCACGGGTGCACGAAGACCGGCGCGCCGACCTCGGCGCAGTGGGTCAGGAACGCCACGATGCCGGCGTCGTCGAGGTCCCGGTCGCCGACGTGGTTGCCGATCTCCACACCGGCGTGCCCGGCCGCGAGGCAGCGGTCCAGCTCGGCACAGGCGGCGTCCGGGTCCTGCAACGGCACCTGGCAGAACGGCACCAGCCGGTCGCCACCGGCGGTGGTGACCTCCAGCGTGAGGTCGTTGAAGATCCGGGCCACCTTGACCGCCTGGTCGGCCGGACGGTCGTAGCCGAAGAAGACCGGGGTCGGCGAGACGACCTGGACGTCGACGCCGTCGGTGGTCATGTCGGCGAGCCGGGTGGGCGCGTCCCAGCACGCCGCGCCGACCGGCCGGAACTCCGTCTCCCCCACCATGATCATGGCGGCGCGCTCGGAGTCGACCCGCAACCAGGGCCAACCGGACCCGCCGCAGGCCGCGTCGAGGTCCGGCCATCCCTTCGGTACGACGTGCGTGTGCACGTCGACGACCGGCACCGGCATCAGCCCTTGCCCGGGTGCAGCGCGCCGCAGTTGTCGCAGGTGCGGGCCTTCTCGTCGGCGTAGAACGCGGCGAAGACCGGGGGCAGGTCGGCGGCGATGTCGCGCACCTGCAACTCGACCTCGTGCACCTTGTTGCTGCACTCGGCGCAGTACCACTGGAACTTCTCCAGCGTGCCCTCCTCGCGGACCCGCTCGATCACCATGCCGATCGAACCGGCCTCCGGACGCTGCGGCGAGTGCGGGGTGTTGCGCGGCAGCATCCACATCTGACCCTCGCGCACGTGCACCGTACGCGGCCCTTCGGGCGTCATCAGGTTGATGTGCATGTTGCCCTTGACCTGGTAGAAGAACTCCTCGTACGGGTCGACGTGGAAGTCGGTGCGCTGGTTCGGCCCGCCCACCACCATGACGATGAAGTCGTCGCTGCCGGGCAGCATCTCCTTGTTGCCCACCGGGGGCTTGAGCAGGTGCTGGTTCTCGCCGATCCAGCCGGAGAAGCTGAACGGCTCGGCGATCTCACTCATGGGAACCTCCCGACGGAAGTAGGGCGACGGCCTGCATCTCGATCAGCAGGTGCGGGTGCGGAAGCTGGTGCACGGCCACCGTGGTCCGGGTCGGCCCGGCGGCGTCGAAGAACTCCGCCCACACCTCGTTGTAGCCGCCGAAGTCGTTCATGTTGACCAGGTAGCTGGTGACCTGCACCAGGTCGGTCAGCTCCGCGCCCACCGACCGGAGCAGGTCCCGGATGTTCTCGACCACGGCCCGGGTCTGCGCCCGGATGTCCAGGTCGGTGGTGCCGAACTCGTCCACCGACACACCGGCGAACGTGTTGTCCGGCCGGCGCGACGACGTACCGGAGACGAAGACGAACCCGCCCGCCACCTTGACGTGCGGGAACGCGCCGCGCGGCACGGCCTTCCCGGCCACCACGCGGCTGCTCATGGGCGGGCCCTCAGGGTGGCGGCGCCGAGCTTCTCCACCACGGCGCGGACGTGCGCGCCCGGACGCAGCGGCACCGCGGCGGTGGCCGCGCCGGCCAGGAACACCCAGCCCTTGCGCAGCCGCACACCGTACCGGCCGGCCAGCCGCAGGCCCTCGTCCAGCGCGCGGCGCGGGTCACCGAGGATGGCGGCGGTCGAGCCGACCTGCGCCACCCGCCCGTCGATCTCCAGCAGCACGCCCAGATTGTCCAGCCCGTCGGGCACCGGTGACCAGGGCCCGATCGCGAACGCGGCGGCCGAGGTGTTGTCCGCGACCACGTCCGGCAGCGAGAACGTGAAGTTCGCGTACCGGGAGTCGATCAGCTCGATCGCCGGGGCGACCGCGCGGACGGCCCGGGTGAACGAGCCGACCGGCTCGCCGGGCTCGGGCAGCCGGTCCAGCAGGAACGCCACCTCCGGCTCGACCCGGGGGTGGATGAACCCGCCGGTGTCGACCGTCCCGCCGTCCGGCACCCGCATCACGTCGGTGAGCCGGCCCCAGATCACCTCGTCCACGCCGACCTGGGCCATCTTGGCCCTGCTGGTCAACCCCATCTTCAGCCCGACCAGCCGCTCGCCCCGGTCGAGGCGGCGCTGCACCAACGCGGCCTGCACCGCGTACGCGGCGTCCACGTCGAGGCCGGTCTCGGCGGCGAGCTGCGGGATGGCGGTGGCGGAGTCGGCCGCCGCGCCCAGCTTCTCGGCGATCCCCGCGACGTCCGGCCCGATCATGAGTTCTCCTTACCGGCCAGGTCCAGTGCCACGTCCACGATCATGTCCTCCTGGCCGCCGACCATCCGGCGGCGACCCAGCTCGACCAGGATCGAGCGCACGTCCACGCCGTACTTCGCCGAGGCCCGCTCGGCGTGGCGCAGGAAGCTGGAGTAGACGCCCGCGTACCCCAGGGAGAGCGTCTCCCGGTCCACCTGGACCGGCCGGTCCTGCAACGGGCGGACCAGGTCGTCGGCGGCGTCCATCAGCGCGAACACGTCGCAGCCGTGCTTCCAGCCGTGCAGCTCGGCGACCGCCACGAACACCTCCAGCGGGGCGTTGCCGGCGCCCGCGCCCATGCCGGCCAGCGACGCGTCCACCCGCACGGTGCGCCCGGACGGCGAGCCGACCGGACCGTCGCCGAGCACGCGGCCGTGCTCGACCGCCAGCACGCTGTTCGCCACGCCCAGCGACAGGTTGTGGTGCGCGTGGATGCCGATCTGCGTCTCCGGCGCCAGCACCTGCCGGTACGCGTCGACGCGCTGCGCCACGTCGGACATCAGCAGCCGGCCGCCGGAGTCGGTGACGTAGACGCAGTGCGCGCCGTACGACTCCATGAGCCGGGCCTGGGCGGCCAGCCCGGCCGGGTCGTTCAGGTGCGACATCATCAGGAACCCGGCGACGTCCATGTCGTTCTCCCGGGCCCAGGCGATGTGCTGGGCGGAGATGTCCGCCTCGGTGCAGTGGGTGGCGATCCGCACGCTTGTCACGCCGAGCGCCTTCGCCGCCTTCAGGTCGGCGATGGTGCCGATGCCGGGCAGCAGCAGCGTGGTGAGCCGGGCGTTCGTCAGCACCTCGGCGGCGGCCGAGATCCACTCCGCGTCGGAGGCCGCGCCGTGGCCGTAGTTGACGCTGGAGCCGGCCAGCCCGTCGCCGTGCGCGACCTCGATGGCGGCCACCCCGGCGGCGTCGAGCGCGGCGGCGATGGTGCGGACCTGGTCGACTGTGTATCGGTGGGCGATGGCGTGCATGCCGTCGCGCAGCGTCACGTCCTGGATGTAGAGGTCGGTCATCGCACAGCCGCCTTCCGGAGCGTGACCAGCCGCTCGGCGGTGCGCAGCGCGGCCGACGTCATGATGTCCAGGTTGCCGGCGTACGCGGGCAGGTAGTGCCCGGCGCCGGAGACCTCCAGGAACACCGAGACCTGGAGCCCGGAGACGTGCCGCCCGAGCACCGGCGCGTACGTGTCCACCGGGTCGAACTGCACCTCCTGCTTGAGCCGGTAGCCGGGCACGTACTCCTGCACGGTCTGCACCATGTCGGCGACCGAGGCGGCGATCGCGGCCCGGTCGGCGTCGGCGTCCGGGCAGAGGCAGTAGACGGTGTCCCGCATGAGCAGCGGCGGGTCGGCCGGGTTCAGCACGATGATCGCCTTGCCGCGTTCGGCGCCGCCGACCACCTCGATGGCCCGCGCGGTGGTCTCGGTGAACTCGTCGATGTTGGCCCGGGTGCCCGGCCCCGCCGACTTCGAGGCGATCGACGCGACGATCTCCCCGTACGCGACCGGGGTGACCCGGCCGACCGCGTGCACGATCGGCACGGTGGCCTGCCCGCCGCAGGTGACCATGTTGACGTTCGGCTCGGCCAGGTGCTCGTCGAGGTTGACCGGCGGCACCACGTACGGGCCGAGCGCGGCCGGGGTCAGGTCGACCACGGTCCGGCCGTGTGCGCGCAGCACCTCGTCGTGGCGGCGGTGCGCGCCGGCCGAGGTGGCGTCGAAGACCAGCTCCACGTCGGCGAACCCGGGCAGCGCCACGAGGCCGTCGACGCCGTCGGCGGTGGTGGTCACGCCGAGCCGGCGGGCCCGCGCCAGCCCGTCCGAGGCCGGGTCGATGCCGGCCATCGCCACCATCCGCAGTTCGGTGCTGAGCCTGAGCACCTTGATCATCAGGTCGGTGCCGATGTTGCCCGACCCGAGCACCGCCACGCCGACACTCATGAGGTGGTCTCCTTCGAGAAGCAGGTCCGCACCGAGCCGAGCCCGGAGATCCGCGCCTCGTACGCGGCGCCGGGCGTGACCGGCACCATCGGACCCAGCGCCCCGGACAGCACCACGTCACCGGCCTTCAGCGGGTCACCGGCGCGGGCCAGCGTGCCGGCCAGCCACGCCAGCGCGTGCAGCGGGTTGCCGAGGCAGGCCGCGCCCGCGCCGACCGAGACCGGCTCCCCGGCGTGCTCCAGCACCATGCCGCACAGCCGCAGGTCCACGTCGGCCAGCCGGCGCGGCGCGGTGCCGAGCACGAACAGCCCGCTGGACGCGTTGTCCGCGATCGTGTCCACGATGGAGATGTCCCAGCCGGCGATCCGCGAGTCGACGATCTCGATGGCCGGCAGCACGTGGTCCACGGCCCGGACCAGGTCGACGGTGGTGACCCGCTCGTCCGGCAGGTCGACGCCGAGCACGAACGCGATCTCCGCCTCCACCCGGGGCTGGAGCAGCCGGTCGATCGGCACCTCCACACCGTCGCCGACGGCCATGTCGTCGAAGAGGATTCCGAAGTCGGGCTGGAAGACGCCGAAGCTCTCCTGCACCGCCCGCGAGGTCAGGCCGATCTTCGCGCCGACCCGGCGGCGCCCCTTGCCGAGCCGCTGCCGGGTGTAGACCTGCTGCGCCTGGTACGCGGCCTCGACGTCGCCCTCCGGCAGCAGCCGGCCGCGCAGCGGCGGGCAGGGTTTCCCCTCCTGCCGGGCCACCGCCAGCTCCCGGTTGGCGGCCTCGATGTCCACGGTCATGTCGGCTCCTCGCTCACGGTCCTCGGGCTGCCGGCCATTCTCACTCACGCAGGTCCACCCTTCGTTCGCGACTGCGGGGCTCGCAAACCCGGCTCACTCCTCGCGCTCACGCAGGTCCACCCTTCGTTCGCGACTGCGGGGCTCGCAAACCCGGCTCACTCCTCGCGCTCACGCCAGGTCCACGCAGACGTTCGTCAGTTCCGAGTAGAAGTCGAGCGAGTGGACGCCGCCCTCCCGGCCGACCCCGGACGCCTTCACCCCGCCGAACGGGGTGCGCAGGTCCCGCAGGAACCAGGTGTTGACCCAGACGATGCCCGCGTCCAGCCGCGCCCCGGCCCGGTGCGCCCGGCCCACGTCCCGGGTCCAGACGGTCGCCGCCAGGCCGTAGTCGGTGCCGTTGGCCAGCGCGTACGCCTCGTCCTCGGAGTCGAACGGCGCGACGTGCACGACCGGCCCGAAGATCTCCTCGCGGTTGGTCCGGGCGTCCGGCCCGAGGCCGGTGAGCACGGTCGGCTGCACGTACGCCCCGCCGTCGCGGCCGTCGCCGAAGCGCGGCGTGCCGCCGCCCGCGCGCACCTCGGCGCCCTCGGTACGGGCCAGCGCGTAGTGGCCGAGCACCTTGTCCCGGTGGGCGTGCGAGATCAGCGGCATGTTCACCGTGGCCTCGTCCGCCGGCCAGCCGTACGCCAACTCGTCGGCGCGCTTCGCCAGCCGCGCGGTGAACTCCTCGAAGACCGGCCGCTGCACGTAGATCCGCTCGGTGCAGAGGCACACCTGGCCGCCGTTGGTGAAGCTGGACCGCACCGAGCCGGCGACCGCCGCGTCCAGGTCGGCGTCCGCGAAGACCAGGCCGGCGTTCTTGCCGCCCAGCTCGAAACTGACCGCCTTCACGCCGTCGGCCGCGGCCCGCATGATCGCGCTGCCGGTGGCCGACTCACCGGTGAACGTGATCGCGTCGACGCCCGGGTGCCGGGTCAGGTGCTCGCCGGCCGAACCGGGCCCGAAGCCGTGCACCAGGTTGAACACGCCGTCCGGCACGCCGGCCGCGGCCATCACCTCGGCCAGCAGCGTGGCCGACGCCGGCGTCTCCTCGCTGGGCTTGACCACCACCGCGTTGCCGCAGGCCAGCGCCGGGGCGACCTTCCAGGTGAGCAGCAGCAGCGGCAGGTTCCACGGCACGATGACGGCGACCACGCCGACCGGCTTGCGGACCGCGTAGTTGAGCGCCCGGCCGCCGGTCGGGGTGACCGTGGTGAACGACTCGGTCGGCGTGGTCGCCACGATCTCGGCGAACGCCCGGAAGTTGGCCGCGCCGCGCGGGATGTCCAGCGTGCGGGCCTGCGAGATGGCCTTGCCGGTGTCCGCCACCTCGGCCGCCACCAGGTCGTCGAAGCGGCGCTCCAACTCGTCGGCGACCCGGCGCAGCACCTCGGCGCGTTCCCGCTCCCCCATCCGGCCCCACGGGCCGCGCAGCGCGGCCCGGCCGGCGGCCACCGCGTCGTCGACCACCGACTCCGACGCCTCCACCACCTCGAAGACCGGCTCGCCGGTGACCGGGCTGCGCTTGGTGAACCGGGGGCCGGCGTCGACGAACGCGCCGCCGACGAAGTTGCGTAGCAGGCCGGGGCCGTCCGGCGCGTGCCCGGTCATCAGCCGGGGGTCCCAGCGCGTCATCGCCGCCTCCCCAACGCCGCGCCGACACCGGCGGCCAGCAGCGCCACCGCGCCGGCCGCGACCGCGCCGACGGCGGCGTACTGCCGGCGGACCCGGCGGCGCACCTGCGCGTACGGGGTGGTGGAGAACGAGACCAGCTCGTACTGGGAGACGTAGCGGCCGGGGAGCGCCCGTTCCAGCGCGTGCTCGACCGACTTGCGGGCCCGGAACACCGGCGAGGCGACCTTGTCCCGCATCTCCACGAAGTTGGCCAGCGCCATCCGGGCGATCGCCTCCGCGTCGTCCTGGCGGCGGTGCTGGAACAGCGGCAGCGCGGCGGCCCACTCGTCGTCGCACTCGTCGAGGCAACGGTCCAACTCGACCACGTCCTCGAACGCGCAGTTCGCGCCCTGGCCGTAGAACGGCACGATGGCGTGCGCGGCGTCGCCGAGCAGGCCGACCCGGCCGGCCACCTGCCACGGCGTGCAGCGCACCGTGCCGAGCACGCCGACCGGGTTGTGCTGGTAGTCGTCGACCAGGTTCGGCGCGAGCGGCACCAGGTCCGGGTAGTGGTCGGCGAAGAACCGCTCGATCGCGGCCGGGCTGCTCAGCGACGCGAAGCTGCTCCTGCCGTGGGTGGGCCAGAACAGCGTGCAGGTGAAGGAGCGGTCCGGGTTCGGCAGCGCGATCATCATCGAGGTGCCGCGCGGCCAGATGTGCAGCGCGCCCGGGTCCAGGGCGAACTCCCCGCCGATCGGCGGGATGGTCAGCTCCTTGTAGCCGTAGTCGAGGAAGTCCAGGCTCTCGGTCAGCCCCCCGTACGCCAGCAGTTGCCCGCGCACCGCGGAGCCGGCGCCGTCCGCGCCGAGGACGACCGACGCGGTGGCGGTGACCTTGCCCTCGGGGGTCTCGAACGTCATCTCGCCGCCGACCGGGTCGAGGCCGACCAGCCGGTGGTCGAACGCGACCCGCACGCCCGGCAGCGCGGCGGCGGCGTCGAGCAGCGCGTTGTTCAGCGCGCCCCGGCTGATCGAGTTGATCGCCCGGTCGCCGGAGACGCTGTACGACTGGAACTGCGGCTCACCCTCGACCGGGTGGATCATCCGGCCGCGCATCGGCAGCGCGTCCGCCATCACCTGCCCGTCCAGGCCGATCCGGCGCAACGCGTCCAGGCCGCGCTCGGAGAGCGCCAGGTTGATCGAGCGCCCGCGCTCGACGGTGCCGGTGCGCGGGTCCCCCCGCCGCTCGTAGAGCGCCACCGGGTAGCCGCGCCGGGCCAGGAAACACGCCAGCAGGCAGCCGGCCAGCCCGGCGCCGACCACCGCGATCTCGTCGCGTTCCGTGCTCATGAGGCGGCCTCCACGGTCGCGGCCAGCGCGTCGGCGACCCGCCAGCAGTCGTGGTACGTCGAGTAGAGCGGCACCGGCGCGAACCGGACCACGTCCGGCTCCCGGGCGTCGGCGATCACGCCGTGCTCGTGCCTTAGCCGCTTGGTCAGCTCGCCCGCGTTACCCGAGGAAATCCGCACCGAGAGCTGGCAACCCCGGCGGGCCGGGTCGCGCGGTGTGATGACGGTCAGCGGCCGGCCGGGCGTCACCTCGTCGAGCAGCCGTTCCAGCCAGCCGGTGAGTCGCAGGCTGCGCTCCCGCAACGCGGGCATGCCGACGGCGTCGAACAGCGCCAGCGAGGTGCGTACCGGGCCCATCGCGAGGATCGGCGGGTTGGAGATCTGCCACGCCTCCACGGTGGCCGGCGGCCGGGACACCGGCGTCATCTCGAACCGGGTGGCCGCCTCGGTGCTCCACCACCCCTCGAACCGGGGCAGCGACGCGTCGCCGAGGTGGCGTTCGTGGACGAAGACGCCGGCCAGCGCGCCCGGACCGGAGTTCAGATACTTGTAGGAGCACCAGGCGGCGAAGTCGACGTCCCAGTCGTGCAGGGCCAGCGGCACGTTGCCGGCCGCGTGCGCCAGATCCCAGCCGACGACCACGCCGGCGGCCCGCCCGGCGGCGGTGATCGCCGGGATGTCCATCAGCTCGCCGGTGAGGTAGTTGACGCCGCCGAGCAGCAGCAACGCCACCGTGTGCCCCTCGGCCGCCAGGAAGTCGGTGACGTCGGACGTGCGCAGGGTGTTCTCACCCGGGCGCGGCTTCAGCCGCACCACCGTGGCGTCCGGGTCCAGGCCGTGGAACCGGGCCTGGCTGCGCACCGCGTAGCTGTCCGACGGGAACGCGCTGTCCTCGATGACGATCCTCGTGCGTTCCCCGGCGGGCCGGTAGAAGCTCACCATCAGCAGGTGCAGGTCCACCGTGAGCGAGTTCATCACCACGGTCTCCGTGGGCAGCGCGCCGACCAGTCGCGCGGCCGGCGCGGTCAACAACTCGTGGTACGACAGCCAGGGCCGCTCCGCCTCCAGGTGCCCCTCCACGCCCAGCCGACGCCAGGCGTCCAGGTCGGCGACGAGTTCGTCGCGGGTGGCCCGGGGTTGCAGGCCCAGCGAGTTGCCGGCCAGGTACGCCACGTCGGGGTACCGCCCGCCCTCGGCCGGCGGCACGTGGAACAGGTGCCGGTGGCCGGCGTCGGCGGCGTCGAGCCGGTGGGCTTCGCTCTCGGGGGTGATCATCGTGTGTTCTCCGGTCACATCGCGGTACGGGCCGACCACAGCTCCGGGAAGACCACCCGGGCCATGCTGCGCTGCAACCATGCCAGGCCGGCCGAACCGCCGCTGCCGACCTTCGCGCCCATGGTGCGCTGCACCGCCTTGACGTGGTTCCACCGCCAGTCGCCGAACTGCTCGGCCACCTCGGTGAGCGCGTCGCCGAGCAGGCGCAGGTGGTTGTCCGGACCACCGTCGCCGTAGACGCGCACCCAGGCCGCCTCGACCGCCGGGTGCGACTCGTGCTCGACCGCGACGTCCCGCTCCAGCAGCTCGGCCGGCAGCGGGAAGCCACGGCGGGCGAGCAGCGCCACCACGTCGTCCCAGAGGCTCGGCGTGGCCAGCGCGGCGGTCAGCTCGGCGTGCACGTCGGTCTGCCGGCGGAACGGGCGGATCAGCGCCGGGTCCCGCAGGCCGAGCAGGAACTCCAGTTGCCGGTACATCGCGGACTGGAAGCCCGACCCCTCGCCCAGTCGGTCCCGGAACCGGTTGAAGTCGGCCGGCGTCATCCAGCGCAGCCCCTGCCAGGCGGCGTTGAGCCCCTCCAGGTGCAGCGCGGCGCGGCGCAGCGGCGGCAGCGCCTCCCAGATCCGGTTGGCCCGCAGCTCACGCTGGGCGTGCCGCAGCTCGTGGCAGGTCAGCTTGAAGTACAGCTCCATGATCTGGCTGACCATCAGGAAGGACATCTCGCCCGGGTCGTCGCTGAGCGGCTGCTGGAGCTGGTGCAGCGTGCTGGCGTGCACGTACGCGTCGTACGGCACGCGCTCGGCGAACTCCAGCGTCGGCTCGCCTCCGTTGCGCGCCGCTCGGGCCGCCCGCTGCTGCGGGGTGGCCGGGCGCACCGCCGTCGTCTGTTCCACCGTCATCTCCGTCCGTGCGCGGGGTAATCGCCATGATCTCGCCGGTACGCGCGCCGAGGGAATGCCGGTTCAACGGCGGTATGGTGGTCTGACCTCACGAGCCGAAAGCATCTCGGCTCTCCGACTTCACGGAAGAAAGGCCGCCGCGTGGACGACATGGACTGGGCGCTGCTCCGGGAGCTCCAGGCCGACGCCCGGCTCTCGTTCAGCGAGCTGTCCCGCCGGGTGCACCTGTCCCCGCCGGCCGTCGCCGAGCGGGTCCGGCGGCTGGAGGAGTCCGGGGTGATCACCGGCTACCACGCCCACGTGGACCTGGCCCGGGCCGGGCGGACCGTGCTGGCGCTGATCCGGATGTCCTGTTACGGCGCGCGCTGCATCCTCAACGACCCGACGGTGACGCGGTGGCCGGAGATCATGGAGATCCACCGGATCACCGGCGACGCGTGCAGCATGCTCAAGGTCGCCGCCGCCTCGATGGGCGACTTCGAGGCCGTCATAGACCGCCTGGCCCCCTACGGCCAGCCTTCCAGCACCATGGTCCTCTCCACCCCCCTCTCCTGGCACCCCGTGGTGAAAGGCGGGGCCCCCGGTTAACGCCTCCGGTAGCGGAACGGCCCCCGGTTAACTCCCCGGCCGGCCGGGAAGGCAGCCCCTGCTGCCCGTCAGCAGGATTCCGGTGCGCCGTCGCACCGGGAGGGGGGAATCATGCCAGGGCTCCTGTCACATCGCGCGCTGTCAGCGGTACTGGGCCTGCTCGGCCTGGTCGCGGCGTTCGTCCTCACCACGGCCGTACCGGCCCGGGCCGGGGAGAGTGTCTTCATCGAGGTGACGCCGAACAGCGTCCAGGCGGGCTCGCGGGTGAACCTCCGGGCCGGCTGCGACGCCAACAACAACCGCCAGGCCCAGGTCACCTCGGACGCGTTCGGCCGGGTGACGCTGCGGTCGAACAACGGCTTCCTCACCGGCTCGGTCACCGTGCCCGGCAACAAGGCGCCCGGCGACTACCCGGTGAACCTGGACTGCGCCAACGGCAACACCGCCTCGACCATGCTCACCGTGCTGAACATGTCGCAGCCGAGCAAGGGGCCGGCGACCGGGGGCGGGGGCACCGCGGGCGGTCGGGGCGCCGGCTCGCTGCTGCTGGTCGGTGGCCTGGCCGCGGTGGCCGTGGTGGCCGGCGTGAGCGCCCGCCGCAAGCCCGGTGGCCGCGTCTGACGGGACGCGGCCATGGCCCGCTCAACGCGCCGCGCCCGCCGCGGCCGGACCCGCCCCGTCGCCGACCCGCCGGACCGGACCGGGCGGCTGCGGGCCGCGCTCCGCGTGACGTCCCGGGCCGCGCGCCGGATCGCCCACGCCGCCGGGCACGCGTTCTCGGCCAGCGTCACCACCGCCGACCCGCACGTCCGCCCGGTCGCGGCCCGCACCACCACGCCCACCACCCGCCGGTACGCCCCGACGCCCGGCCCCGGCATCCCGGTGCTGGTGGTGGCCGGCCTGATGGCGCTGATCGTGGCGATGCTCGGCGTGGAGCGGGTGACCGGCGCGAGCGTGCTGCCGGACCGGATCGTCGCCGGCCTGCGGCCACCGCCGAAGAAGTTCCCGGTGCTGCCGGCCAGCCCGCCGACCGACCTGACCATCGGCAAGCTGAACCTGCGGGCCCCGGTGCACCGGGTGGGCATCGCGCCGGACGGCAGCATCGCGGTGCCGGACGTCAGCCGGGCCGGCGAGGTCGGCTGGTACGACCAGGGCCCGACCCCCGGCCAGTACGGCCCGGCGGTGCTCGTCGGTCACGTCGACACCACCACCGGCCCGGCCGTCTTCCACGGGCTGCGGGAACTCGACGACGGCGACCGGATCGAGGTGACCCGCCAGGACCGGTCGGTGGCGGTCTTCGAGGTGACCTCGATCGAGCGGTACGGCAAGGAGAAGCTGCCGGTGCAGGAGGTCTACGGCGACTTCAGCCGCCCCAACCTGCGACTGATCACCTGCGGTGGGCGCTGGGTGGGCGGCGAGACCGGGTACGCCGACAACCTGGTCGTCTACGCGTCGCTGGTGCAGGCGCGCTGAGCGGCCGGCCGGTCAGGCCGCCTCGGGCTCCGGCTCGCGCAGGTCGAGCCAGTCGGCCCAGCGCGGGTCGGGGGCGCGGTGCCCCAGCACCCGCCAGGCGCTGCCCTTCGGCGCCGCCGGCAGGTGGTGCAGCCGCCAGCCCAACTCGGCGGGCGTCTTGTCGCCCTTGGTGTGGTTGCAGCGCGCGCAGGCCGCCACCACGTTCTCCCAGGCGTGCCGGCCGCCCCGGCTGCGCGGGAAGACGTGGTCGATGGTCTCCGCCGGCCCGCGACAGTAGGCGCACCGCCACCCGTCCCGGGCGAAGATCCCCCGGCGGGAGAGGCCCACCTGGGTGCGGTAGGGCACCCGGACGTAGCGGGTCAGCCGCACCACGGAGGGCACCGGGAGCGCGTTGCGCGCGCTGTGCAGGATGCCCTCGCCGTCGGCCACGCAGACCGCCTTGGCGGAGAGGACGAGGATGGCGGCCCGACGCACCGACACGACGCACAGGGGCTCGTAGGTGGCATTGAGAACGAGTGCACCGGAGCCCGCCGTGGGTCGTATGTCAGGCATCGCGCTCACCCTCCCGGTCCAGCCCTCCCGCCGCCACCACGCCGAGACCGCCCCGCGCACTGCGCGGAACGGCCCCGGCGCCGGCCGGATCACCGACGTCCGTTGGGCCAATAGTCCCTGATCGCGCCCCGGATTGCACGCACTAATCCCGGAAGTGGTTTATTGATCATCTCGAATCGAGGTGGACCGCCATCGGGGCAGTCGAGAAACCATCGACAGTTGTCGAAGCTCGACGCCCACCTCCCCGCGCGGGCGCACCGGAGGCGGGCCCGCGAGCCGGCCACGGCGGCGGCCCGGCCGGGCGGCGGCGCCGCCGTCCCGCCGAGCCCCGCCATGACGCGCGGGCGCGGACGCCGGTCCCACCGGATCCCGCGCCGGCACCACTTCCCGCCGGGACCACCCGGTCCGAGAAGGCTCACCGACGTGGCTTGGGCGACGCATTCCGCGCAATAAGCGACCACTCCGCCGGAGGCGGTTTTCAGCAGCGCTTCAGCGAGCTGATCCTGTTCTCGGTATTCGTGCTCATCACGTCAATCTTCTGCCCCGCCGGCATGAGCGCCACCAAGCCCCCTTGGTAGCCCGTCCCGTCCCAGACACACCACGTGTCGGAGGTGCGATTCCACATGCTCTCGGTGTTGTTGTTCATGCCCTGCGGGCCGATGTCGTCGCCGAGGTTCACGTCTCCGGTGCTGTACGTGGCGAGCACGCCCGCCCCGCGAGGTGCGGAGAACAGACAGAACTTCCCCGACGGGCAATCGCTGAACGCCGCCTGCGCCGGGGTGGCGACAGCGAGGGGAGTCAGCAGGACCGGAACTGCGGCCCAACCGAATACGATCCGCTTCATCTTGTTCATGGCGTGAGACTAGGTCTTCCCATCGCACTCGTCAAACATTCACATCCATGAGAATCACGTTTCGGCAGCACACTTCCCGGAACACACTTTCCCCCGCCGGGAATAGACCCGTAATACCAGTGATCTACAGGTAAATGCGGGTAAGAGCAGGTCGACACCGGCCAATCAGGATTGCCGCACCAATCGTCGACGCGCTCCCGGGGAACGACACCGGCGTACCAAGATGACCGGTTCCGCCCGGGATGATCGCCGCCCGGCCCGCCGCCGCCGGGGCGGGCCCGTGCGGTCCCGGCGCCGCCGGTGCGGTACGAATTTCCCGTGAATGTCTCCGACCTGATCACCGCCGTGCTGTCCGCCGTCTCCGACCGGCGCCCGGACTGCAAGGGCAGCAGTTCCTGCGAGTGGGTGTACCGGGCCACCAACTCCGCCTGGTTCGCCGAGAGCAGCTACTGGATCCTGCTGAAGCCGCTGCGGATCGCGCTGATCCTGCTGCTGGCCGTCGCCGCCCGCTGGGCGATGCACCGCACCATCAACCGGCTGGTGCGCACCACCACGCAGGGCTCGGTGCCGACGATGCTCCGTCCGCTGCGCGAGCGGATCCCCAGCGCCGCCCTCGACCCGGAGCAGTTCGTGCCGGAACGCCGGCGGCAGCGCGCCGAGGCGATCGGGTCGGTGCTGCGCAGCATGGTCACCGCGTTCGTCTTCGGCATCGCGCTGCTGATGGTGCTCAAGGAGTTCAGCTTCGACCTGGCGCCGCTGCTGGCCAGCGCCGGCATCGCCGGCGTGGCGCTCGGCTTCGGCGCGCAGAGCCTGGTCAAGGACCTGATCGCCGGCCTGTTCATGCTGATCGAGGACCAGTACGGGGTGGGTGACACGGTCGACCTCGGCGAGGCGACGGGCGTGGTGGAGGCGGTGGGCCTGCGGGTCACCACGGTCCGCGACGGCCGGGGCGTGCTCTGGTACATCCGCAACGGGGAGATCATCCGGGTCGGCAACAAGAGCCAGGGCTGGGCGCTGGTCGTGGTGGACCTGCCGATCGGCTTCGCCGGCACCGAGGAGGCCACCGCCGTGCTGCGGACCGCGGCGGCGTCGGTGGCGCTGGACCCGGAGCTGGCTCCACAGGTCGTGGAGCAGCCGGAGGTGCTCGGCGTGGAACAGATGACCGTCGACGGCGCGGTGATCCGGACCGTGGTCAAGACCACCGCCGACGGACAGTTCGCGGTCGGCCGTGAGCTGCGCCGCCGCCTCGCGGAGGCGCTGGAGAACTCCGGGATCACCGCCCGGATCGCCGCCGCCCGGCTCTATCCCGGGCTGCCGCCGCAGCCGCCGGCGCCCCTCCGGCCGGAGGGAACAGGCACCGGCGGGGCCGCCTGAGGGCCGGCGTGGACGACCGATTTCCGGGGGTCGCGCCTCGCGCGGCCCCTCGGGTATCGTCCGTTCGTTCAGTCGGAGATGCGACGATCAATCCGTTCGCCCTAGTCAGTTGTCAGACGATCGGGCAGAATCCGGTGAACACGCTCCCCCGGGGAGTGTGTCGTGTCCTCGCCGATCGGTTGATCTGACGACGGTTCCCGGTCGGGCCATCACAAGTGGCCGGCTCGGAACGATGGAGGCGACGGTGTCCGACCAGCGACCCGCCGAGGAGAGTCCGGCCACCTTCCGTGACGTGTTCGGCCAGTCGGAGTTCCGCGCGCTGTTCGCCGCCAACGTCCTGTCCTGGGTCGGCGACTACCTCGCCAAGGCCGCGGTCACCGTGCTCGTGCTGCGCGAGACCCAGTCGGTCGCGCTCTCCGCCGCCGCCTTCGCGGCCAGCTACCTGCCCTGGCTGATCGGCGGCCCGCTGCTCTCGGCGCTCGCCGAACGGCACCGCTACCGCCGGGTCATGGTGCTCTGCGACTTGATCCGGATGGCGCTGATGGTGCTGGTCGCCATGCCGTTCATGCCGGCCTGGTCGATCCTCGGCCTGATCTTCCTGGCGACGCTGGCCAACCCGCCGAGCCAGGCGGCGCGCTCGGCGCTGCTGCCGCACGTCCTCACCGGCGACCGGTTGGTGGTGGGCCTCGCCGCCTCGACCAGCGCGGCGCAGGCCGCCCAGGTCGTCGGCTACCTCGCCGGGGCGACCATCGCGGTGCTGGATCCGAGCACCGCGCTGCTGCTCAACGCGGGCACGTTCGCGCTGTCGGCCGCGCTGGTCCGGTTCGGCCTGCGCGACCGCGCCCCGTCGATGACCGAGGCGCACCGCAGTCACCTGCTGCGGGAGACCGCGCAGGGCTTCCGCATCGTCTTCGAACGGCCGGTGCTGCGCGCCATCGCGGTGCTGGTGTTCAGTGCCATGCTCTTCTCGATCGTGCCGGAGGGGCTGGCCGCCGGTTGGGCCGCCGAACGCACCGACGGCGGCATGGACACCGGCACCGCCCAGGCGGTCATCATGGCCGCCAACCCGATCGGCTACGTCATCGGCGGGCTGCTGATCGGCCGGCTCGCCACGCCGGCCCGCCGGCTGGCCCTGATGCCGCCGCTGGCGGTCCTCGCGCCGGCGGTGCTCGTACCCTCGCTCCTCGATCCGCCGCCGGTCGTGGTGGCGCTGCTGGCCGCCGCGTGCGGCTTCGCGGTCGGCGGCATCGTCCCGGTCGCCAACGGCCTCTTCGTGCAGGCGCTGCCGGACGGCTACCGGGCCCGGGCGTTCGGCGTGATGGCCAGCGGCACGCAGATCCTCCAGGGCGTCTCGGTGCTGGCCACCGGCGCGCTCGCCGAGCGGTTCACCATCCCGACGGTGGTCGGGCTGTGGAGCGCGGCCGGGGTGCTGCTCATGATCGTCGCGGCGGTCACCTGGCCCCGCCCGGCGACGATCGGGGCCGCCGTCGACGCCGCCCGCGCCGAGTCGGCCGCCGGGAGCGGCCCTCCGGCGGCCCGGGAGCCGGCCGGGGGCGACCGGGGGCGGGAGCCCGCCCGGCACCGGCACGCGGTGACGTGACCTCCGCCGCCCGGCGGGCGGGCGGGCGCGGCCACCGGGGCGCGCCTGGCAGGATGGGAGCGTGACTTCCCCAGGCGAGTCGATGACGCTGTTCGAGGCGATCGGCGGTGAACCCGCCTTCCGCAAGCTGGTCGACGAGTTCTACGCCGGCGTCGCCGACGACCCGCTGCTGCGGCCGATGTACCCGGAGGAGGACCTGGGCCCGGCGGCGGACCGGCTGACCCTGTTCCTGATCCAGTACTGGGGCGGCCCGCGCACCTACTCGGACCAGCGCGGGCACCCACGGTTGCGGATGCGGCACGCCCCGTTCCGGATCGGCGCCGCCGAACGCGACGCCTGGCTGCGCCACATGCGGCACGCGGTGGACACGCTGGACCTGCCGCCGCAGCTCGCCGTCGCGCTCTGGGACTACCTGGAGCGGGCCGCGTACTTCATGGTGAACGTGGCGGACGACCCGGCCGCCGGCTGACCGGCGCCCCGGCGGCGCGGGCTCAGAGCAGGGCGCCCTCGTCGTGCAGCCAGTCGACGAACGTGGTGGCCACCGCCGCGCCGCAGTCGAGCATCTCGACCAGCAGCGCGTCGTGGGTGCCGGCGCCGAGCGGCACCTGGAGCTCGGCGTAGATCGGGAGCTGGCCACGCTCGGTCGGGTCGCCGATGTACGCCTTACAGAACCGTCGGGTGTGGTTCCACTCGTTCACCACCCGGTAGGCCCGGTCGGCCCAGTCCGGCGGCACGGTCGCGTGTGGACGGGCCCGCATGACGAGGATCTCGTCCTCCGGCCCCTCCAGCGCGACCAGCACGGCGTGCCGCTCCCACATGGCCAGCAGGTTGCCGTCACCGTCGGCCAGGTAACGCACGTCGAGCAGGTCGAGCGCGTCACAGACCCGGCTCAGCGTGACCGGGGCGACCGTGGCCGGCATGTCCGCGATGACCGGCCGCTCGGGCGCCGCCGCGTCGTCGTCCGGCCGGCGTGGGGTCGGTGGCCCGACCCGGACGCTGTCGTCCACTGTGGTCCCGCTTCGGGTTTCCGGATCGCCGCCACCGGCGGGACCGGGGCGCCATGACCACCACGGCATCGCTCGCGCACCTCACTCCCCAGCGGATCCAGCCGCCTACGGTGCGTTGGATCCGAGGATGGACGGTACCCGGACAGCCGGCAGGAGGCATCCCCCCACCGGCCGCCCCAGCCCGGAAGAATGATGCCGGGTCATCCGTTCGGATGAACCCGGGTAGGCGTGAGTGCAAGGTCGGCGACCGTCCGCGACCATGCCGCCCCGTACGGGCCGACCAGCCCGACCCAGTGGCCGGCAACCCGCACCTGAACGTCGCCGGCGCCGGTGCCGAGGAAGCCGAGCCGCACCACGCCCTGCACCAGCCGCTGCGACACCTCCACCGGCGCGCCGGGCTCGCCGTCCGGGGTCACCACCACCGCGACGTGGTCCAGCAGCGCGTCCCGCAGCACCCGCTGGCCGACCGCCCGGCCCGCCACCCCGTGGGTGGCCGCCTCGCGCAGCGTCCCGGCCGCCGCGTCCGCGATCCGGCGCAGCTCCGCGCCGGGGAGCAGCTCGACCGGGCGGCTGACCGGTGGCGGCAGCGGCCAGCGCCAACCGTCGTCGCGTCGCCGCGGCAGCGCCGCGCCACCGGCGGAGAGTTCGGCCAACAGGTCCGCGGCGGCGACCGTGACGTCGCCGGGCGCGTCCCCGGGCACCGTACGCACCACGAGCACCCCCCACGGCAGGCGGGCCCAGAGGGCGGTACGGCCGGCGCCGGGCACCGGACGGAGCCGGACCAGGACGGCCGGGTCGAGCCGGACCAGCCGGGCGAGGAACGCGCCGGCGTCGGCCACCCCGGTCAACCCGTGCCCGCCCGTCGTCCCGGTCATCCGGTCAGCCCGGGGGCGTGGCGGAGCAGGAACACCCGCTCGTCGGCGGAGATCCGGCGCGGGCGCTGGGTGGACAGGTCGAACGGGACCAGCACCGACCGGGCGGTGCCGGCCAGCGTGTCACCGTCGTACAGCTCGTACGCGACCGAGAAGGAGGCGGCCCGGATCTCGTCGACCCACAGCTCGATCCGCACCGTCGGCGCCGCCTCCGCGCTGGCCCGGCCGAGCGCGTAGTCGACCGGGCGCAGGTAGTCGACCTCGTGCCGGCGGATGACCACCCCGTCGGCGAACGAGTCGACGCCCCACGCCCGGCCGCCGGCGAACATCATCGCCACCCGGGCCTCCTCGTAGAGCGTGAGGAAGCGGGCGTTGTTGACGTGGCCGTACGCGTCCAGGTCGGACCAGCGCAGCGCGCAGTGGTAGACGAACCGGTCAGTCACGGGTGAGCTTGCGGTAGGTCACCCGGTGCGGCCGGGCCGCGTCGGCGCCCAGCCGGTCGATCTTGTTCTTCTCGTACGCCTCGAAGTTGCCCTCGAACCAGAACCACCTGGCCGGGTTCGCGTCGTCGCCCTCCCAGGCCAGGATGTGCGTGGCGACCCGGTCCAGGAACATCCGGTCGTGGGAGATGACCACGGCGCAGCCGGGGAACTCCAGCAGCGCGTTCTCCAGGCTGGAGAGCGTCTCCACGTCCAGGTCGTTGGTCGGCTCGTCGAGCAGGATGACGTTGCCGCCGATCTTCAGCGTCAGCGCCAGGTTGAGCCGGTTGCGCTCGCCGCCGGAGAGCACCTTGGTGGGCTTCTGCTGGTCCGGCCCCTTGAAGCCGAACGCGGCAATGTACGCCCGGGACGGCATCTCGACCTTGCCCACCATGAGGTGGTCCAGCCCGTCGGAGACGACCTCCCAGACGGTCTTGTCCCCGTCGAGGCCCTGCCGGTTCTGGTCGACGTACGACAGCGAGACGGTCGGTCCGACCTTGACCTCGCCGCCGGTCGGCTGCTCCAGCCCGACGATGGTCTTGAACAGCGTGGTCTTGCCGACGCCGTTCGGGCCGATGATGCCGACGATGCCGTTGCGCGGCAGCGAGAACGACAGGTTGTCGATCAGCACCCGGTCGCCGAAGCCCTTGGTCAGGTTGTGCGCCTCGATGACGGTGCTGCCCAGGCGCGGGCCCGGCGGGATCTGGATCTCCTCGAAGTCCAGCTTGCGGGTCTTCTCCGCCTCGGCGGCCATCTCGTCGTACCGGTCGAGGCGGGCCTTGGACTTGGTCTGCCGCGCCTTGGCGTTCGACCGGACCCAGTCCAGCTCCTCGGTGAGGCGCTTGCGCATCTTGGCGTCGCGACGACCCTCGACGGAGAGCCGGGCGGCCTTCTTCTCCAGGTAGGTGGAGTAGTTGCCCTCGTAGCCGATGGCCCGGCCGCGGTCCAGCTCCAGGATCCAGCCGGCCACGTTGTCGAGGAAGTACCGGTCGTGGGTGATGGCCAGGACGGTGCCGGCGTACTTGGCCAGGTGCTGCTCCAGCCACTGCACGCTCTCCGCGTCCAGGTGGTTGGTGGGCTCGTCGAGCAGCAGCAGGTCGGGCGCCTCCAGCAGCAGCTTGCACAGCGCCACCCGGCGGCGCTCACCACCGGAGAGCTGGGTCACGTCGGCGTCCGGCGGCGGGCAGCGCAGCGCGTCCATGGCCAGTTCGAGCTTGGAGTCGATGTCCCACGCGTCGGCGTTGTCCAGCTCCTCCTGGAGCTTGCCCATCTCCTCCATCAGCTCGTCGGAGTAGTCGGTCGCCATCTGCTCGGCGATCTTGTTGAACCGCTCCAGCTTCGACTTGGTCTCGGCGACCGCCTCCTCGACGTTGCCCAGGACGGTCTTGGCGTCGTTCAGCGGCGGCTCCTGCGCCAGCATGCCGACGGTGAAGCCGGGCATGAGCCGGGCCTCGCCGTTGCTCGGCCGGTCCAGCCCTGCCATGATCTTGAGCAGGCTGGACTTGCCGGCGCCGTTCGGGCCGACCACACCGATCTTGGCACCCGGCAGGAAGCTCAACGTCACGTTGTCCAGCACGACCTTGTCGCCGTGCGCCTTGCGTGCCTTCTCCAGGACGTAGATGTAGTGAGCCACGGTGCGGGCTACCTCCGTCGGTTGCGATCGCGGGCTTGCGGGGTGCGGGGCGCGGGCTTCGACTCCGCCCGCCGCCGCCGGCCGGGAGCCGGCCGTGCGCACGCCGCCGTCAATCCTGACAGGTACGGGCGGCCGCGCCCACATCACCCCACCCCAGCCCTGGTACGGCGTGGCGCATTGCACCCCTCGATACCACTGGATAGCCTTACCGGTATGACCAAGAAGATCGCGATCAGCGTCCCGGACGACGTCGCGGCTCGACTGGCGGAGGAACCCAACGTCTCCGCCTTTGTCACGGAGAGCGTGCGGCAGCGGATGGCCGGGGAACGCACCCGTCGGGCCCTGCGACAGGTCGGCTTCCGACTCGCCGAGGACCGGCTGGCCGAGGCGGGACGCACGCTCGACGAGGCCCAGGCAGCGATCACGCCGGAACTGCGCGCCCGGGCGGCGGCGCTGCTGAGCGAGTCGTCCCGTGGCCGGTTGACCGTCGGTGGCTGACCCCGGGCTGGTGCTCGACACCGCGTGCCTGCTGGCCTATTCCGAGGGCGCCGAGACGGTCGGCGAGCAGATCGTCCAGGTGGCGGACCGAGGGCAGTCCGTGCTCGTGCCCGCGCTCTGCCTGGCCGAGGCGTACCGCCGGGTGACCACCGACGGGTGGCGCCTGCTGGACATTCTGGGCGACCTCGACCAAGTGGTGGTCGCCCCGGTCGCCCACGACATGTGCATGTTCCTCGGCGGCTGGTCGCGCACGCTGGGCAGCATGGACCTGGCCCAGACGGCGCTGGAGGCCGCTCGGGCCACCACACCGATCATGACGGACCGGCGGGAGCTGCTCGGCGAGGTGCTGCCGAAGGAATGGCCGGTCATCGACCTCTGAGCCGGGTGTCGACAAGATCACGGGCAGGGTTCGGCGGTTCCGGGGGCGGGTAGTGGACTCCGGCACGGGGGATCAGACGCCGCAGCTACGCTCAGTACGCTCATCGCGGTGGACCCGTCAGTACCCGGAGGTGGCCGATCGTGACCGTCCGTAGCTCCTTTGTCGTAGTGGCCAACCGACTGCCGGTCGACGAGGTGAGCACACCCGAGGGACGGCAGTGGCGGCGCAGCCCCGGCGGCCTGGTCACCGCGCTGCACCCGGTGCTCGCCGAGCACCAGGGCACCTGGGTCGGGTGGGCCGGCGGCACCGGCGCCGCGCCCGAGCCGTTCGACCTGGAGGGCATCCGGCTGCACCCGGTGCCGCTGAGCGCCGAGGAACTGGAGCGCTACTACGAGGGCCAGTCCAACGCGACGATCTGGCCGCTCTACCACGACGCCGTCGAGACGCCCGCCTACAAGCGGCGCTGGCGCGAGGCGTACCGGTTGGTGAACGCCCGGTTCGCGGAGGCCGCGGCGGACGTGGCGGCCGAGGGCGCCACGGTCTGGGTCCAGGACTACCAGCTCCAGCTCGTCCCGGCGATGCTGCGCGAGCTGCGCCCCGACCTGAAGATCGGGTTCTTCCTGCACATCCCGTTCCCGCCGATCGAGCTGTTCATGCAGATGCCGTTCCGCGCGGAGATCCTGCGCGGCCTGCTCGGCGCCGACCTGGTCGGTTTCCAGCAGCGGCTGG
Source organism: Micromonospora sp. NPDC049240 (assembly GCF_040647835.1). Taxonomy (NCBI): domain Bacteria; kingdom Bacillati; phylum Actinomycetota; class Actinomycetes; order Micromonosporales; family Micromonosporaceae; genus Micromonospora; species Micromonospora sp. NPDC049240. The sequence goes on from NZ_JBEZCX010000015.1 coordinate 49,590, forward strand.
CGGCGCAGAACTTCGTCCGGCTGGCCCGGCACCTGCTCGGCCTGCGCTACGAGGGGCAGATGATCCAGGTCGACGGCCGGCAGGTGAAGGCCGGCGCGTTCCCCATCTCGATCGAGACCAGGGAGATGGAACGGCTGGCCGAGGACCCGACGATCCAGGCCCGGGCCAAGCAGATCCGCGAGGAGCTGGGCAACCCCAAGACGATCATCCTGGGCGTCGACCGGCTCGACTACACCAAGGGCATCGAGCTTCGACTCAAGGCCTTCCGAGAACTCCTTGCTGACGGAAAGTTGACAGTTCCGGACGCGGTTATGGTGCAGGTCGCCACGCCCAGCCGCGAGCGCGTGGAGCACTACCAGGCACTTCGGGTGAAGGTGGAACGCGAGGTTGGCCGGATCAATGGTGAATTCGGCCGGGTCGGCGTGCCGGCTGTTCATTATCTGCATCAGTCGTACAGTCGCTCCGAGTTGGCGGCGATGTACGTCGCCGCCGACGTGATGATGGTGACCCCGCTGCGAGACGGAATGAATCTGGTGGCCAAGGAGTACGTCGCATCGCGCGCCGACCAGGGCGGCGCGCTCGTGCTCAGTGAGTTCGCCGGCGCCGCCACCGAGCTGCGCCAGGCGTTCCTGTGTAATCCGCACGACCCGGACGCGGTGAAGGACGCGTTGCTCCGGGCCGTGCACGTCGAAAAACCCGAAGCCCGCCGCCGGATGCGCGTCATGCAGCGCCATCTGCGCAGCCACGATGTCGGCCACTGGGCCAAGTCGTTCCTCAGCGAGCTCGGTGTCCCCGATACGGAGGCTGCGTGACCCCGCCCGCTGCCGCCACCTCCTCCGGTGGCGTGCTCGACCCGGAACTGCGTGCCGCCATCGGCCGCATCGCCCGGACTCCCCAACTCCTGATCGCCTGCGACTACGACGGCACACTGGCGCCGATCGTCGAGGATCCGACCAGGGCCGTACCGCTGCCCGAGTCGGTGGCCGCGATCCGCGCGCTGGCCTCGCTGCCGCAGACCAGCGTCGCGGTGGTCTCCGGGCGCGCGCTGCGCGACCTGGCCACCCTCTCCCGGCTGCCGAGTGAGGTGCACCTGGTCGGCAGCCACGGCTCCGAGTTCGACATCGGCTTCGTCGAGCGGCTCAGCCCGGAGCTGATCGCGGTCCGGCACCGGCTCCGCCAGGAACTGCGCGAGATCGCCGCGGCCCACCCGGGCGTCCGGCTGGAACGCAAGCCGGCCAGCGTCGCCGTGCACACGCGAGGGGTCGACCCGCAGGTCGCCGCCGCCGCCGTGGACGCGGTCCGCGGCGGCCCCGCCACCTGGGACGGTGTCACCGTCACCCAGGGCAAGGAGGTCATCGAGCTGTCGGTGGTGGCCACCCACAAGGGCACCGCGGTCGACCAGCTCCGGACCCAGCTCGCGGCCGGTGCGGTGCTCTTCATCGGCGACGACGTCACCGACGAGAACGCGTTCGGCAACCTGCACGGGCCGGACGTCGGCATCAAGATCGGCCCCGGCGACACCCAGGCCGACTACCGGGTGGCCGAGCCGATCGAGGCGGCCCGCGCGCTCGGCCTGCTGCTGGAGACCCGGCGGCACTGGCTCTTCGGGGAGCGGGCGGTGCCGATCGAGCGGCACTCGATGCTCGCCAACGGGCGTACGGTCGCGCTCGTCACACCGGAAGCCAAGATCACCTGGCTGTGCCACCCGAAGCCGGACTCGGCGGCGATCTTCGCCGACCTGGTGGGTGGCAGCCCGGCCGGGCACTTCACCATCGGCCCGGAGCGCGGCGGCATCCCGCTGGGCCAGCGCTACCGCAGCAACACCATGACGGTGGAGACCCGCTGGTCCGGCCTGACCGTCACCGACTGGCTGGACCTGCCGGTCCGGGAGACCACACCTGACGACCCGGCCGTGGTCAGCGGCGACTCGACCCTGGTCCGGGTGCTCAGCGGCACCGGACGGGCCCGCGTCGAGTTCGCCCCGCGCCCCGAGTTCGGGCAGGTGGCGGTGCAACTCCAGCCGCTCGACGACGGGCTGTTGGTGCTCGGCTCCAACGAGCCGGTCGCGCTGCACTCCCCCGGCGTCGAGTGGGAGGTCACCAACGACGCCGGGTACGAGACCGCGAAGGCGGTGGTGGACCTCTCCGCCGCCGGCGGGCAGGTGGTGCTGGAGCTGCGCTTCGGCACGCAGAGCCTGGAGCCGCACCGGGTGCCGGTGCACGAGCGGCAGGCCGCCGCCGAGCAGCCCTGGAAGGACTGGGTGGCCTCGCTGCGGCTGCCCACCACCGCCCGGGACCTGGTCGCCCGCAGCGCGCTGACCCTGCGCGGCCTCACCCACGAGCCGACCGGTTCGATCCTCGCCGCGGCGACCACCTCGCTCCCCGAGGAGCTGGGCGGCGTCCGCAACTGGGACTACCGCTACTGCTGGCTGCGGGACGCGGCGATGACCGCGCGGTCACTCGTCGACCTCGGCTCCACCGAGGAGGCCGAGGGGCTGCTGCGCTGGATCGACGGCGTGGTGGAGCGCACCGGCGGGCACCCGGAGCGGCTGCACCCGCTCTACACCGTCGACGGCTACGAGTTGGGCGCCGAGGCGGTCATCGACACGCTGCCCGGCTACGCCGGCTCCCGGCCGGTGCGGGTGGGCAACCTGGCCAACCACCAGCTCCAGCTCGACGTGTTCGGCCCGGTGGCGGATCTGATCGCCGCGGTGGCCGACGCCCGGGGCTCGGTCCGCGAGGACGAGTGGCGGGTGCTGGAGAACATGGTCGAGGCGGTACGCCGCCGCTGGCACGAGCCCGACCACGGCATCTGGGAGGCCCGCCTCCCACCCCGGCACCACGTGTTCTCCAAGGTCATGCTCTGGATGACCGTCGACCGGGCGCTGCACGTGGTGCGGCAGCACGGCGGCCAGGACCGGCCGGAGTGGGTCGACCTGCGCGACCGGATCGGGGCCAACGTGCTGGACGAGGGCTGGCATCCGGAGGCCGAGGCGTACAGCGTCGCGTACGGGCACGACGAGATGGACGCCTCGTCGCTCTGGATCGGCCTGTCCGGGCTGCTCCCCGGTGACGACCCGCGGTTCCTCTCCACCGTGCTCAAGATCGAGGCGGACCTGCGCAGCGGCCCGGTGGTCTACCGCTACCACTGGGACGACGGCCTGCCCGGCCGGGAGGGCGGCTTCCACATCTGCACGGCGTGGCTGATCGAGGCGTACCTGCGCACCGGCCGCCGCACCGACGCCGAGGAGCTGTTCACCCAGATGATCGACACGGCCGGCCCCACCGGCCTGCTCCCCGAGCAGTACGACCCGCTGGCCGAGCGGGGCCTGGGCAACCACCCCCAGGCGTACAGCCACCTCGGCCTGATCCGCTGCGCCCTGCTCCTGGACAACATGCTCAAGCAGTAACCCGACCACCTCTGACGCGGCCCGGGACCCCACGGTCCCGGGCCGCCCCACATCGCCCACCCCACCCACCCGCGCCGATCTTGCACTTACCGCCCCGACCAAACGGGCCAATCAGGGCATCTCGGGGGCACCAAGTGCAAGATCGACGTCACGGGGGGCGGCGCGCGGGCAGGGGGTCAGGGGGTCAGGGGGTCGTCAGGGCGTTGACGACGTCGCCGATGACCACGATGGCGGGTGGGCGGAGGCCGGCGGCGGTGACGTCGGCGGCCACCGCGCCGAGGGTCGAGCGGAGAGTGCGCTGGGTGGCGGTGGTGCCCTCCTGGATCACCGCCGCCGGGGTGGTCGGCGGTCTGCCGTGCGCGATCAGCGTCGCCGCGATCGCCGCCAGGTTCTTCAGGCCCATCAGGACCACCAGCGTGCCCCGCAGACCGGCCAGCGACTCCCAGCTCACCAGCGATGCCGGCGAGTCCGGCGCGACGTGCCCGGACACCACGGTGAACTCGTGCGCCACCGCCCGGTGGGTCACCGGCACCCCGGCCACCCCGGGCACCGCGATCGCGCTGGTCACCCCCGGTACCACGGTCACCGGCACCCCCGCCTCGGCGCAGGCAAGCAACTCCTCGCCACCGCGCCCGAAGACGTACGGGTCGCCGCCCTTGAGCCGGACCACCACCTTGCCGGCCCGGGCGCGGTCCACCAGGATCCGGTTGATCTCCTCCTGGGCGCGCGACGGCCCGTACGGGATCTTCGACGCGTCGACCAGCTCGACGTCCGGCCGCAACTCGTCCAGGAGCAGCCCGGGGACGAGCCGGTCGGTGACCACCACCTCGGCCTCGGTGAGCAGCCGCCAGCCCTTCACCGTGATCAGCTCCGGATCGCCGGGCCCGGCCCCGACCAGAGCCACGCGTCCACCGCGGCCGGCACCGGAGGCGTCGGCGGTGCTGGCGGTGCGGGCGTCAAGCGGGTCCCTCTCCTCTACCGAATCCGTTAACAGGGGGCCCCTCCTTGCGCTCAGGAGGGTGCGGACGGCGTCACGGACCGCCCTCGCGCGGTGCGGGTCGCCACCGCCGAGCACGGCCACCGTCACCGGGCCGTGCCGGGTCACCGCGGGCGTCCACGCGCTGGCCGCGACCCGGTCGTCGGCCCGGACGCAGAAGATCCGCCGCTCGGCCGCGGCGGCGCTCACCGCCGCGGCGGCGGCCCGGTCGTCCACCGCGACGTGCGCCAGCCAGGCACCGTCCAGGTCACCGACGGCGAAGCGACGCGGCTCCCAGCGCAGCCGCCCGGCGTCGGCGTGGGCACGCAGCGCCGGCGTCAGCTCCGGCGAGACCAGCAGGACGTCCGCGCCGGCGTCGAGCAGCGCGGGCACCCGCCGGGTGGCCACCGCTCCCCCACCCACCACGACCACGCGCCGACCGGCCAACCGCAACCCGAGGGGGTACGGGCTGGGCGACGCCTCCGGGGCCGGCCCGCTCACTTCTCGGCCACCCCGGCCGAGTCGAACGTGGCCACCTCGTGCAGCACCCGGACCGCGCCGGTGACGACCGGCAACGCGAGCAGCGCGCCGGTGCCCTCGCCGAGCCGCAGCCCCAGGTCGACAAGCGGTTCCAGCCCGAGGTGCCGCAGCGCCACCGTGGCGCCCGGCTCGGCGCTGCGGTGTCCGGCGACCATGGCGCCCACCGCGTCCGGCGCGAACGCGGCGGCGGCCAGCGCGGCGCTGACCGCGATCACGCCGTCCAGGAGCACCGGCACCCGACGCGCGGCGGCGCCGAGGATCAGCCCGGCCAGCGCGGCGTGCTCCAGCCCGCCGACCGTCGCGAGGACGCCCAGCGGGTCGGCCGGATCGGGGGCGTGCCGCTCCAGCGCGGCCCGCACCACGCCGACCTTGCGGGCGTACGTCTCGTCGTCCACGCCGGTGCCCCGACCGGTCGCCGCCGCCGCGTCGACGCCGGTGAACGCGGCGACCAGCGCGGCGGCCGGCGTGGTGTTGCCGATGCCCATGTCGCCGGTGAGCAGGATGCCGGCGCCGGCGTCGACCAGCTCGCCGGCGATCCGGATGCCGGTCTCCACCGCTGCCCGGGCCTCGTCCCGGGTGAGCGCCGCGGTGACCGTCATGTCCCGGGTGCCGGCCCGCACGTTCGCCGCCACCAGACGCGGCCCGGCCGGGTCGGCGGGCGTCGCGACCAGGCTGGCGGAGAGCACCGCCGGGGCGGTGGGCGGGCCGTCCGAGGCGGCCGGGTCGACGAGCGGATCGTCCGAGGCGGCGGCGAGCGCGGCCGGGTCGGCGGACGGGCCGATCGGGAGCGGGGTGGCGACACCGACGTCGACCACGGTGACCGAGGCGCCGGCCTGCCGGGCGAACGCGTTGACCACCGCGCCGCCGGCCAGGAAGTTGCCGATCATCTGGGCGGTGACCTCCTGCGGCCACGGGGTCACCCCCTGGGCGTGCACCCCGTGGTCGCCCGCGAAGATCACCACCGCGGCCGGATCGGGCAGCGGCGGCGGACAGGTCCCGGCCAGCCCGGTGAGGCGTACCGAGAGCGGCTCCAGGGCGCCGAGCGAGCCGGCGGGCTTGGTCAGCCGGCCCTGCAGCTCGCGCGCCGCCGCCATGGCCGACTCGTCGAGCGGGCGGATCGCCGCGACGGTGGACTCCAGCATCATGCCTCCAGGATCCGTGCCAGTGTCTCGATGAACGCGTCGGTGGTGGCCCGGTCGCGTACCGCGATCCGGAGCCAGTCCGGGCCGAGCCCGGGGAACGTGTCGCCCCGGCGTACCGCCCAGCCGTGCTCGCGCAGCCGCTCCCGCAGCGCGGCGGCGCCGGGGGTGTGGATCAGGACGAAGGCGCTGGCCGGGCGCCCCGCCACGCGTACCCCGGGCAGGCCGGACAGGCGGCCCACCAGGTGCTCGCGGTCGGCGGCGAGCCCGGCGGCGATCGCGCGCTCGGCCGCGACCGCGACCGGCCCGGCGCAGGCGGTGGCGGCGGCGAGCGCCGGCGTGGAGACGGCCCAGAGCGGCTGGGCGGCGGCGAACCGGGCCAGCAGGTCGGCGGCGCCGAGCAGGTAGCCGATCCGCAGCCCGGCCAGCCCCCAGGTCTTGGTGAGGCTGCGGACCACCACGAGGCCCGGCAGGTCGCGGCGGGCGGCGAGGGATTCCGGCTCGCCGTCGACGCCGGGCGAGACGGTGGTGTCGGCGAACGCCTCGTCGACCACCAGCACCCGGCCGGGGCGGGCCAGCGCGGCGATCGTGTCCGCCGGGTGCAGCACCGAGGTCGGGTTGGTGGGGTTGCCGACCATGACCAGGTCGGCGTCGGCCGGCACCCGGGCCGGGTCGAGCCGGAAGCCGTCGGCCGGGTCGAGCAGCACCCGGTCCACCCGGTGACCGGCGGCGCGCAGCGAGGCCTCCGGCTCGGTGAACTGCGGGTGCACCACCACCGGGTGGCGGGTGTCGCGCAGCGCGCGGGCGATCAGCACGAAGCCTTCGGCGGCGCCGGCGGTGAGGAGTACCTCGTCCGGGGGTCGCCCGTGCCGGTGACCGACGGCGGCGCGGGCGGGGGCCGGGTCCGGGTACGCGGCCAGCTCGCCCAGCGCGGCGGTGACCGGGTCGGCCAGCCAGTCGGGCATCGGGGCGCGGCGCACGTTGACCGCCAGGTCCACCAGGCCGGGCGTGGCCTCGGCGTCCCCGTGGTGTGCCAGGTCGGGTTCGACGGGCGCGGCGGCGGGCGGAGGTGCGGGCATGACCGCGATCCTGCCGGGAAGCCGCGTCCCGGGACAGCGCATCCCGGCGTGGGTCGCGTCACGGCTCGCCCGTTTATGAATTCTTCTCATTTCCGAATCGGAAATGTCATAGCTTGACCCCGTGAGCAACCGACCCCTTGCGTCCGCCGGTCGTGCCGTGCCCCTTCTCCGTGCCGGGCTGATCGCCGGCATCGTCGTCGCCGCCGCGTTGTACCCGATGGCCGCCGTCACCGGCATCGGCGCGAAGGCCACCGCGCACGCCGTGGAGCAGAAGACGAACATCCTCAAGACCGCGCTGCCGGCCGAGACCTCGTACCTCTACGCGCCCGACGGCAAGACCGTGCTGACCATGTTCTACGAGGAGTACCGGCAGTACACCAAGATCGAGAACATGTCGCCGAACATCCAGCAGGCGATCGTCGCCGCCGAGGACAACCGCTTCTACCAGCACCACGGCGTCGACCCGAAGGGCGTGGCGCGCGCCTTCGTCTCCAACGCCCGCTCCGGCGGCGTCTCCCAGGGCGCCTCGACGCTCACGATGCAGTACGTCCGGATGGCGCTGCGGGACAGCGCGAGCACGCCGAAGGAGGTCCAGGAGGCCACCCAGCAGACCAGCCTGCGCAAGGTCAAGGAGATGCGCATGGCGCTCGACATCGAGAAGCACCTGAGCAAGGAGCAGATCCTCGAGCGCTACCTCAACTCGGCCTACTTCGGCCACCGGGCGTACGGCATCTACGCCGCCTCGCAGATCTTCTTCTCCAAGACGCCGGCCACGCTCACCCCGGTCGAGGCGGCCACGCTCGCGGGGCTGGTGAAGTCCCCCTCCGAGTACGACCCGATCACCTCCGACCAGAAGGACGCCACCGGCCGACGCAACTACGTGCTGGACAACATGGCCCGCCTCGGCTACCTGTCACCGGACGCCGCCGCCACGGCCAAGGCCCAGCCGATCAAGCTGAAGCTGACCGACCCGCCGAACGACTGCGCCGCGATCGACGGCGCGCACCGTGCCTGGGGCTTCTACTGCGACTACCTGAAGAACTGGTGGAGCGCCCAGCCCGCGTTCGGCGAGAACCGCCTCGAACGGATGGACAAGCTGCGTCGGGGCGGCTACCGGATCGTGCTCGCGCTCGACCCGAAGACGCAGGCGGCGGCCGAGAAGAACGTCGGCGCCAAGGACAACACCGGCAGCCCGTTCGCCAACGGCATCGTGGTCGCCGAGCCCGGCACCGGGCGGATCAAGGCGATGGCGGTGAACCGGAACTACTCGCTCGACCTGGCCGAGAACCCGAACAGCTCGAACCCGGAGGCCGGCCCGAAGGTCAAGGCGAACTACCCGAACACGGTGGCGCCGCTGCTCGGCGGCGGGACGCTCCCCGGCTACCAGGCCGGCTCCACGTTCAAGATGTTCCCGATGCTCGCCGCGCTCAACGCCGGGATGCCGCTGTCCACCGCGTACGACTCGCCCTACCGGTACCAGTCGGCGATCTACGACGGCTGGGCGCCGTCCAACGCCAGCGGCGCGATGACCGGCCGGCAGACCATGTGGTCCGGCTTCGGCAAGTCGGTGAACACCTACTTCGTGCAGTTGGAGGAGAAGGTCGGCGCGGACGCCGGGGTGCGCCTGGCCGAACAGCTCGGGCTGCGCTGGCGTACCGACGTGGACAAGGAGCAGGCGTCACCGGTCAAGGCGAGGAAGTGGGGCGCGTTCACGCTCGGCGTCTCCGACGCCACCCCGCTGGAGATGGCGAACGCGTACGCGGCCGTCGCCGCCGACGGACGCTACTGCGAGGCGATCCCGGTCAACGCGATCATGAATCGGGACGGCACGCCGGCCACCTGGTCCACGCCGGGCGGGGTGCGGCGGGAGGTGGCCAAGCCCCGGTGCCGCCAGGTGGTCAACGCGGACGCGGCCCGGGCCGCCACCGACGCGGCCCGCTGCCCGACCGGCGACACCCCGGCCAAGGGGAGCTGCGGCGGCTGGTCGACGGCGGACAGCGTACGGAAGACGGTCGGTCGGCCGGTCGCCGGCAAGACGGGCACCACGGACAGCACCCGGTCGGCGTGGTTCGTCGGCTACACCCCGGAGCTGGCCGCGGCGAGCTTCATCGCCGATCCGGACAACCCGTTCAACGCGGTGGGTGACGGGCAGTCCCAGATCCCGGTGAACGCGGTCGCCGAGACGCTGCGCGACGCCCTGAAGGGCCAACCGACGCGCCAGTTCACCCCGCCCTCCGACCAGATCGTCGGCTGACCGCCCCACCGACCGCCCGGGGGTGCGCCCGGGTTAGTCGATCAAGGAGTTTGCGCCCCGGGATCGCCCGATCCCCGACGCGAACTCCTTGATCGACATCGGGCGGGCGGGACGGGGTGGGGGAGGCGGGCCGGGGGCGGGCCGGGGGCGGGTGGGGGCTCAGTGGAGGTCGGCGGCTACGAAGGACCACAGTTCCAGGTCGACGCGGGCGCCCCGGACGAAACCCGCGTTGCGGAGCAGGCCCTCGTAGCTGAAGCCGGCCTTCTCGGCAACCCGCCGGGAGGCGACGTTGCCCGGCGCCACCCGCAGCTCCACCCGCTGGAAGCCGTGCTCCAGGATCAACGCGATCGCCACCGCGTCCACCGCCTCCACCGCCAGGCCGAAGCCCCGGGCGTGCGGCGCGAGCGCGTACGACACCTCGGTGAGCCGGGCGCCCCAGTCGGTGCGCCGGGTCCAGAGGCAGCCGACCACCCGCTGGTCCTCCCGCCGCACCACCGCCCAGTGGTCACCGTCGCCGCTGTCCCGCCGCTGCCGGGCCAGCTCGGTGCACCAGGCCCGCCCGTCGATCTGCCCGGCCGCCTCGGCCAGCGGCAGCCAACGCTGGGTCTGCCGGTCGGCGAACACCTCGTCCACCGCCTCCGCGTCCACCGCGACCAGCCGGCGCACCTCGATCCGCGGAGTGGAGACGGTCAGCGCCGGGAACCGGCGTACCGCCACCTGACCGATCACGCCGGAGCCGCCACGGACGCCCGGGCGGCGGCCACCAGCCGCTCGGCGACACCGGGAAGCGCGGCCCAGTGCGGCACGAGCTGCGAGGCGTGCACCCCGTGGCGGACGAAGCCCTCCGGCGTGCCCCCGCCCCACTGCCAGGCCGGCCGGTCACCGGCCCGCGGCGTGAGCACCGCCGCGTGTTGCTTGTGCCCGGTCACCGTCACGCCGGCCGGGGCCACCACGCTGCCGGTGACCGCGGTGGCCTCCCGGTAGCCGACCACCAGGCCGTCCCGGACCGTGCCGACCGCGTCGAGCACCCCGCACATGGGCAGACCGTCCAGCTCACGGGCCAGCCACAGCAGGCCGGCCCCCTCGGCGACCACCGGCCGTCCGGAGCGGGCCAGCTCGGCCACCGCGATGCAGAGCCGGCGATTGGCGGAGAGTTGCTCCGCGTACGTCTCCGGGAGCGCGCCGCCGACGACCAGCGCGCGGGCCCCGGCGGGCAGCGCCTCGTCGCGCAGCGGATCGAGCGTGACCACCTCGGCGCCGGCGGCGCGCAGCAGCTCGACGGTCTCCGGATGGCTGTAGCTGCCGGCCGGGCCACCGGCCAGCGCGACCACCGGCCGCTCCGCGGCGTCCGACGGCCCGTCCGCCGGGTCGGGCGACCAGGGCTCGACGGTGAGCGCGGGGGCGGAGCGGGCCAGCGTGAGCAGCCGGTCGAGGTCGACGGTGGCGGCCACCGCCTCACCGAGCCGACGCACCCCGCGCTCGGCCTCGGCGTCGCCGCGCACCACCGGCGCGGCGCCGTGCCGGCGGGCGGGCAGCACCGGGGGCAGCTCGTGCCGGCGCAGCGCGCCGTAGACCGGCACCCCCACGTCGTCCAGCGCCTCCCGCAGCAGCGTCTCGTGCCGGGGCGAGGCCACCCGGTTGAGGATCACGCCGCCCAACCAGAGCTGCTCGTCGTACGCCCGGAAGCCGTGCACGAGCGCGGCCACCGACTGGCCCATCGCGGCCACGTCCACCACCAGCACCACCGGGCTGCGCAGCGCGGTGGCGACCGCGGCGGTGGACTCGCTCTCCGGCCGGCCGGCCACCGAGTCGTACAGCCCCATGGTGCCCTGCACCAGCGCGAGCCCGGCCCCGGCCGCACCGTGTGCGAAGAGCGGGCCGACCCGCTCCGGACCGACCAGCCGCGGGTCCAGCGTGCGCCCCGGCCGGCCGGCGGCCAGCCCGAGGTACGCCGCGTCCACCTGGTCCGGGCCGACCTTGAACCCGGCCACCGCAAGCCCCCGGTCGGCGAGGGCCGCGAGCAGGCCGAGGGAGAGGGCACCGGTGCCGTGCCCCGAGGAGGGCGCGCTCAGCACGACCCGCGGCACGTCGGTCATTCTCGACTCCTGGATCCTCCGGGTGATTTCCGCCCGCGTGACCATACCCGTCCGGTCCGCTCCACGACGGCCGCCCGCCGCCCCGATCACCGCCGGCAACCGCGAGTGGCCCCGCTCATACGGGTAGCCTTGACCACCGTGTACCGGTTCCTGCTGACCCCGCGCTGGCTGGGCTACCTGGCGCTGACCCTGGTGGCCGCCGCGGTGATGGTGTTCCTGGGCAACTGGCAGCTGGACCGCTACCACGGGCGGACGGCGGTCAACGAGCGGATCGACGCCGGCGCCACCATGACGCCCGCGCCGCTGCGGAACGCGCTGCCCGCCCCGACCGGCGGCCCGGGCAGCGTGGGCCCGGCCCCGGCGGAGCGCCTCACCTGGAGCCGGGTCACCGCCACCGGCAGCTACGACAACGCCAACGTCGTCCTGATCCGCGGCCGGACCGTCGACAACACGGTCGGCTTCGAGGTGCTCACCCCGCTGGTGCTCGCCGACGGCACCGCGGTGCTCGTCGACCGCGGCTGGATCCCGCCCGTCCCGGGCGCCGGCGCGACCGTCCAGCCCTCGGTGCCGGTGGCGCCGGCCGGCGAGGTGACCGTCACCGGCCGGGTGGTCGGCAGCGAGAGCGGCGGCGGTGGGGTGGCCCGCCGCGACGGCAAGCTGGAGGCCCGTCGCATCGACATCTCCCGCCTGGCGAAGCAACTGCCCTACCCGGTCACCGGCGGTTATGTGCTGCTGGACGGCCAGACACCGGCCGCCGACCCGGCGTTCCAGGCGGTGCCGATCGGGCACACCAACAACTGGCAGAACTTCGGCTACGTGTGGCAGTGGTGGATCTTCGCGGTGATGAGCCTGGTCGGCTACGGCTGGGTGGCGCGCCGGGAGGCCCGGCGACGGGCCGGCCTGGACGGCCCGCGTGTGCCGGTGGACCGGGCCGCCGAACCGGCAGCCGCCGGGCCCGCCGCCCCCTGAGCCCGGGCCGGCCGGCTCAGCCGGTGACCCGGCCGGCGTGGATCGCCCGGACCGCGTCGATCGTGTCCGCCTCGGCGGCGGTCTTGTCGTCCCGGTAGCGCACCACGCGCGCGAAGCGCAGCGCCATCCCGCCCGGGTAGCGGCTGCTGGTCTGCACCCCGTCGAAGGCGATCTCGACCACCTGCTCCGGCCGCACCCGGACCACCCAGTCACCCTTCTCCACGGCCAGCGCCAGGAACCGCTCGGTCTGCCAGCGCAGCAGCTCGTCGGTCAACCCCTTGAACGTCTTGCCGAGCATGACGAACTCGCCGGTGCCCGGGTCGCGGGCGCCGAGGTGCAGGTTGGACAGCCAGCCCTGGCGCCGGCCGCTGCCCCACTCCACCGCCAGCACCACCAGGTCGAGCGTGTGCCGGGGCTTGACCTTGACCCAGGCCGCGCCGCGCCGCCCGGCGTCGTAGGGCGCGGCCGGGTCCTTGACCACCACCCCCTCCTGGCCGGCGTCGACCGCCGCGGCGAACGCCGCCGCGGCCTGCGCCGCGTCGTCCACCTCCACCCGGCCGACCAGCAGCGCCGGGTCGACCGCGCGGGCCAGCGTCGCCCACCGCTCCCGCCCGGGCAGGTCGATCAGGTCGGCGCCGTCGAGGTGCAGCAGGTCGAAGAAGTACGGCGTGAGCACCGGCTCGCCGGCACGCTCGGCGGCGGCGAGCACGGCCGGCGCGACCGGGGTGCGGCCGGTGGTGCTGGGCGTGGTGCGCCGGGCCGCGTGGCTCGACGTCTGCTGGAACGGCAGCGGCCGGCCGGCGGCGTCCAGCCCGATCGCCTCGCCGTCGAGCACCAGCTCCCGGGCGGGCAACGCGCGGACGGCGGCCACCACCTCGGGCAGCCGGCCGGTGATCTCATCGAGGCTGCGGGTGAACACCGCGATGTCCTGCCCGGAACGGTGCACCTGGATGCGGATGCCGTCGAGCTTGACGTCGACCACCGCCGGCGTGCCGGTGGCGGTCAGCGCCTCGTCGACCGAGGGCGCACTCTGGGCCAGCATCGGCGCGAGCGGGCGGCCCACCTGAAGCCCGAACCCGGCCAGCGCGGCGGCGCCGCCGGTGAGCGCCGCGACCGCCACCGCCCGCAGGTCGCCGGCGAGCAGCAGGGCCCGCCGGACGACCGTGACCGGCACCTCGGCGGCCCGGGCCACCGCCTCGGCGAGCAGACCGGCCTGGGCGCCCTGACGCAGCTCCCCCCGGAACAGCCCGACCAGCAGGCGTTGCTCGTCGGCGGTCGCAGCGGCGAAGAGCCGGCCGACCAGCTCCCGTCGGCGGGCCTGGGAGCCGGTGCCGCCGACCCGGGAGATCTCCTCGATCGCCGCGTCGACGCCGGACACGGTCAGCGTCGACACGGCGGCCGGTGGCGGCAGGTCACGCAGCCCCGCCCAACCGACGCCGGTCTGCCGTTGGCGCAGCTCACCGGCGAGATAGCCGGCGCCGGCCGCGATCTCGGCCGGGTCGAGCCCGCGCAGTGCGGCGGCCAGCAGCTCCACCTTGGCCCGCCGACCACCGGTGGCACCGACCGCGGCCGAGGTGGCCGCCAGCTCCGCGAAACGCACGCCCACATCCTGCCAGTCACCTGTGACAGCGGGGCGCTTCCGGCGGCCCGGCCCACCGCATCGGGTGCGCCGGGCCGGCCGAATCGCTCCGCCGAGCCGATCGCGCGGTCGGCCGGATCGCGCGGATCGCGCGGTCGGCCGGATCGCGCGGGTTGCGCAGCCGGCCGGATCGCGCGGCCGGGCGGGAGGTCAGGCCGAGACCGGCTCCTCCACGCGCAGGCCGCGCCCGCGCACGCCGTCGGCAACCCGGGTGAGCAGCGCGTCGAGCGTGACCAGCGTGGCAGAGAGCTCACCGAGCTGTTCCTTGAGCGTGGCCTCGGGCCACGCGGAGACGTCGACGTCCCCCAGAGCACGGACGGCGGCCTGGAGCCGCGCCATCTCGTCGTTCGTACGCATGTTCGAAAGGCTATAACACCCAGCTCGCCGACACACCGCAAACTCCGACATCCATCCCGAAGTTACGGTTTCGACACCGGGCGCGGCGCGACCGGGCGATGAGGTGGGTCGAAGGCGATATACCGCAGAGGCATAATTATGACCGTCAGGCATATCGCTTCCGACCGCATCGCCTCGCCCTTTCATCACCCACCGTGACGGCCGGCACCGTGACGCAGAGCCGGCCACCGTGACGCAGAGCCCGGCGCCGTGACGCAGCCGGGCATCGTGACGGCGCCGGCCGCCCTGACCACACCGGCCACCGTGCCTGCCGACGTCCGCCGGTCAGACGCGGCCCGCCTCGGCCACCTTGGCCAGCAGCAGCGCCTCGGCCAGGCAGACCCGGGCGAACTCGCCCAGGTGGAGGCTCTCGTTCGGGCCGTGCGCCCGGGCGTGCGGGTCCTCCACGCCGGTCACCAGGATCGCCGCCCGCGGGAACATCTCCTGGAACGTGGCGATGAACGGGATCGAGCCACCCACCCCGATGTCGACCGGGTCGGTGCCGTCCCAGGCGCCCCGGAACGCGGCCCGCGCCGCGTCGAACATCGGCCCGCTGGCGTCGATCACGCACGGCGCGCCGTCGTGCTCGAACGTCACCGTCACCTGCGCGCCCCACGGCGCGTTCCGCTCCAGGTGCGCGGTCAGCGCGGCGTATGCCTTCTTTGGGTCGTCGCCCGGCGCCAGCCGTACGCTCAGCTTCGCCTTCGCGGCCGGGACCAGCGCGTTCGGTGCCTCGCCGGTGGCCGGCGCGTCGATGCCGAGGATCGCCAGCGCCGGCTTCGTCCAGAGCCGGTCGGTGATCCGGCCGGTGCCGAACAACCGCGCGCCGTCGACCAGGCCGACCTCCGCGCGGAACCGGTCCTCCGGGTAGTCGACGACGGCGCCCTCGCGGCCGGCCAGGCCGTCCACCGCGACGTCGCCGGCGTCGTCGTGCAGCGTGCCGAGCAGCCTCACCAGCGCGGTCAGCGCGTCCGGCACGGCACCGCCGAACATGCCGCTGTGCACCGCGTGGTCGAGCGTGCGCACCTCCACGAAGCAGTTGACGATGCCGCGCAGCGAGGTGGTCAGCGCCGGCACACCGACGTCCCAGTTGGTGGAGTCGGCGATCACGATGACGTCCGAGGCGAGGTCGTCCCGGTGCTCGGCGAGCAGCCGCTCCAACGAGTCCGAGCCGTACTCCTCCTCGCCCTCGACGAACAGCACCACGCCCACCGGGAGCCGGTCGCCGAACGCGCGCAGCGCGGCCACGTGCGCCATGATCCCGGCCTTGTCGTCGGCGGCGCCCCGACCGTAGAGGCGGCCGTCGCGCTCCACCGGCTCGAACGGGTCGGACTCCCACAGCGACAGGTCCCCGACCGGTTGCACGTCGTGATGGGCGTAGAGCAGCACGGTGGGCGCGCCGGGCGGGGCCGCCTTCGTCCCGATCACCGCCGGCTGGCCGCCGGAACGGACGATCCGGGTGTCGAGGCCGCAGCCGCGCAGCAGCTCCGCCACCGCCTCGGCGGAGCGCTCCACGTGCGAGTGATCGAAGCCCTCGAAGGCGATGCCCGGAATGCGGACGAGTCGTTCCAGGTCGGCACGGACACCGGGCAGTTCCCGCTCGACGGCGGCCCGCACGTCGGACTCGGAGATGATCGGAGTGGTCATGACCGGAATCGTATGCCGGCCTTACCCGGCCACGCCCTCCCAGCCCGGTCGCCGGCCGAAGCGCACGAAGTAGCGGTCCGCGTCGTGCGGCAG
This sequence comes from Micromonospora sp. NPDC049240, assembly GCF_040647835.1. Taxonomy (NCBI): domain Bacteria; kingdom Bacillati; phylum Actinomycetota; class Actinomycetes; order Micromonosporales; family Micromonosporaceae; genus Micromonospora; species Micromonospora sp. NPDC049240. The sequence goes on from NZ_JBEZCX010000015.1 coordinate 65,827, forward strand.
GTCGGGCGCACCGTTCACCACCAGGTCCACCGCCGCCGCGGTGCCGTCCGCGGTGAAGTGCGCCCGCTCCCCGGCGTGCCAGCGACGCAGCTCCGGCAGCACCTGGCCCCCGTCGCGAGCCAGCGCCCGGGCCAGCCGCAGCTCGGCCGGCGCGGTCACCAGCACCGACAGCGTCAGCTCGGGGCGCACCGCGGCACGCGCCGCGCTCACCCCCTCGACGATCAGCACCGGCCCGGCCGGCACCGGCACCACCCGGTCCAGGAAGCGACGGCGGACCCAGCTGTACCGGCGGTGGCCGCCCGCCCGCCCGGCCCGTACCGGGCCGAGCACCCACTCCTCCAGGCGGGTCCAGAACGTGAGCTGGTCGTCCCATCCGTCGAGCAGGTCGTCGGTGCGGACCAAGGGCGGCCGGACGCCGCCCGGAACCGCCGCGAACGCGTCCGCGAGGCGCGTCGCGAACACGCTCTTGCCCGCGCCGCTCGGCCCGTCGACCGCCACCAGCCGGGTACGCCCCAACCGCGCCGGCCCGGCCAGCACCCGGCGGACCAACCCGGCGTACGCCTCGACCACCTCGACGTTCACCCGACCGACGCTAACGTTCCCCCGTCCGCTGGATCCTGCGACCCGGCGGGCCGTTTCACCGGGCGGCGCGGCGGCCCGGTGGGCATGATCTGGGGGTGCTCCATGACGTGATGTGTCCGGGCGTCGACGCCCTCCTGGAACAGGCCCGCGCCGGCCTCCGCCGGCTCACCCCGCACGAGACCGTCGAGGCGGTCCGCAACGGGGCGCTGCTGATCGACACCCGCACCGAGACGCAGCGTCGCGAGGAGGGCGAGCTGCCCGGCGCGATCGTCATCGACCGCACGGTGCTGGAATGGCGGCTCGACCCGGCCAGCGCGTGGCGTATCCCGGAGGCCATCGGGTACGACCGCGAGATCGTGGTCGTGTGCCGCCAGGGCTACAGCTCCAGCCTGGCCGCCGCCAGCCTCCAGACGCTCGGGCTGCGTCAGGCGACCGACATGATCGGCGGCGTGCAGGGCTGGCGGGAGGCCGGGCTGCCGATGTCCGACCGCCCGGCCGACGTACGCGTCTGAGCCACCCCGCCGCCCGTTCGCGGCAGCCGGCTGCCGTCGTGGTCGCCCGTTCGCGGCGGCCGGTGCCGGCGGCCCGACGCGGCGGTTCAGTCGGGTGCGCCGGGTGGCACGAACGGCAGGCCCGGCGGCGGGCCGGACTCGATCAACCGCCACAACGCGTCGGTGTCGAGGTGCTCCTCCACCAGGTCGCCGAGCAGGTCCAGGGTCCGTTCCCGGGCCGCCGCGAACGACGTGTCCGGCGCGACCTTGAAGCCGGTCCGGCCGGCCACGCCGGCGACCTCGGCGAGGAACCGGCGACGGAACGCGTCGGATTCGAACGCGCCGTGCCAGTGCGTGCCGTACACCGCGCCGAGCCGGGCGCCCTCGCCGGTGCCGTCGGCGTACCGCAGCAGCGGCGGCAGGCCCGGGTCGGCGGCGGAGACCCGACCGTGGTGGATCTCGTACCCGTCCACCGGCACGTCCGTGTCGCCGGCCGCCGTGCCCTCGGCCCGGCGGACCGTCTTGCGCCTGTCGAACGTGACCTCGACCGGCAGCAGGCCGAGGCCGGGGACGCTGCCCCGACGGCTCTCCACCGGGTCGTGGATCGCCCGGCCGAGCATCTGGAACCCGCCGCAGATGCCGAGCAGCGGACGGCCGGCGGCGGCGTGCCCGAGGACCGCGTCGGCCAGGCCGGTCTCCCGCAGCCAGGCCAGGTCGGCGACCGTCGACTTCGAGCCGGGCAGCACCACCAGGTCCGCGGCGGCCAGCTCGGCCGGTTCGACGGTCAGCCGCACCCGGACCCCGGGCTCGGTGGCGAGCGCCTCCACGTCGGTGGCGTTGCTGACCCGGGGCAGCCGGACGACTGCCACGTCGAGCCAGTCGGTGCCGCGCGGCGCCGCCGGCCGCCCGAGCACCCGCCCGTACGCGAGCGAGTCCTCCGCGTCCAGCCACAGGTCCAGCGCCCAGGGCAGCACCCCGTACGTGGGGCGGCCGGTGACCCGGTGCAGCATGTCCAGCCCGGGGCGGAGCAACCCGAGATCGCCCCGGAACTTGTTGATCACGAAGCCGGCGACGAGCGCCTGGTCGGCGGCGTCGAGCAGCGCCACGGTGCCGAACATCGAGGCGAACACGCCGCCCCGGTCGATGTCGCCGACCACGATCGCCGGCAGGCCGGCCTGCCGGGCCAGCCCCATGTTGACGTAGTCGCCGGCCCGCAGGTTGATCTCCGCCGGGCTGCCCGCGCCCTCGCAGATCACCACGTCGTACTCGGCGCGCAGCTCGGCCAGCGCCGCGTACGCGGCGGCGGCGAGCCGGGGGCGCAACGCGTGGTAGTTGCCGGCGGTGACCGTGTCGACCGCCTCACCGAGCAGCACCACCTGGCTGGCGAGGTCGCTTCCCGGCTTGAGCAGCACCGGGTTGAAGCGCAGGTCGGGGGCGAGCCCGGCGGCGGCGGCCTGCATCGCCTGCGCCCGGCCCAGCTCGCCGCCCCGGCCGTCCGGGCCGACCACCACCGCCGAGTTGTTGGACATGTTCTGCGCCTTGAACGGGGCGACCCGGACACCCCGGCGGCGCAGCCAGCGACAGATGCCGGCGGTGAGCACGCTCTTGCCGGCGTCGGAGGTGGTGCCGGCGACCAGCAGCCCGCCGCTCACCGCCCGCTCCCCCGGTTGGCGACCGATCCCGCCGGCGAAGCCCCGGCCACCGTCCGGGAGCCGGCCACCGCCGACCAGCCGGCCACCGCCGACCAGCCGGCCACCGTGCGCAGCGCGGCCCGGCCGGCGGCACCGGCGAGCCGACCCACCGTCACCGGGTAGAGCGCGGCCAGGCCGAGCGCGGCCAACCCCACCGCGCCGGAGACCCGGGCGGCCCGCTTCAGGTGCCGCGCCTCCGGTCGAGGCCCGTCACCGAGGAACGGCCGCGTCTCCGAGCGACCGAAGTACACGTTGCGCCCGCCCAGCCGGACGCCGAGCGCACCGGCCATCGCCGCCTCGCACTGCCCGGCGTTCGGGCTCGGATGGTCGGCCCGGTCCCGTCGCCACACCTGCCACGCGGCGGCGCGGTTCCCGTGCGCCACCGGCGCGACGGCCACGGTGAGCAGCCCGGTCAGCCGGGACGGCACCAGGTTGAGCAGATCGTCCAGCCGGGCGGCCGGGGTGCCGAAGCGGGCGTACCGGGGCGAGCGGTGGCCGACCATCGCGTCGAGCGTGTTCGCCGCCCGGTAGCCGAGCAGGCCGGGAAGCCCCGCGACCGCGCCCCAGACCAGCGGCGCGACCACCGCGTCGGAGGTGTTCTCGGCGACCGACTCGACGGTGGCCCGGGCCAGCTCCGGTTCGTCGAGCGTCGACGGGTCCCGTCCGCAGAGATGACCGAGGCGGGCCCGCGCGGCGGGCAGGTCGGCCCGGCGCAGTGCCCGCGCCATCACACGGGACTCGTGCCGCAGCGTCCGCCCGCCGAGCACCGTCCAGGTGCCGGCGGCCACCAGCGCGGCCCGTGCCACCGGATGCCGTCGGGTGACGCGCCCGGCGGCGGCCCCGAGCAGCACCGGCGCGCCGACCGCGAGCGCGGTGAACACGACGCCGGCCGCGCGGTCCGGACGGTAGACCCGCCGCTCCAGCGTACCGGCGGCGCGGCCGAAGCCGGCCACCGGATGCAACCGGCGCGGGTCGCCGAACAGCGCGTCGAGCGCGTATCCCGCCACCAGCCCGGTCGCGTTCGCCATCGCGGTCGCCTGCCGCACCCGTCACCACCTCCGGCCGGCCAGCCTAGCCGTACCGGCGGTCCGGAGCGGGCCGTGCCGCGGGGTGGCAGCGCCGACGCCGCCACCCCGCACCCCCGTTGCCCGTTGCCCGGCCGGCCGCTCAGGCAGGCACCGGCGTACGCCGCCGGCCGCGACGGCCCGAGGCAGCCCCGCCGGCGGACGCCGCACCGGCCGATCCCGCACCGCCCGACCCGTCCTCGGTCGGCAGCTCGGCCTCGGCCGGCAGCTCGGCCTCGGCCGGCAGCTCGATCTCGGCCAACTCGTCGTCCTCGGCCAGCGCCGGCCCGTCCCCCTCCTCGGCGGCCAGTTCGTCGTCCTCGCCCACCCCCGGTCCACCGAGCCGGGTGTCCCGGCCGGCGGTCGGGCCGCCGCCCGGCCGCGTCCCGCCGCCGGTCCCCGGGCCGGCGGGCCGGTCGTCGAACGGGTCGAGTTCGATCACCCGGTCCAGCGTGCCGGTGAGGCCGACCCGTGCCGGCCCGAACTCCGGCGGCGGAAAGTCGTCGTCGAGCGGCCGGTCGTCGAACCGGGCCGGCACCTGCTCGTCGGGCACCGGCTCGGTCGCCTCGCCGTGCACCCGCTGCTCCGCCTCGGCGTCCTCGACCGAGCTGGTGGCCGCGCGTGGCTGGTTGCGCAGGAAGCGCGACCGGCCCCGGGACAGGTCGTGCCCGACCGCGACCGCCTCCAGCTCGTAGAGCGTGCGGTGGTTACCGGCCTCGTCGGTCCAGTCCCGGGTGTAGAGGCGGCCGGCGACGATCACCGGATCGCCCACCGCCACCGAGGCGGCCACGCCCTCGGCCAGGCGTCGCCAACAGTTGACGCGGACCCGCAGGCTGTTGCCGTCGACCCAGCGGCCGCTGTCCCGGTCGAGCCGGCGGGCGGTCGAGGCGACCTTGAAGTTGGCCACCAGCGTTCCGCTCTGCGTGGTCCGCCGCCACTCCGGCGCGGTCAGCACGTTGCCGACGATCGTGACGTAGGTATCGAACATCGCCCCTCCCAGGGATCGGCTTGTCCGGGAGAGCGTGGGCCGGGACGACCCGCCCGGGCCACCCGCCGGCTCCCGCCTGTGGATGACGGACCGCCTTGTGGACAACCGCCTGATCAAGGTCCCGATCTGCTAGGCCGATGGCCCCTACGGCGTCGACCTGCGGGGACACATGATCGGAAAGTGACCGGCGCGGGGCGTTCCGGAAACCCGCCGGCTGGGTAAGTAATGATCAACCGAGAGAAAGGGAGCGCCGATGCTTCTCCGAGACGTCCGCGAGGCAGCGCGATGAGCGCCGTGGCGAACCCCGCGACCGTGGCCGAGTGCCTGCGGGTCGGCGCCGGGTTCTCCCAGGGTGACCGCAACTGGATCGCCGAGCAGTTCGGGACGCTTGACGCCCGACTCGCCAGCTTCCACGCCGACGCCACCGAGCTGGAGGTGTCGGTCAAGGACCGCGAGGCCCGGGGCCAGAAGGTGACGCTGGAGTGCTGGGTCGCCGGCCGGCAGAAGATCGTGACCACCTCGACGGAGGAGGACCTGCACGCCGCGCTCAACGACGTCCGGGACGATCTGCGCCGCAAGCTCAACGACGCGAAGACCCGGCAGGAGCCGCGCAGCAACAAGCACCTGCGCCCGACGGAGCAGCCCGCGGCCGTCCCGCTCCAGGTGGGCGAGCGCGAGGACGCCGAGACCGCCTGATTCCGGTACGCCCGCCCGCACGGTGCCGGCGGGCGGGCCACCACCGTTTCCGGTCAGGCGGGGGCCCCGCTCGACAGGTCGCTGTCAAGCGGGGCCCCCGCCTCTACCGAATGCGTTAAGCCGGGCCCCCTCCTTACACCCCTACCGCCGGGTAGCTCGGCGGCGTACCGTCGCGGTCGTGGAACCGGACGTGCTGGGGGCGCCCTACGAGCGGCGCACCATCGAGTTGGGCACCGACGACGAGGGGCCGGTGGTCGCGACCCTGGTCCGCCGGCGGGCCGACCGGCCGACCGGCCGCGCCGTGCTCTACGTGCACGGCTTCGTCGACTACTTCTTCCAGACCCACGTGGCCGACTTCTTCGCCGAGCGCGGCTGGGACTTCTACGCCCTCGACCTGCGGAAGTACGGCCGCAGCCTGCTGCCGCACCAGACCCCGAACTTCTGCCGTGACCTGAGCGACTACTTCCCCGAGCTGGACGCCGCCGCGGAGATCATCCGCGCCGAGGAGGGGCACGAGACCCTGCTCGCCATGGGCCACTCCACCGGCGGGCTGATCATCTCGCTCTGGGCGGACGCCCGCCGCGACGCCGGCCTGGTCGACGGCATCGTGCTGAACAGTCCCTTCTTCGACATCAACGCCCCCTGGGTGGTCCGTCGACCCCTCGCGGCCGCCGTCTCCCGCCTGGGCCGCCGGGCGCCGCAGCGCATCCTGCCGTTCGGGCTCGGCACCGTGTACGGCGAGAGCCTGCACGCCGACCACCGTGGCGAGTGGCGCTACGACCTGGAGTGGAAGCCGCTCGCCGGATTCCCGGTCCGAGCCGGCTGGCTCAACGCGATCCGCACCGGCCAGCGCCGGCTACGCGCCGGCCTGGACATTCCCGTGCCGGTGCTGCTGGCCTGCTCCACCCGCACCTTCCGGGGCACGAAGTGGCACGACAGCGCCACCGGGGCCGACGCGGTGCTCGACGTGGAGCACATGGTCCGCTGGGCGCCCCGGCTCGGCCGGCACGTCACCCTGGCCCGCTTCGACGGCGGGTTGCACGACCTCACGCTGTCCAGTCCCGCCGTACGCGAAAAGGTCTTCGCGGAGGTCGGGCGCTGGGCGGAGGGTTTCCTCCGGGTGGGCCCGACCGAGCCGGAGACCGCGCCACCGGCCCCGCGCCGGCCGGCCGACGAACCGGCCGGCGCCACCGCCGAAGGCTGAACCGGCGGCCGACCCGACAATCCCGTCGCCGGCGCGGGCCCGGCCCGTACCGGTCAGCCGTCGACGACCTCGACGAGCGCGGACCGGATCCGGTCGAACGTGGCGACCGGGTGCCCACCGTCGCGGGACGGCAGCAGCACACCCAGGCAGTGCGGCACCGGCCCGCCGTCCGGCCCGGCCTCGACCGCGAAGACGGGCGCGCCCACGTAACCGGTGGGCAGCTCGGTGGTCACCCGCACCGAGTCGCCGTGCCGGGCGACCCGCTCGGCCACCGCCTCCAACGGCCGTGACCCGTCCTCGGCGACGCCCAGGGCCAGCACGAACGCCGAGTTGGGCGTCGCACCGATCCGGGCCACCGCGTCGGCCGGCGCGGCGACCGCCTCGGTCACCTGCTGGGTACGCCAGCGCCAGCCCCGGTCGTCGGCGTAGCCGTGCAGCCCACCGGTGGGCATCGCGGCCAGCCCCAGCTCCGGCAGGTGCAGCCAGTGGTCGGCGAAGCCGGCCAGCTCGATCGGCTCGTCCGCACCCTCGGCCGGCTCGGTGACGCTGGGCCGCAGCCCGATCTCCCCGTACGCCCGGTCGGTGAGCGCGTCGGCGGTGAGCAGCCACTCGTGCGCGATCTCCCCGTCGTCTGTCGCGCCGACCAGCTCGCTGTAGAAGAACGCGGTACCGACCGTGCCGGCCGGAGCCCCCGGTCCTGTCGCCCCGGAGACGGGCAGGATGGCCCGTCCGAGGTGCTGGCACAGCGCGAAGATGATCTCGTTTTCGGTGTCCTGGTCGAGCAGCATCCGCCGAGGGTACGGATCGAGATGCGGTCGCCGGGCCGGGACCCGCCGGAACGGGGATGCCGGTCCGGGCACCGGCGTGGCACGCTGGGCGGCGACGTGGACGCGCCCACCCGTACCCCCGGCCGGGCCGGGGCCGGCGGTACCCTCTTGGCGCGACGACCGTCGACGCGCGCCCGTAGCTCAGCGGATAGAGCAGGGGACTTCTAATCCCAAGGCCGCAGGTTCGAATCCTGCCGGGCGCACACCCTCTTAGCTGCGGAAACGTTGGCCGGCACTGTTGGGTGACGGGGGCCCGCCCCACTCGGAGCCCACCGCGTCACCCGTGCCCAGCCGCAGCACTTCCACGGTGATGGCTGTTTGCCGGGTGCCTGGAACATCTCTCCTGAAAGCAAGCCAGCGAAGCCGGCGCGGCAGCGATCGCCATGCCACGACGGTCGCCGACCACCCGCACGATCGTTGCGGCAGCCACGGCACCCTCGTGGGATATCAGTCCATCGCCTATGGCAGTAGCATCTATCTCCAAACCTCAACAGCCCGGGACGAGATGGTGAATACCTGGTTGCAGGCCGGTATGGCGGTCGTGGTCGGTTTGATGACTGCGGCCGGTGCCTTGATCGGAGTCCGACTGTCCGTGCACGGGTCTGATCGGGCGACCGAACAGCGGGAGCTGGCAGGGCGTCGTGAGGAATGGTGGAGGCGCTTCACCTGGGCGGCAGAACTCGCACTAGATGATGCTCCGGTAAAGCGGGTCACAGGACTCAAGCTGCTGACCAAGCTCGCCCAGTCCGACTTGGCGAAGCGCGATGAGTGCCTGCTGATCGATGTGTTCCAAGGTCGTGTGCTCGACGAACTCTTGAGCGATCTCTCGGGTAACAGTGAGGGCGGCCATCGCTATGACCCAGCAGCGTGACATAACCGCAGAGCATGTGGCAGCCGCCCGACTGCGCCTCGTACTGGATCAAAAGCTCGGCCGAGAAACGCCCGAACCGGTCAGGTTCATTGCAAACTATCGCAACAAGTCGGCTACGCATACGCTGGCATCGTCGCAGCGCACAAAACCGACCGATCCTCAACGGGAGACAACCGGACCGACCGACCAGTCAACAGTGCCGCCCGACGATGAGGAAGCACCGCCACAATCCCGCATCAGCGTGGCAATCGTTGATCAGCATCCGATGGTAATCGAAGGCGCTCGCTCGTGGCTTGCCGCCGAACCTCGGCTGGCGCTGCGCTCGACCGGCGCGGACCTAGAGACTTTGCTCGCCGATGAACAGTCACCAGTCGACGTGATCCTGCTCGACTTGCGGTCGGGCGGTCGATTGGTGATCGACAAAATCGCCGAACTTAGTAGGGCAGGTAGGCGAGTGGTGGTCTACTCAGAAGACACGAGCCCTGATACTGCCATGTCGCTGCTGGAGGCAGGCGCAATCACCTTTCTTGGCAAGCATGAGTCGCGCGAGCACTTTGTCCAGGCACTACTTGCAGCGGCCAGCGATCAGCCCTACGTGCCACCCGTCCTGGCTGGAGCGATCGCTGCCGACCAGAGTGCCGACCGGCCGGTTCTATCTCCCAAGGAACGCGAGGCCCTGTTGCTCTGGTTTCAGTCAATGTCGAAGGCATCGGTGGCACGCCGAATGAGAATCAGCGAACACACCGTCAAGCAATATATCGATCGAGCCCGGATCAAGTACGCCCGGACCGGCCGACCCGCTGCGACCAAGGCAGCACTGTTGGCACGAGCCATTGAGGATGGCCTCGTTCACTCCGACGAGATCGGTCCCCATGCGCGCCACTCCGAACCGATCGAGCAGTCCGGCTACGGAGAAACGGCCTGACGTTCTGACCACGCATGCCACGGTGCCGGCCGCGTTCGTGCGGCAATGATGCTGGTAGCTCAACAGACGGAGCACTCTTGCGCAAGGGGCAAGGGTGCGGGGTTCGATCCCGCCTGCACGCTCGGGTGATGCTTACCCCACCGCTCCTGCGGTGCCACCGACACCAGCAGGTAAATGAGCCAGGTTGAGAATGCCGGAGGCGATCGTCGACCCGATGGCATTCCCGTTTCTGGGAAAGAATGGAAAGCCGCCAGCATGCGCGAATCTCTGCGCAGATGCTTCGCGGCCGATCGGCGAGTTCGACATGCGAGGCTCCGTGCGGCCACCTGCCGAGCAATGACGAGGTAGCTCCGGCATTTGATCCACAGGTATCCATATATGTGTTCGCTCGCCTAGCGAAGGAGCACGACAGTGCACAGACGAACGCTCTTGGCCGCGGCCGTTGCCGCGCCCGTCGGGGTCGCCATCGGCGCGGCGCCGGCATCGGCCCACCACCGGAACGGCCGATATCCCTCGGTGATCAACCTGCCGAACGGGTTCTGCCCGGAGGGCATCGCCCGCGGCACCGGCACGAAGATCTACGTCAGCTCGATGGCCGACGGTTGTATCTGGTGCGCCGACCTGCGCACCGGCCACGGAATGCTGCTCGTGCCGCCGGTGGCCGGCACCCAGGCGACGGGATTGGCCGTCGAACGGGGCCGGATCTGGGCGGCCTGCGGCAACATGGGCGGCGCGGCCGTCTACCGTGAGTCGACAGGCGAGTGCCTGGCGACGTACGACTTCGGCGGCGGGTTCATCGACGGCGTGGCCGCCACGGACAAGGCCATGTTCTTCACCGACTCGGAGAAGGCCAAGGTCTACTGCGTCGAGTTCGGCCGCCACGGGTCGCTGCCCGGGCAGTCGGGCGTACGCGCGCTGCCGTTGCCGGCCGGGCTCGGTGACGCCGACGCCTGCAACACGGGCATCGTCGCCGCCTGGGCGGGCAAGCTCATCGTCGTGCAGGCCAGGACCGGCCGGCTCTACTGCTTCGACCCCCGCGCGGGCATGGCCGCCCGAATCAGCACGGGCGGTGTGTCGGTCGCCAACGGCGACGGTCTCCTGCTCCGGGGGCGCACGCTGTACGTGGTGCGCAACCGGAACAACGTGATCGCCAAGTTCCGTCTCAACGAGCAGCTCACCCGGGCCACGCCGATCGACGTGATCCGGGACTGCGACCTCGACGAGCCGTCGGCTGTGGTCTCCTTCGGCTCAAGCCTGTACGCGGTCAACGCGCGGTTGTCCGTACCGGCGACTCCCGACACCACGTACTGCGTCGTACGGGTGCGCGACTAATCATTCCTTTGGACATCCGGCCGGGTTATCCCCGGCCGGATTAAAGGCGCGTCCAGCCGGCCGCCGCCCTGTGGTGACCCCGCGACACGTCGAGCAAACTGCCTGGCTCGTCCACGCCCAGCGCAGGACGCACGACCGCTACTCCCCCAGGTAGCCGGTGACCGGGTCGATGTCCCGGAGGAAGGCGCGGATGGCCTCCTCCATCTCCGCCCGGGTCATCGCCGGACCGGAACTGGTGAAGCCGTAGTCGTGCGGCCCACTCAACCAGTCGAAGTCGTAGACGGCGGGCCGCCCGAGCCGCCTTCTGACCCGAAACTCCTGCCCGTCGACCGTCATCATGATCGGCTCGTCCCCGGTATGGCGGGGTCCCACGTGCTCGGGCGCGAGGCCCGGCTCCGGTTCGGTCGACATACAGGATCCTCGGGGTCCGCGGGCGCGATCGTCTCGACCTATCATCGCCGCATGCGGAGCCGCATACAGAGCCGCACGCGCAGACACCTGCGAACGGTGCTGGGACTCGCGGTGGCCGGCGTGCTCGCCGTAGCACTCACCGTCGTCCTCGGCGTCCATGTCACCCATCCTCGGGACGAGGACGGATACCTGGCCTACCTCCGGCAGTATGGCGACCGGCAGAGCGACGAGCCGCTTCCAACGCTGCCGCCGACCGCGGATCTGATCGCCGAGGGCGATGCGGCCTGCGGGTGGCTGCGCGAGCAGCCGTACGCGCTCTGGCGGCACGACCGACGGTACCGCGAGCTGGTGGTCCACCAGCGCTACCTCGATCACCTCGGCGACCGCGCGCCGAGGTGGGGCAGCGCGCTGCCGGATCTGGCCTCGGTGGCGGGCGCCGCCTGGAGCCACCTCTGCGCGGCGGACCGGGAGCTGCGGCAACCCCGTCGCAATCCGTTCGCCCCCAGGCCGGACTGACCGACGGTCGGTCTCGTTTCAGGACGGGTCAGGCACCCTTCGCCGGCACGCCGGCCTCCAGTTGACCGATCACCGGGCCAAGCAGTTCGTTGAGTTCCCGCGTCAGCACGACGACCGCCCGCCGGGCCGCGGAGGCCACCGAATCCTCCGGACCGTCGGGAGCGGGCGGCAGGTCCCCGAGCGGGATCGGCGCCTCCACCTGAAGCGTGGCGCGCAGGTGCGGACTGCGCGTCAGGTCCTGGTCGGTCGGCGTCGTGTACTGGCCGAACGACTGCGGCCAGTCCCGCCATCCCCGGTCGCGTTGCCACTGCCGGGTCCAGGTGAGTTCGGCCGGCCACCGGGAGACCACCGACACGGCACCGATCAGGCTGCCGTCCCACGGGCTCGGCGCGCAGGTCGCCGACACGATCCGCCGGTGCCAGCGGACGTAGCCGGGGGTCAGCCCGGTGGCGAGCCGCCAGGCCGTCGCGGCGAAGGCGACCGGCGCGATGTCACCCCACGTGGCGGCGAATTCATCGGTACGCCGGAGCACCTCGTTCTCGAAGCGACCGCGCCCGGCGGCACCGCGCTCCCGATCGACGTTCTCGTCGAGCCAGAAGGCACGCTGTTCCACTGTCGTCCTCCCCGTCCGGACTCTCGTACCGGTCTACCACGACCGGCGCGCACATGAGATGCCCGCAGGTCCGAGGCGCTAGCGTGCCGTGCCGGCGAGCAGCCACCGCCGGACCGGGATCTCCAGCAGGACCCGTGCCCCGTCCGGCGTGACGGGTTTCCGGATGTCCCAGCCCGCGTACTTGTCGGCGAAGGCGGCGACGACGGCGGGTGGGAAGTCGCCGTGGTGCAGCCGGGCGGCGCCCTCCGCGACGACCGGGTGGTCGCCACCCTCCAGCGCCAGGGAGACGCGCGGGTCCGCCGCCACGTTCCGGGCCTTGACGCTGCCGGCCTCGCAGCCGACCCACCAGACGTCGTCTGCGTGGACGAACCAGACCGGCGTCAGGTGCGGGGAGCCGTCCGGGCGCAGCGTGCACAGCCAGGCGTTGCGCTCGTGGGCGAGTCGCGCGTCGACGTCGGGCGGAAGAGGTGCCGGCGGTGGGGCCATCCGGAAAGTGCACCACATCCGCATCCGCGCGGGTGGGAGTGTCGGCGGTCGCCGCTAGGGTCCGTCCATGGTGACCGAGACGGATCTCCGCCGGCCCGACGGCCGCGTCCTGCACGTCTACGACACCGGCGGGGCGGGCCGGCTGCCCGTGTTCTGGCACCACGGCACGCCGAACGTCGGCGCCCCGCCGGCCCCGCTGTTCGCCGCCGCCGACCGCCTCGGGCTGCGCTGGGTGTCGCACGACCGGCCCGGTTACGGCGGCTCCACCCCGCTGCCGGATCGCGACGTCGCGTCGGCGGCGTCCGACGTGGCCGCGGTGGCCGACGCGTTGGGCCTCGACCGGTTCGCCGTGATGGGTCACTCCGGCGGCGGCCCGCACGCGCTGGCCTGCGGCGCGCTGCTGCCGGAGCGGGTGGTCGCGGTGGTGGTCGGCGCCGGGCTGGCGCCGTACGGCGCGGCCGGGCTGGACTGGTTCGCCGGCATGGCGCCGTCCGGGGCGGCGTCGCTGCGGGCCGCCGCCGCGGGACGGGCCGCCAAGGAGGCGCACGAGGCCGCCGACGAGTCGTACGATTTCGGGTTTACCGACACCGACCTGGCCGCGCTGCGCGCCGAGTGGTCCTGGTTCGACAGTGTGGTCGGCCCGGCGGTCGCGTCCGGTAAAGGTGGGCTGATCGACGACGATCTGGCGTACGTGCGGCCGTGGGGTTTCGATCCGGCTGACGTCGCGCAGCCGGTGCTGCTGCTGCACGGCGACCGCGACGGCATCGCGCCGGTGGCGCACGCCGAGTGGCTGGCCGGCCGTTGCCCGTCGGCCGAGTTGCGCCGTTTCCCCGAGGACGGGCACATCTCCGTGCTCCGGCACGCCGGGTCGGCCCTGGAGTGGCTGCGCCGGCACGACTGACCCGAAAACCGGACGGTCCAGCTCCGCTTTCGCCGGCCGGGTAGCGACGCGCCGCGTACCGAGGGTGACGGTTTCTGACAAAGCGTGTTATTCTCCGGCGTCAATCTTTGCCGCGCGGACCCGGACGGGTCGCTGCCGGAAGGACACCTCTCCGATGCCGGTGGCTGCCGCCACGACCCTGCCACGGTCCCCGTTGGACCGTCCGGCCGGCGGCGCGTTCACGCTGGTCTTCACCACGCTGCCGGCGCTGCTCCGGCTCACCTGCGGGCTGGTCGGTGCGGTGGTCGCCCTGTCGGTGCGGACGGCGCCGGTGCGGGTGGCGCTGCTGGTCCCGGCCGTCGTCGCGCTCACCGCGTGGTCCGGCTGGTACGCGGTCCGCGCGTTCCGGCACGGCGTCGGCGGCGCGTTGGTGGCCGGCGACGTGGCGCTGACCACCGCCGCCGCGCTGGCCGTGCCGTGGCTCGTCGCGCCGGAGGTGCTGCCCGGCGAGGCGAGCTGGGTGGCGGTGCTGGCCAGCACCACCGTGATCAACGCGCAGGCCACCGCGCCGGCCCGCTGGTCGGTGCCGGCCGGCCTGCTCGTCACCGCCGCCTACGCGACCGGCGCCACGCTGGCCGGGAACCCGGTCGAGGCCCGCGCGCACACCGGCACGCTGCTGGTGCAGACCGGCTGCGCGGCGGTGATGACCGCGGTGATGCGCGGCTGGCTCGGCCGGGCCGACGCCGCGTTCGCCGGCTACCAGCGGCTGTCCCGCGAGGCGGTGGTGGCGCGCGCCGCCCGCGAGGCGGAGCGGCGGCACAACCGGGACCTGCACGACACCGTGCTCGGCACGCTGACCATGGTCGGGCTGGGCGCGGTCGGAGGCAGTTCCGTGGCGCTGCGCGAGCGGTGCGCGGCGGATCTACGTACGCTCAGCGCCCTGGCCGGGGCGCGGACCGGGACCGCACCCGGCGAGGTGGACCTCGACGAGCGGCTGCGCACGGTGCTGGCCGGGCTGCCGGAGCTGACGGTGACCGCGACGCTGCCGCCGTGCCGGCTGCCGGCGGAGGTCGCCGCGGCGCTCGCCGACAGCGCCGCCGCCGCGCTGGCCAACGTGGCCCGGCACGCGCCGGGCGCGGCCACCACGCTGCGCCTGGTCCGCGTCGGCGGCGCCGTGGCGGTCGAGGTGGCCGACGACGGTCCCGGCTTCGACCCGAGCACGGTCCCGGCCCACCGGTACGGGCTGCGCGAGTCGATCCACGGGCGGATGGCCACCGTGGACGGCCGGGCGGTGGTGACTTCCGCCCCTGGCGCCGGCACCCGGGTCCGGCTGGAGTGGTCCGATGGCGGCTGAGTCGGGTACGACGCTGACGGGCGGGACCGCGGTGCACACCGGCCCGGCGGTGGGCGCGGCGCCCCGGTTCCGGCCGGTGGCACGCGCCGGGACGGCCGGGGCGGCGCCCCAGGCGCACGCCGTGGCGGACGCGTCGGACCGGGGCGCCCGGCTCGTGGCGGTCGGCATCGCGTTGGCCTGGCACCTGGCGGTCAGCCTGCCGGCGGTGCTGGCGGCGGGGCCGGGCATGGCCGCCCCGGCGGTGGTGGCGGCCGGCTGGCTGGTGACCGCGCTGGTCGGCGTCGCCACCGGCGTACGCCTGCTGGGTGGTGGTCTGCCCCCGGCCCGGCGGCTGGCCGCGGTGCTGCTGGCGGTCGACGCGGCGGTCTTCGCGGCGGCCGGTGAGCGGTTCCTGTTCACCACCGCCAACTGGGTGTGGGGCGGGTTGGCCTGGTTCTTCCTGCTGGTGCTCTGGCAGCGGCCGGTGCGCTGGCTGCTGGCGCTGCTCGCCGCGCACGCGACGATCGCGCTGGTGGCGGTGGTGCTGCACGGCACGACCGCGCCGGCCGACCTGAGCCGGTACGCGATGTACGTCTACGGCACCTCCACGTTGCCGGTGGCGGTCTTCGCCGGCGCGGCGGCGCTCACCGCGCTGGCCCGGGACCGGGCCGGAACCGCCGCGGCGACGCTGGCCGTGGCCGCCGAACGGGAGGCCGCCGAGCGGGCCCGGAGCGAACGGCAGGCCCGGCTCGCCCTGGTCAGCGGCACCGCCGAGGAGGTGCTGGCGGCGCTGGCGGCCGGCGACGCCGACCCGGCCGACCCGGCGGTACGCCGCCGCGCGGTGCTGGCCGCGGCCCGGCTGCGCCGGCTGATCGCCGAGTCCGACGACGTGCCCGACCCGCTACTGCACGAGTTGCGGGCCGCCGCCGACCTGGCCGAGCGGAACGGTCTGCCGATCGAGCTGGTGGCGGTCGGCACGCCGCCGGAACTGCCGGTCGACGTGCGGCGGGCCCTGGCCGACCCGCTCACGGCGGCGCTCGCCGGCGCCCGCGGCGGGGCGCGGCTGACGGTGGTCGCCGGCCCGGACGAGGTGGTGGTCAGCCTGGTGACACCGGATCACGACGGCTCGGACGATCCGCTGCCGCCGCCCGAGGGGAACGGGCCGGTAACGTACCTGCACGAGCGGGACGGGGAGATCAGATGGACGCAGACCCGCTGGCGGCAGGCGTGAACGCCGGGCAGCCGGTCGGGGTGGCGATCGTCGACGACCATCCCGTGGTGATCGACGGGGTGCGCGCCTGGCTCTCCTCCGAGCCGCGGTTGCGGGTGCTGGCGACCGGCGACGATCCCGACACGGTGCTGCGGGCCGCGCCGGGGGCCGAGGTGGTGCTGCTCGACCTGCGGCTGCACGGGCGGATGGTGCTCGACAAGCTGGCCGAGTTGAGCGCCGCCGGGCGGCGGGTGGTGGTCTACTCCGAGCACACCGACCCGCAGACCATGCTGGCCGCGCTGGACGCGGGCGCGGTCGCGTTCCTCGCCAAGCACGAGGGGCGGGAACACTGCGTGGCCACCGTGCTGGCGGCGGCGAGCGACCGCCCGTACGTGCCGCCGGCACTGGCCGGCGCGATGGTCGGCGACGCCCGGCCGGACCGGCCGTCCCTGTCGGACAAGGAGCGTGAGGCGCTGCTGCTGTGGTTCCAGTCGATGTCGAAGGCGTCGGTGGCGCGCCGGATGCAGATCAGCGAGCACACCGTGAAGCAGTACGTGGACCGGGCCCGGATCAAGTACACCCGGGCCGGACGTCCGGCGGCCACCAAGGCGGCGCTGCTCGCCCGCGCGATCGAGGACGGCCTCGTCCGACCGGAAGAGATCGGCATCTACCGGTCACAGGCGTCGGCCGACCGGCCGACCCCCTAACGGGTGTCATGACAGCCGCCCCGGTGATCGGTCAGGCTCACCGGTACCGCCAACCGTCCCGGGAGGTCGTACCGTGCCGGAGGACGCCGCACCCTTCTTCATCGGGCCACACCGCTTCGACGCCGACGACGACCCCAGCCGTCCCCTGCTCGACCGGCGCTACGCGCTGGTGCTCGACCCCGGTGAGCGGCTGCTCGCCCAGCACCGGCTGCCGGTCACCGGTCACCTGCTCGGCCCCACCGAGGACGTCCGTTGCTGGGCGTTGCCCGACGCGGCGTCGGTCACCGTGACCGACCGGCGGCTGGCGTACCTCTGCACCGGCTCCGAGCTGTCCCTGGTCCCCGGGCGGGGCGGCCCGACCGGCGCCCGGCACCGGCGCCAGGTCCGGCTGTCCCGCCTGGTCAGCGGTCAGATCCGCTGGCAGTGGCCGTCCCGGCTGGAGCTGGTCGAGATCGACGACGACAGGGCGGAGCTGCGGGTGGTCTGCGACGCGCTGCGCACCATCCGGCAGCCGGCGCTGGCGCTCACCGGCCCGGTCGCCCTGGTCACCGCGCTGGCCCGGCAGGTACGCCGCGCGGTGGCCGGGTTCCGGCTGGCCCACTCCGATCTGGTCGACCTGTCCCCGCCGGAGCGGGACGCGCTCGCCACCCGGGTCGCGGCGTCCCCCGGCCCGACGGTGGGGGTGGTGACCCTGCCCGGTTCGCTGCCGGTGGAGTTCCTGTCCCGCGACGACTACTACCGTCAGCCGGTGGCGGAGGAGTCGCCCTGGCCGCGGTTCGACTTCCTGGCCCGCGACCGACCCGGCTCCGCCTGCTGACCCTCGCCGATCGTCGTCCCCCCGATGCGGCCCGGGGCCGCGCAGGGCCGCCCGACCGCAGGGCCGCCCGACCGCAGGGCCGCCCGCCTGGTCCTGCCGATCGGCGCCCGGGTAGACCCGACGTGGCCCAGTCCACGTGTCCGGGCGGCCTACGAACTTGATGGCATGGATGACTCATGAGCCTCGCGCCGCGAAGCCGGGGCCGGGGCCGGGGCCGGGGCCGGGGCCGGGGCCGGGGCCGGAAGGCAGGTCCACGCGCGAAGCCCTGACCGGAGTCGACGCGAAAGCCCGGGCCGGGAAGCGAGCCGGGCTCGGCGCGGCCTCGTCCGGTCCGGCCCGCCGTGCTTTCGCCCCACCGCACTCCGCAGGCCGTGACCCATTCTCGCCATCAAGTTCGTAGGCTGCCGGATTGCTCTCCCCGCCCGCGCGGCAAGGCATGGCCCGACCCGCGCGGCAAGGCAGGCCACCTGCCCCCGCGCGGGCGGCACGGTCAGGAAGCGCTGCGGGAGCGGCGGTCGGAGCGGTCCAGCTCGACGGCCTGCTCCGGGGTGGGCGCGCCGCCGCCCAGGTGGGCCGGCTGCCACCAGGCGTCGTCCGGGCCGGCCGGCTGGTCCGGGTAGTCCCGCTGGGCGCGGTCGACGAGCGCCGACAGCCGGGTGCGCAGGTCGGCGGTGAGGGCGGTGGCGTCCGGGTAGGCGGCCGGGTCCATCGGCTCCCCCACCAGGATGGTGATCGGGGTGTGCCGGCGGGTCAGGGTGCGCGGGCGCCCCTTGGTCCAGAGCCGCTGGGTGCCCCAGAGCGCCACCGGCAGCAGCGGCACGCCGGCCTCCTGCGCCATCCGGGCCGCACCGTTCTTGAGGTCCTTGACGGTGAAGGACCGGCTGATCGTCGCCTCCGGGAAGACGCCGACCACCTCGCCCCGGCGCAGCGCGCCGACCGCGGCGGCGTACGACCCGGCGCCGGCGGCGCGGTTGACCGGGATGTGCTTCATGCCGCGCATCAGCGGGCCGGAGACCCGGTGCCGGAAGACGCTCTCCTTGGCCATGAAGCGGACCAGCCGGCGGGACTCGTGCGCGCCGTAGCCGCAGAAGATGAAGTCGAGGTAGCTCACGTGGTTGGACGCGAGCACCGCCCCGCCGGTGCGCGGCACGTGGTGGCTGCCGATCACGTCCAGGCGCAGGTCGAGAGCGCGGAACATCGTCTTGGCGGCGGTGATCACGGGCGGGTACACGAGTTCCGGCATCCGGCAACTTTACCGCGCGTAGGTTACCCGACCGTAGCGCCACTCTGCCCTGGGCAGAGCCGGCGTCGCTCGGCCTTCGGGTGGTCGCCGCCGACTACCGGTTCTCGCACGAGGCCCGCTGGCCGGCCCAGCTCGACGACGTACGCGCCGCCGCGCGGGCGGCCCGGGCCTCCGCGGACGGCCGGCCGCTGCTGGTCGGCGGCGACTCGGCCGGCGGGACGCTCGCCCTGCACCTGGCCCTGCGCGGGGTGGACCGGCCGGGCGACGTGACGGCCACGCTGGCGTACTGGGCGCCTGTCGACCCGCTCGACGACGAGCAGCGGCGCCGCCGGCCCCCGGGCGACGACCCGTGGGCCGACCTGCTCGGGCACCCGCCGGCCGCCGGTGATCCGGCCACCGCCGACGCCACCGTCGCCAGTCATCTCGGCGCCGGCGTGCCGGTGCTCCTGGTGCAGGGCCGGGACGACGTGCCGGTGCCGGCCGCGCAGGCGGTGGAGCTGGCCGGCCGGCTGCTCGCCGCCGGCCACCCGACGCACCTCTGGCTCACCCACGGCGGTCACGCGCTCGACCTTGCCCGCCCCGACCTGCGCGCGGTCACCGCCGCGTTCCTGGACAACGTCCTGCCGGCGGCCCGGGCCGACTAGGTTCGGTGGTATGCCCGATCTAGCCGCGATAGTCATCCATTGCAACGATCCGTACCTGCTCGTCCCGTTCTGGAGCGCGGTCAGCGGGCTGCCCGTGGCGGAGGCGGACCGGGCGAAGCTCGCCGGCCGTACGCTCGGGCCGGCCGAGGCGGTGCTGCTGCGCGACCCGCACGGGCGGCGGCCGGACCTGTGGATCAGCCCGGCCGGTGAGCTGCCCGCGCCCGGCCGGATCCACCTGGACCTGGTCGGCGACGCCGAGGAGCGCGCCGCCGTGCTGGAGGCGGGCGCGACGGTGGTCCGCGAGCTGCCCCGGTGGACCGTGCTGGCCGACCCGGAGGGCAACGAGTTCTGCCTGCTGCCGCCGAACGAGGCGCACGCCGACGGGCCACCCGCCGGCCACTGAGCCGGCCAGGGTTCAGCCGGCCGGGGTCAGCCGGTCGGGTTGTGCAGGTCGAGCCGGCCCCGGGCGAACGCGTCCACCCGGCCCCACCGGCCCGGAATGTCCAGCACCTCGATCCGCCCCATGCCGATCGGCAGCTGCGGGTCCACCGCCAGGTGCCCCTCGTGCGGCTCCAACCCCAGCATCGTCCGGATCAGCAGCAGCGGCGCCCCGGTCGACCAGGCCTGCGGGCTGCACGCGGTCGGGTACTCCACCGGGAACTTGGTCAGCTCCCGCTGGTAGCCGCCGAACGCCTCCGGCAGCCGGCCGTCGAAGTAGGTGGCCGCGTCCAGGATGCCGCTGGCGACCGTGGCCGCCTCGTCGGCGAAGCCGTACCGACGCAGGCCCCAGGCGACGAACGAGTTGTCGAACGGCCAGATCGTGCCGTTGTGGTAGCCGATCGGGTTGTAGCGGACCTCGCCCTCGGCCAGCGTCCGTACCCCCCAGCCGGACCAGAGCCGCGGCCCGACCAGATGCGCGGCGATCTGCGGCGCCCGCTCGTCGTCGACGATGCCGCTCCACAGCAGGTGGCCGATGTTGGAGCTGAGCACGTCGCACTGCCGCCCCTCCGGGTCCAGGGCGAGCGCGTAGAAGCCGCCGTCGGCGACCCACCAGTCGCGGTTGAACCGCGCCTTCAGCTCCGCCGCCTCGCGTTCCAACTGATCGGCGTACGCGGGGTCGCCCCAGAACTCCCGGGCCAGGCGGGCGGCGCGCATCTTCGCGTCGTACGCGTACCCCTGCACCTCGCAGCTCGCCCGCGGGAACGGCGGCAGCGTGCCGTCGGCGTACGAGACGGAGTCCCAGGAGTCCTTCCAGCACTGGTTCTCCAGGCCGGTGTCGGTGTTGCGCCGCTCGTACCAGATGTAGCCGTTGCCGACCAGGTCGGCGTAGTCGTCGATCCACTTCAGCGCGGCACGGCACTCCCGTTCCAGCTCCTTGACCAGCGCCACGTCCCCGCTCCACCGCTCGTACTCATCGAGCAGCACCACGAACAGCGGGGTCGCGTCCACCGAGCCGTAGTAGGGCGAGTGCGGCTGCTCCTCGAACGCGGCGGTCTCGCCGTACCGCATCTCGTGCAGGATCCGGCCCGGGTCCTCGTCCCGGAAGTCGTCGAACCGGGTGCCCTGGAGCGCGCCCAGGATGCGCAGCGTGGTCTTCGACATCTCGGGTGCGAACGGCAGCACCTGGAGGCAGGTGAGGATGCTGTCCCGGCCGAACATGGTCATGAACCAGGGCAGGCCGGCGGCGGGCAGCGTCTGCCCGCCCAGCGACAGCGGGGAGAAGCGCAGCGCGGCGAGATCGACCAGGCTCCGCCGGTAGGTCGCGGCGACCCGGTCGTGCTCGCTGTTGACCTTGGGGGCCCGGTCGATCCACTCCTCCAGGTCGTGCTGGAGCGCGAGCCGCTCGGTGCCGTGTGCGCGTAGTCCCATCCGCAGGTCCCGGCCACCCGGGCCGATGGCGAACGTCTGCACGTCGATGAGGACGTCCCACTGTTCGTTGGGCTCCAGGTGGATGCTCCAGGCGAAGCCCCGATTGTCGTAGCGGGCCGGCTGGTTCGCGGAGAGGACCGTCTCCCGCTTGAAGTTGCCCCGCCGGTAGCCCAGCCGCAGCCGGTCCGACTCCGCCTCGGCGTACAGTTCGCCCTTCTTGTTGAGGATCTCGTCCTTGACCTGGAAGAGGTCGGCGAAGTCCGCGCCGGCGTCCATCCGGATCTCCAGGTCCACCGCGTTCTCGTCGTGGTTGAGCACGGTCAGCGTCTCCCGGAAGCTGCCGCCTACCGCCCGTTCCCGGATGACCGACAGCTTCGCGTCGACGTAGTGCGTGGCCATGCCGGGCACCAGGAAGAAGCGCGCCTCGTAGTACTGGAGGTCGTCGTAGGAGAGCGCGTTGAGCCGCTCGCCGTTGACCGTGAGCACCCACTTCGACAGGTACCGCGTGTCGAGGGAGAACAGCCCGGTCGGTTCCGTCGGCGTGGCCTCGATGTCCCCGGTGTCCTCGGAGACCACGAACGTGTTGCCGTCCAGGATCCGGACGGTGTTGTTCCCGGCCATCAGGCGGCCCTCCTGGCGAATGCGTGGCGCGGCCCGCGGGAGTCCGGCGGGCCCGGAAAGACGCGCTCGATCTGCAACACGAGCCGGGGGTCGCCGACGACTGTCATGTCGCCGCGCAGCAACGCCGCGATGGCGTTCTCCTCACCGTCGACGAGCGCCCCGAAGAGCCGGGGCTCGGTCCCGATCACGGTGTCCGCCTCGCCGTCCTCCTGCCGGACCCGCAGGTTGCCCCGGTCGACCTCCAGCAGCCAGTGCGTGGTCCGCGCGCCTTCGTGCAGGTCGAACCGGAGCGTCCCGGACGTCTTGACCAGCAGCGGCTCGAACCCGCGCCGGTCCAGGTCCTCGAAGAATCTCGTGGCCATGTCCACCATCGAAGGTGACTCCTCCCGCGCTCGGCGGTCTCCTCGTCGACCGGACGGGTCCCCTCCGCGCCCCGGGTCAACCTCGCCCGGATCGGGTGAGGCGACCGGACCGGACATGCGGAACGCCGCCCCCGAACCGGGGGCGGCGTCACCGCGTCGGCAGGTCAGTTGTTGGGGTCGTCGGCGCTGATGTCCGCGAGCACCGACTGGGGTTCCCGCTCCACCGCCAGGTCACCCATCGACACCAGGCCGACCAGCTTCCCGTCCTCGATGACCGGGAGCCGGCGGACCGCGTATGTGCGCATCAGGTCGGCGGCGGCCACCGCGTCGTCGTACTGGCTCACCGTCACCACGTCCTTGCTGGTGATCTCGTTGAGCCGGGTGGTGGCGGGGTTACGGTCCTCGGCCACGCCCCGGACCGTGATGTCCCGGTCCGTGACGATGCCGACCACGTTGTCGCCGTCGGTCACCACCACGTCGCCGATGGCGCTGTCGCGCATCTCCTGCGCCGCCGCGGTGAGCGTGTCGTTGCCGTCCATCGTCACCAACCGGGTCGTCATGAACTCTCCGACCGTTGTCATGGTGCTCCCCTCTCGGTGTCGGCACCGCGGTCTACCCGCCGTCGCAGGCGGGGTAACTCGGGCGGTTCACCCCCGGCGCCGGATCCGCCGGCGGATCTCGTACGAGCCGTTGCTGGACAGCCCGTAGAAGAGCGGCAGCAGCAGGAGCACCACAAGCGCCACCGGCACGCTCACCCAGCCCACCAGACCGGCGATCGCGTACGCGACCACGCCGAGCGCCGCCCGGACCCGTTCGACCTCGAAGAACCGGGAGTTCACGCCCGCCTGAAGCAGCTCCGGATGCCGGCTCAGGTAGTGGTAGAGCCAGAGCCAGGCCGCCGAGAGGGCGACGCCGACCACCGCGTACGCGGTGACCGCGACCCGCTCGTCGAACGCGTCGCCCTTCTCCACCGCGCGGGAGACGAGCGCGGTGACGAACGGCAGCAGCGCCACGCTGAACAGCACCCCGAGGTTCGCCCAGTGCAGGCCCCGATCGGCGCAGCGGACCCGGTGGAACGCCCCCTTGTGGTTCAGCCAGTTCACCGCCACGTACAGGTAGGACGTGACGTAGGCGAGGTAGACCGGCCACTGGTCGAGCAACGCGCGCAGCAGCCCGCCCGGCGCCACCTCGGGCACACGCAGGTCGAGCACGAGCAGGGTGACGACGATGGCGAAGACCGCGTCGCTGAACCCGATCGCCCGGGCCGTGTCCGAGCGCAGCCCGGTCTCGACCTCGTCGGCGTCCTCCGTACCCGATCCGGTCGCCATCGTTCCCCCCACCCGCCGGCGCGGGTCGCCGGCAACCGGCCCCGCATACCCGCTGCGGAGGCGTCCGTGCCGGCACGGACGCCTCCCGCGGTGCGGTCCCGGGCGGGGTCAGCGCTCGGCGGCGACCAGCTCGGCGAGCTGTACGGCGTTGAGCGCCGCGCCCTTGCGCAGGTTGTCGTTCGAGCAGAACAGCGCCAGCCCGTGCTCGACCGTCTCGTCCACCCGGATCCGCCCGACGAACGTCGGGTCCTGGCCGGCCGCCGCCAGCGGGGTGGGCACGTCACGCAGCGCCACCCCGGGCGCGCCGTCGAGCAGCTCGCGGGCGCGGGCCGGGTCGATCGGCCGGGCGAACCGGGCGTTGATCTGCAACGAGTGACCGGTGAACACGGGCACCCGTACGCAGGTGCCGGAGACCTTCAGCCCCGGGATCTCCAGGATCTTGCGGCTCTCGTTGCGCAGCTTCTGCTCCTCGTCGGTCTCGTCGGAGCCGTCGTCGACGATCGAGCCGGCCAGCGGCAGCACGTTGAACGCGATCGGCGCGGCGAACGAGCGCGGCGCGGGGAACTCGACGGCGGTGCCGTCGAAGGCGAGCGCGCTCGCGCCCTCGGCCACCTTGCGGACCTGGTCGTCCAGCTCGGCCACACCGGCCAGGCCGGCGCCGGAGACCGCCTGGTAGGTGGCGACGACCAGGCTGACCAGCCCGGCCTCGGCGTGCAGCGGGCGCAGCACCGGCATGGCGGCCATCGTGGTGCAGTTCGGGTTGGCCACGATGCCCTTGGGCCGGTCGGCGAGGGCGTGCGGGTTGACCTCGGCGACCACCAGCGGCACCGCCGGATCCATCCGGTACGCCGACGAGTTGTCGATCACCACGGCGCCGGCCTCGGCGACCCGGGGCGCCAGCTCCTTCGCGGTGCTCTTGCCGGCCGAGAAGAGCACGATGTCCAGGCCGCGGTAGTCCGCGGTGGCCGCGTCCTCGACCGTGACCTCGCCGTCGCGCCACGGCAGCGCGCGCCCGGCCGACCGCGCCGAGGCGAACAACCGCACCTGCTCCGCCGGGAACTCGCGTTCCGCCAGCACCTGCCGCATCACGCCACCGACCTGGCCGGTGGCACCCACAATGCCGATCCTCATGCCCGCGAGGCTACCCAGCCGGGCCGGGCGGGCGGGAAGCGTTTCCCAGCGCGCGGGCCGGGGCGACGGGAATCACACACCCCGCCGCCCCACCGGTCACGCGTGGTCGACCACCTCGCCGAGGTCGGCGGCCACCAGCTCGTCCCGGATCACCGCCGCGTCGCCCTCGACCACCAGCGTCAGCGCCTCCGGGTGCAGGTGCGTCGCGGCGGCCGCGGAGACCTCCTCGACGGTGGCCGCGAGCAGCGCCTCGCGCAGCGTGGCGTGGTAGTCGTCCGGCAGGTCGTGCACCACCAGCGTGGTGAGCGCCGACGCGATCGCCCGCGGGCTCTGCAACTCGACCGAGAGCTGCCCGGCCCGCCAGGAGCGGGCCACCTCCAGCTCCTCCTCGGTCACCCCGGTCTCCCGGGTACGCGAGACCTCCCCCACGGACTCGACGAGCGCCGGCGCGGTCGCCGCGGTCTGCACGCCGGAGCTGACCGCGAACCGGCCGAACCGCCGCGACGAGGCGAAGTCGCCCCGGATCCCGTACGTGTAGCCGCGCACCTCACGGATCAGGTGGTTGAGGCGGGAGGTGAACGCGCCGCCGAGCACGGTGCCGGCGAGCGTCATCGGCACGTGGTCGGGGTGGCCGCGGTGCGGGGACGGGTGGCCCAGCCGCAGCGTCGACTGCACCGAGCCGGGCCGGTCGACCAGGATGACCCGCCGCCGGTCGGCGAGCGGCACGTCGATCGGGCCGCCCCGGTCGACCGGGCCGCCACCGGTGCCGACGAACGCCGCCGCGCCGAGTGCCTCCAGGTCGATCCGTTCCAGGTCGCCGGCGACGATCAGCGTGCCGGGGCGGATGAACCACTCCGAGTGGAAGACCGTGACGTCGTCCGCCTCCAGCGCGGCCACGCTGCCCGGGTCGCCGTAGAGCGGGCGGCCCCACCGGTGTGCCACGCCGAACAGGTCAGCGCGCAGCACCGCGTCGGCGCGCGGGCCCGGGTTGGCCCAGTCCATCCGCAGCGCGGTCGCCTCGTCGTCGCGGACCCGCAACACGTCGGCCGGATCGAGCCGCGGCGTGCGGACCGCCTCGGCCATCAGCTCCACCGCGGCGCTCAGCCGCTCCACCGGGACCTGCACGCTGACCTGGAACGAGTCCCAGTCGAGCCCGGCCACCAGCTCGGTGCCGAGCGCCTCGACGGCCAGCGCGTACGCGGTGGCGTCCCGGTGCGCGGTGCCCTCCTCCAGCGCCTTGGCCAGCACCGCGCCGAGGCCCTCCTTGCCGACCGGCTCCCGGCCGGCGCCGCCGTCGAGCAGCAGCAACGCGACGGCGAGGTTCTGCCCGGGCAGGTGCGCGGCGACCACCTGACCACCGGCCACCGTCCGCCGGACCACCTGGGGGAACCGGTAGGCGCGGGCGGCGCCCGGGCCGGGACGGGTGGCGATCAGCGTCATGAGGTCTCCTCGGGCAGGTAGGTCAGGATCGCCCGGTCGGCGGCGCCGAGCAGCTCGGTGGCCTGCTCGGCGATCTGCTCGGCGGTGACGGCGAGCCAGCCGGGCAGCCGGTCGGCGGCCCGGGCCGGGTCGCCGAACTGGGTGGCGTAGCGGCCGAGCGTGTCGGCGCGGCCGTCCACGGTGGACATCTGCCGCCACCACGAGGTGCTCAGCAGCGCCTTGGCCCGGTCCAGCTCGGCGGCGGTCACCGGCACGGTGGCCAGTTCGTCGACCACCTCGGCCAGCCCGTCGCGCAGCCGCTCGGCGGTCACCCCGGGGCGGGCGGTGGCGGTGGCGATCAGCGGGGCCGGCGCGTGCGCCAGGTCGACCCCGTACGCCCCGATCAGGTCCGGCTGGGCGATCCGTTCCCCGTCGGCGAGCCGCTGGTAGAGCCGGCTGCCCCGGCCGCTGCCCAGCACGGTGGCGAGGACCGTGGTCACGTCGTACCCGGTGGCGCCGAACGGGTGGGTGCGGTGCGCGAGGTAGACGCGGGGGGCGGGCACGTCGGCGGTGACCGTCTCCACCGCCGGACGGCCGGTCGCCGGCACGGTGCGGCCGTCCGGGGCGGGCGGGATGTCCGGGCGCGGCGCGAGGCCGCCGAAGTACTTGTCGGCCAGCGCGAACACCTCCGCGGCGGGGGCGTCGCCGACCACGGTGAGCACCGCGTTGTTCGGCGCGTAGTAGGTGGTGTGGAACGTCTGGAAGGTGGCCAGGTCGGCGGCGTTCAGGTCGGCCATCGACCCGATCGTGGCGTGGTGGTAGGGGTGGCCGGGCGGGTAGAGCAGCGGCAGCAGCCGCAGCCAGGCGTCGCCGTAGGGGACGTTCTCGTAGCGCTGCCGCCGTTCGTTCTTCACCACGTCGCGCTGGTTGTCGAGCGTCTCCTGGGTGAGCGCCGGCACCAGGCCGCCCATCCGGTCGGCCTCCAGCCAGAGCGCCAGCTCCAGGTGTTCGGCCGGAACGGTCTCGAAGTAGTTGGTCCGGTCCGGGTTGGTGGTCGCGTTGAGTGAGCCGCCGGCGCCCTGGATCAGCTTCATGTGCTCGGTCTTCGCCACGTTCACCGAGCCCTCGAACATCAGGTGCTCGAAGAGGTGGGCGAAGCCGGTCTGGCCCGCCGGTTCGTGGCGGGACCCCACGTCGTACCAGAGGTTGACCGCCACGGCCGGGGCGGTGCGGTCCTCGCTCACCACCACACGCAGGCCGTTGTCCAGTCGGGTCGTCTCGATCGGCCAGGGGAAACCGCTGTCGGGCATGGCACGACGCTATCCGATCCGGTGGGCGGAAAGGGGAGCCGCGCCCGCGTCGTCGCCGCGCGACGGGGTATCAGCTCGGCATGACCCCCGCACCGTCCGCCGTCGAGCGGGCCGCCGCCGCGCTGGCCCGGCTCCGGCACGCCCGGCTGCTGCATCCCGCCGGTCGCGTGTTCGCCGCCGAGGCGATGATCTGGGGTACGCCGGGACCGCCGACCGGGGTGCCGCTGCTGGACCTGCCGGGCCGGTGGCCGGCCACGGTCCGGCTCTCCAAGGGCACGCCGACGCCGCCCGGCTGGCCGGACGTGCTGGGCGTGGCGGTCCGGCTGCACCGGGACCCGGAACCGCCGATCGATCTGCTGGTCAGTTCCAGCGGCGCCGCGCCGGTGCTGCGCAACCTGCCGCTGCCCCGGCGGCGCTTCACCGGGACGTACACCTCGATCATGTCGTTCCGGGCCGGGGCCCGGCGGCTGTTCCTGGCCGTGCTGGCCGACCCGGACTCACCCGACCTGGGTCGCACGCTGGCCGAGGCCGACGCGGCGGTGACCGGCGACGAGCCCCGGCTGGTGCTCGCGGTGGCCTCGGCGGTGGGTCCGTGGCGGCCGTTCGGCGAGGTACGCCTGAGCGGCCGGCACGGCGGCCCGGAGGACGCCGTGCCGGCCTTCGACCCGATCGGCAACGTGCCGCCGGGGCTGCGGCTGACCGGCCCGCTGGCCCGGTTGCGGGACGCCAGTTACCGGGGGTCCCGCCGCGGCCGGGGCGCGCCGCTCAGTCGGGAGGCTCGACGGGGGTGACGGTCTCGGCGGACGTGCGGTGCTCCAGCACCGTGTCCGGGGCGGCGTTCTGGTCCTCCTCCCGGAGATCCGATTCGGCGAGGATCGCGTCGGCCTGGGCCTGCGCGTCGTCGCTGCCCGCCGCCGCCTCCTCGGGCAGCAGGTGCGCACGGGATTCGATCCGGTCCTGGTCGCTCTGATGATGGCTCATGGCTTCTCCCATACCCCGCGTCCCGCTTGGCGGAACGGCACGGGCATTCCCGGGCGCGTCGGGTACGCTGGCTGACGTGACGCGGTCGTATCGATGGTTTAGGCAGCCGGCTGGAGGAGCCGGTGACTCGACCGTGAGCTGACGTCACCTCCTCTTCGAGCCGGCCGGGCAGGGATGATTCCCTGCCCTTTCGCATGCGAGCAGCCGGCTCGACACCCTGGGCGCCGGCCCCGGGGCGCGGTCGGCGGAAGGATTCCCACCGTGACCACGTCTCCGGACGCCCGCCGGGTCATCGACCAGCGGATCGACCGCGTCGTGCCGTTGACCACCCCGGCCCTGCTCCACCATCACCTGCCGCTCGACGCGCCGCTCGCCGAGGCCGTCATCGCCGGCCGGCGCGCGGTCGCCGGGGTGCTGGACCGCGCCGACGACCGGCTGCTGGTGGTGGTCGGCCCGTGCTCGGTGCACGACCCGGCCGCCGCGCTGGAGTACGCCGGACGGCTGCGTGAGGCGGCCGACCGGGTCGCCGACGACCTGCTCGTGGTGATGCGGGTCTACTTCGAGAAGCCGCGCTCGACCGTGGGCTGGAAGGGTCTGATCAACGACCCGGCGCTTGACGGTTCGGGCGACGTGAACACCGGTCTGCGGACCGCGCGGGCGCTCCTGCTCGACGTGCTGCGGTTGGGCCTGCCGGTGGGCTGCGAGTTCCTCGACCCGATCACCCCGCAGTACATCGCCGACACGGTGGCCTGGGGCGCGATCGGCGCCCGGACCGTGGAGAGCCAGGTGCACCGGCAGCTCGCCTCCGGCCTGTCCATGCCGATCGGCATGAAGAACCGCCCCGACGGCAGCATCGGCACGGCTGTCGACGCGATCCGGGCGGCCGGCGTACCGCACGTCTTCCCCGGCATCGACGTCTCCGGCATCCCGGCGATCATGCACACCCGGGGCAACGCCGACGGGCACCTGGTGCTGCGCGGCGGTGGTGGCCGGCCCAACTACGACGCGGAGTCGGTGGCCGGGGCGCTGGACCTGCTGCGCGCCGCCGGACTGCCCGAACGCGTGGTGATCGACGCCAGTCACGCGAACAGCGGCAAGGACCACCGCAACCAGCCAGTGGTCGCCGCGGACGTGGCCGGGCAGCTCGCCGCCGGGCAGCGCGGCATCGTGGGGATCATGTTGGAGAGCTTCCTGCACGCCGGCCGGCAGGACCTGGACCCGACCCGGGAGCTGGAGTACGGCCGGTCGATCACCGACGCCTGCATCGGCTGGGACACCACCGACGAGGTGCTCGACCACCTGGCCCAGGCGGTCCGCGCCCGCCGCGCCGCGCTGCCCACCCCCGCCTGAGCTCCGTTGGGCGGCGTTTGACCGGTTCGGGGCCGGGTAGGTGGTCGGCGTGACCGATGACGCGCCCGTGACCGAGCAGCCGGACACCAGGCCGCTCGACGACCTGCTCGACGACCTCTACCACGGCCAGGAGCGGATCAGTCAGACCGACATCTACCGCCGCGCGGTGGCCGCCGAGCTTCCGGCGGAGCTGCTCACCCGGATCGCCGCGCTCCCCCAGGGCGAGTACGCGGTGGACGAGGTGGCGGACCTGCTGGGCGGCACGGTCGCCTGAGCCCCCGCCGACGAGAGGACCCGACATGACCGACCGCGAACCCGAGCACGAGCACCTGGCGGCGCTCGGCCAGCCCCCGGAGGGCGTGGACACGCTGCCGGAGCCGGACTTCGCCAACGAGCACGACCGCACCGCGGTGGACCGGGACATCGTCACCGGGGAGGACGAGCGGGAGCCGGAGACGTCACGCGGCTGGGCCGGCGAGGACCACGGCACCACCCCTACCTGATCGAGCGGCACGACGGAGGGGCCGGCGCGTACGCGCCGGCCCCTTCGTCGTACGGTCACTCCCCGTGGTGTCCGCCCTCGGCGGCCCGCTGGGCCACCGCGTACCCCATCTGGAGGAAGTCGGACGCGGCGACCGCGGTCAGCGCGGTGGCCACCAGCCGGGTCAGCCGGGGGGCCAGCACCAGGCCGCCGGTGAGCCCGGTGGCCACCCACACCGCCAGGCAGAACGGGCAGCTCACCAACTCGCCGAGCGCGTGCCGGGTGGGACTGCCCTCGTCCCGGACCTGCTCCATCACCTCGCCGCTGCCGATCGGGTGGTCGTAGCGGGTGAACGGGGCCCGCAGCGGACTGGTGATGGCGTCCTTGGACAGCAGCCGGCTCAGCTTGTGCGTGGCGATCGAGAGCAGCACCACGTCAGCGGGCGAGGGCCGCTCCGGCACCGGTCGGCCGGTGGCCCGGACCAGCCCGACCAGCGCGCCGGTCACGCCGGCGTAGGTGCCCATCGCCTTCAGGTAGCCCTCCAGCGGCCGGTGCTCGTGCGGCGCGTACGCCTGGCGCAGACGCGCCACCTTCTGCTTCAGGCCACTCCCGGTCAACCCGGTCTCCCTCGTCGTCATGACGGCCGGGCTCAGCCGGCGGTCAGGTTGTCGCCGACCTCGCGGTCGAGGTTGGCCAGGATCTCGTCGGCCAGGCCGTGATCGGGGCCGGCCAGGTCCAGCCGGACGCGGGCGCCACCGGCGTCGGCCGGTTCCACGTCGATCTCCGCGGACCAGTCGGCGCTGCTCCACCGCGCCCGCATGTCGTCGGCGTCGAGCACCTCCACCCGGCAGGCGCCGGAGCCGCGCAGCTCCTCGGGCAGCCAGGCGGCGGACCGGTCCGGGTCGGTGGCGGTGTTGAACACCACCTCGGGCGGCGCGGACATGCCGCGCTCGGCGTGGCTGGCCATCAGGCGTCCCGCAGCCGGTGCGGGTCGATCTCCCGGCCGGGGTGCCGGGCCAGGTACTCGGTCTCCAGCTCCGCGGTGCGGCGCAGGTGGTTGGCGAGCGCGGAGTCGGTGGCGTGCCGCAGCGTGTCCAGCCGGGTCCGGTGCAGGCTCTGCACCTCCCGGATCAGGTCCTCGTCGCTCAGCTCGGCGGGATCCACGCCGGGCAGGTCGCCGTCGGTGGCCCCGGCGCGGGCGTGGTCACCGTCCCACTCGGTGACGCGCTGCTCCGGGCTGGTGTCCCGGCGTACCGATTCGGTCATCGTCGCCCCCTCGTCTCGTTCGGGCTGGCGACTAGACGGATGCCCACCCGCTGTGCCACCAAACCCACGCCACCTACGACGCCGCGTCGGAGACGACCGCCGGCCCCGGTACCCTCGATGGCATGCAGCGGCTCCGGACACCGGCGTGGATCGCCCGCCATGTGGCCATGGTCGTGCTGGTGGTGGGTTTCCTCGGGCTGGGCTGGTGGCAGGTCACCCGCGCCGCCGGGGGCAACGCGCTGAGCTTCGGGTACGCGATCGAGTGGCCGGTCTTCGCCGGCTTCGTGGTCTTCGTCTGGTGGCGCGAGGTGCGGCAGGCGCTGCGGGCCGCGCCCGGTCCGTCGGCGGAGGACGCGCCGCCGGCGACCGCCGGCGACGAGCCGGTCGCGCCGACCCCGGCGGTACGCCGGCCGGTGCGCGTCGCCCGGGTGCCGTCGACGCCGACCGAGGGCGCGGACGACGGCGAGCTGGCCGCGTACAACCGCTACCTTTCCTGGTTGAACGCCAATCCGGGCGCCCGGCCCGGCGACTATCCCGGCTGAGGCCGGTGCGGAAGGACGGACGACGGTGGGCGGAGCCCTTACCCGGTACCGCGTGATCGCCTGGATCGTGGGCGTGGCGCTGGTGGTGCTGGTCCTGATCGGCATGCCGCTGAAGTACGGCTTCGACAACCCGAGCGTGGTGGCCGTGGTGGGTGTCGCGCACGGCTGGCTCTACATGCTCTATCTGGCGCTGACGTTCGACCTGTCCCGCCGGGCGGACTGGCCGCTGAAGCGGATGCTGCTGGTGATGCTGGCCGGCACCGTGCCGTTCGTCTCGTTCTACGCGGAGCGGCGGGTGAGCCACTGGGTGGCCGCCGAGCGCCGGTCGCGCACCCCGGAGCCGGTGGCCGGCTGACCGGGGCTCAGCGCGTCGGGCGCCACGGGCCGGTGCTCGGCGGGTCGGTCCGGCCGTCGCGGCGGGCCCGCTCCCGGGCTTGGCGCAGCGCGTCGGCGACCTGACCGAACTGCCGTTCGTCGTCGCTGCTGAACAGCAGTTCCTCGGTGCCCCGGAGCCGGCCCCACAGTTCGTACGCGGGGGGCCGCCAGCGGTCGCCGACGAGCACGAGCAGCAGCGGCAGCAGCCCGACCGCGCCGAGCGTGAGGTACGCCCCGGCGGTGAGCCGTTGCAGGCCGCCGGTGAAGCCGAGCAGCAGCCCGGCCGACGCGATGAGCGCGGCGGTGGCGGCGACCGCCCGGACGGCGAGCCGGTCGTGCGGGCCGCGGGCGGTCCGGAGCTGGGTGATCTCGGCGACCGGCCAGCTGGTGCGGCCGACGGTGAAGCGTTCGGCGGTGACGACGATGCCGGGCCGGGCGTAGAGCAGGCCGGGCGCGGTGGCGCGGGGCGGGTGGGTGGCGGAGCGGTCGGTCTGCACGGTGGCCTCCCGGGGCACGGATCCCGCGATGGGAATCCCGGATCCGGGTCCCATTGTGTGGCGCATTCGCCATGCCGGAAAACGGTCACCGACCGTGAACGTCATCATTGTCACTTTCCGACACTTTGCCAACTTTCGCCCCTGCTTGAACTCCCGTTCACTCCGATCACGGGTTAGGTTGTCCAGGTCGGTCCGGTCGACCGCCATCCGCCTGGATGGCGCCGGCCCGGCGTCGACGGGTCGTCCAGACGCGGCCCGCCGACCGTGGAGAGGAGCTTTCCGCTCTTGTCGTCCTTACGGATGCTGCTCCGCTCGCTGGCGGTGGCCGGCCTGTCGGCCGCGCTGCTCGCCCCGGCGTCGGTGGCTCGGGCCGAGCCCACCCCCGCCGAGCTGACGAAGCAGATCGAGAAGTCCTCGACTGAGCTGGAGCGAATCGTCGAGTCCTACAACAAGCTCAACGAGGACATCAAGGCCAACAAGGCCGAGGCCGCCACGTTGGCGGCCAAGATCGGCCCGTTGCAGGAACAGGCCGAGCGGAGCCGCGCCGACGTGGCCGTGCTGGCCGCCACGGCGTACAAGACCGGCGGCATGCGCACCGCGGCGGCGCTGCTGGAGCCGGGCGGCACCGCCGCGCTGCCGGAACGGTTGGGCACGCTCGACCAGCTCACCCGCCAGCGGCAGCGCACCATCACCGGCTTCACCGCCGACCAGCGCCGGCTGATCGACCAGAAGACCAAGCTGGACGTCACGCTGGCCCGGGAGGCGGCGCAGGCCAAGCAGCTCGCCGCCGGTAAGAAGCGGATCGAGGGGGACCTGTCCCGCCTCTACGAGATGCGCCGCCAGGCGTACGGGCGGGCCACCGAGGCGCCGGCCAAGGCGAGTTCGGCGGGTAAGCCGCCGGCCGTCTCCGGCAAGGCCGGGGTGGCGGTGCGGTACGCCTACGGCGCGGTCGGCAAGCCGTACGGGTGGGGTGCCGAGGGCCCCGGCAGCTACGACTGCTCGGGCCTGACGCTGGCCGCCTGGCGGGCCGCCGGGAAGTCGCTGCCGCACAACGCGGCGGCCCAGTGGAGCGCCACGACCAGGATCAGCCGCAGCGCGCTGCAACCGGGTGACCTGGTGTTCTACTCCGGGCTCGGGCACGTCGCCCTCTACGTCGGCGGCGGTCAGATCATCGACGCGCCCAGCGCGGGCCGCAACGTCAGCAAACGCGGCATGAACATCATGTCGATCGCCGGTTACGGCCGGGTCTGATCCACGGCAGCGAAACGGCCGGCGTCCCCCTGTCGGACGCCGGCCGTTTCGTCGTTCATTACTACCAGGTCAGGCCGCCTGTAGCCCCTCGGCGCGGGCCAGCTCGCGGAGCCGGCCGAGGGCCTGGATCTCGAGCTGGCGGATCCGCTCCCGGGAGAGCGAGAACCGGGAGGCGACCTCGGTCAGCGAGTGCTCCCGCCCGTCCTCCAGGCCGTAGCGGGCCCGCATGATGCCGGCCGACCGGTCGTCGAGGTGGTTGAGCAGCCCCTCGATCCGCTGCCGCTCCAGGCCGGTGAGCACGATCTCCTCCGGCGACGGGGCGTCGCTGTCGGCGACCAGGTCACCGAGGTTGGTGTCGCCGTCGTCGCCCACCGGGGTGTCCAGCGAGACGGTGTCCTGCGACCAGCGGACCAGCTCGTTCACCCGCTCGACGGTGACGCCGAGCGAGGCCGCGATCTGCTCCGGCTCGGGGTCGGCGCCCAGCTCGCGGGTGAGCTGCCGGGCCACGTTGCGCATCCGGTTGACGTCCTCCACCAGGTGCACGGGCAGCCGTACGGTCCGCTCCTGCTGGGCGATCGCCCGGCTGATCGCCTGCCGGATCCACCAGGTCGCGTAGGTGGAGAACTTGAAGCCCCGCTCGTAGTCGAACTTCTCGACCGCCCGGACCAGGCCGGTGTTGCCCTCCTGGATCAGGTCCAGCATGGGCATGCCGGAGCGCACGTAGCGCCGGGCGATGGAGACGACCAGCCGCAGGTTCGCGCGGATGAACAGGTCCTTCGCCCGCTCGCCGTCGGCGACCACGCGCTCCAGCTCCTCCCGGGTGGCCCCGTCGGGGATCCGGTCGGAGTCGATCAGGTGCTCGGCGTAGAGGCCGGCCTCGATCGACTTGGAGAGGTCCACCTCCCGGGCGGCGTCCAGCAGCGGCGTCCGGGAGATCTCGTGCAGGTAGACGCCGACCAGGTCCCGCTCCTCGGCGACCTCGTCGGTACGCATGCCGATGTTCTTGTCCACGATTGCCACGGTCCCCTCGCTCGCGCCGGTTGCCCGGTTCCTTGCCATCCCCACGTTCATCAGCCCTCCCCGTAACCTCCGCTGTGCCCGTAGGTGCTGACACCTACACAACAGATGTGACGTGTCGGGGATTCCATGCCGTGAGTCGAAACTGTCACGAATGCCTGAGTGCTAGCTGAGAGCCGGGTCCATGTTTCCTGTCAGGACCCCTGCTCGGCGGTCTGCGGACCCCCCGGTGGACGCGGCCCGGAGCAGCGGAATCGCCGTCACCCATGGAATGGCACCATTGCGTTTTCCATGAACACAGCGAGCCGCGTCACCGCCGCTCTGGGATCCTGGTCACTGCGTGATACGCGCCCGTGGACCGGTGGGTTCAGCCACGGGAAGGATTACCCTCCGCCTCGTTGAACAATCCGCACGGGGAGAGCCGTCCCCTCCCGCCACGTGATACGCGTCGCACCCGCCGGGCGGATGCGCCCGGCGGGTGGGATCGGGTGGAATCAGGAGGCGAGCAGGGCCAGGGCGCCGCGGACCTGGTCGGCGGCGCGGGCCAGGGCGGCCCGGGCGGCGGGCACCTCGGCGCCGGAGACCAGCGAGACGAGGGCGGTCTTGAGGTCGCCGTCGGCCTCCCGCAACGCGACGGCGCAGACCTCCTCGGCGCAGCCGGTGGCCTCCACCAGGATCGAGATCATCCGGCCGCGCAGCTTGGCGTTGGTGGCCACCATGTCGATCATCAGGTTCGAGTAGACCCGGCCGAGACGCACCATCACGGCCGTGGAGAACGTGTTGAGCACCAGCTTCTGCGCGGTGCCGGCCTTCATCCGGGTCGACCCGGTGACCACCTCGGGACCGGTGTCCACCCCGATGAACACGTCCACCGACGTGGCGGCCTCGGCCTCCGGATTCGCGCAGAGCAGCACCGTCCCGGCACCCTGGGACCGGGACGCGGCGAGCGCCCCGAGGACGTACGGGGTGCGCCCGCTGGCCGCCAGGCCGACCACCAGGTCCCCGGCGCGGACACACTTGGCGGCCTCGGCGGCGCCGCCACGCTCGTCGTCCTCGGCGTCCTCGACGGCCCGCCACATGGCCTCCGGGCCGCCCGCCAGGTGGGCGCAGAACCAGTGCCGGGGCGAGTTGAACGTGGGGGCCAGCTCGGCCGCGTCCAGCACGCCCAGGCGGCCGGAGGTGCCGGCGCCGAAGTAGTGCACCCGGCGTCCGCCGCGCAGCGCGGCCACGGCCAGGTCGACGGTCTCGGCGATCTCGTCCAGCACGGCGGCCACCGCGGCCGGCACCCGCCGGTCGGCCTCGTTGATCACGGCGAGCACGTCCCGGGTCGACATCAGGTCGAGGTCGACGCTGTGCGGGTTGCGCCGTTCGGTCGGCGCGCCGACCCGCACCACCGGACGCACCGTGGTCACCTCGTCCCGCTCCACCCGACCCGCCGTCATGCCCGCCTCCGCCCGGGACCCACCCGACGCGACTGGACCGCCTCGGCGGTGGCTTCGAGGGCCTTCTTGGTGCGGGCCCGGCTCCGGGCGGCCACCCCGACGAAGAGGCAGTCGACCACGGTGAGCTGGGCCAGCCGGCTGGCCGTCGCGCCGGACCGGTAGGTCGTCTCCCGGGCGGCGGTGGTGAGCACGTGGTCCGCGACCTCGGTGATCGGTGAGCGGGGGAAGTTGGTGAGCGCCACCGTGGTGGCGCCGCGCGCCCGGGCCTGCTCCAGCACCTCGATCACGTCGGACGTGGTGCCGGTGTGGGAGATGCCGACCGCGACGTCGCCGCGGCCCAGCAGCGCGGCGGAGGTGAGCGCGGTGTGCACGTCCGGGAAGTAGAACGCGATGCGGCCGATGCGGTGCAGCTTCTGCTGGAAGTCCGAGGCGACGAAGCCGCTGGCGCCCGCGCCGTAGACGTCGATCCGGCCGGCCGCGCCGATCGCCTCGACCACCCGCTCGCAGACCGCCGGGTCGAGCTGCTCGGCGGTTTCCTCGACGGCCCGTGCGTCGTTGAACGCGATGGTGGCGATGATCTGGGCCAGGTCGGCGCCGGGCGGGATGTCGCCGCCGACGACCCGCGCGTCCGGCGGCTCGACCCGACGGGCGGCCTCGGCGGCGAGCCGGATCCGCAGCTGGGGGTAGCCGTTCATGCCGACCGAGCGGCAGAACCGGATCACGGTCGCCTCGGATGTCTCGGCGGCGGTGGCGAGGTCGGTGATCGTGCGCCGGGCCGCGTCCGCCGGATCGGCGACGACCAGCCGGGCCACCCGCTGCTCGGCCGGGGACAGCGAGGGCAGGAGGCCGCTGATGTGGACGATCAGTCCACCGGGCTCGTGACTCGCAGAAATCTTCGGACTCTTCGCCACGGATGAAACTTACTTTCACTGGGCGTAAGCGTCAACCATGACGCCGCGTATCGGGAAATTTACCGCCATCCGCGCCCGATCCCCGTGCCCAGGGTCCCATCACCGCAGCCCGGCCGCCTCCTCCGGTCCGGTCGACTCGCGCCCGCCGGAGGATCGTCCGATCGACCGCACGCCGTCCTTTCGGCCCGGACGGCCGCCGCCGAAGCACCGGTCAGCCGGCCGAACCGCCCCGCACGCGCCCGGCGGCTAACGTGTGGCCATGGCGGATCGGACGGTGCTGGTGACCGGAGGCACGGGTGGGCTCGGCGGCGCGGTCACCGCCGCGTTCCTGCGGGACGGCTGGCGGGTGGTCGTACCCGGTCGGGAGGGCGGCCCGACGACGACCGAGCCGTCCGGTCCGGTCCCCGTGGTGGCGGACCTGCTCACTCCCGAAGGGGCCGCGCGGGCGGTGACGACAGCCACCGCCGAGCCCGCGGCGCCGCTGCGCGCCGTGGTCAACCTCGTCGGCGGGTACGCCAGCGGCGGGCTGGTGCACGAGACGCCGGTCGAGGAGTTCGAGCGGATGCTGCGGATCAACCTGCGCCCCACCTACCTGGTCACCCAGGCGGCGCTGCCGCACCTGGTCGCGGCCGGCGGCGGCGCGGTGGTCTGCGTGTCGGCGCGGGCGGCGGTGGCCCCGTTCCCCGGCGCGGCCGGCTACGCCACCGCCAAGGCCGCCGTGCAGGCGTTCGCGAACGCGATCGCGGTGGAGTACCGACCGCGTGGGGTGCGCTGCAACACGGTGCTGCCCAGCGTCATCGACACCCCGGCCAACCGGGCCGCCCAGCCCGAGGCGGACCACCGGCGGTGGGTGCCGCCGGCCGAGATCGCGGCGGTGATCCGCTTCCTGGCCGGCGCGGAGTCCGCCCCGACGAGCGGCGCGAGCGTCCCGGTCTACGGGCGGGCCTGAGCCGGCACCGGGCCGTCCCGGCCGCCGCCCGACGGGCGCGGGGTGCCGTCCGGCGACGGGCCGGCGAGTGTGGACGGGTCGTCCGGCAGCCACTCGCTCAGGTGCGCCCGGATCCGGCGGGACACCTCCTCCGGCGGGCCGCTGCCGTCCACCACCACGAAGCCGGCGTACTCCGGCAGCGCCCGGTAGGCCGCGTCGGCGGCGGTGAGCCACCGCATGCTCTCGTGGTCGGTGCCGCGCC
The DNA here is from genome assembly GCF_040647835.1 of Micromonospora sp. NPDC049240. Taxonomy (NCBI): domain Bacteria; kingdom Bacillati; phylum Actinomycetota; class Actinomycetes; order Micromonosporales; family Micromonosporaceae; genus Micromonospora; species Micromonospora sp. NPDC049240. The sequence goes on from NZ_JBEZCX010000015.1 coordinate 104,701, forward strand.
GCTCGATCCGCCGGTACGCCTCGGCCGGGTCCACGGTCAGCAGGATGGTGACCCGGGGCGGCGGGAAGATCCGGTAGCCGGCCCGGGCCAGCCGCTCCCAGCGCTGCCCACCGTGCGCCCGGATGCTGGCGTACTGGCAGACGGACCACCGGTCCATCACCGCCGTGCGGCCGGTCGCCAGGCAGCTCAGCAGCGCGAGCGCGATGGCCAGCCACCGCAGCACGGACTCGACCGCGAGCAGGCCGTCGCGCCCGACGAGGCGTTGCGCGTCCGGGCGGCCGACCCGTTGGGCGAGCCGGCCGAGCCAGCGTCGACCGCCGGCGTTGCGGTGGTAGGTGGCCCGGTGGCCGGCCGCGGTCAGCGCCTCGGCGAGCAGGTGGGCCTGGGTGGTCTTGCCCGAGCCGTCGATACCGATCAGGGCGACGGTGCGCAGTCGGGCTCCGCCGCGCCGCGTCCGCAGTGAGCTGGCCACCTCCCCGAGGTTATCCGACGGATGCTCGCAAGCGCCCTTTTGTCGTGTTCCTCCCCAGGTGGATGCGGAAGGTGTGACCGGAGCGTCCGCCGGGTAGGCAACTCAATCTCACCGCCCACGACGACGACGGGAGAGCCAGATGGCCGAGCGCGGGGACGAGACCCTGGTCCACACGCTGAAGAAGGTCGCCGCCGTGCTCAAGCAGTCCGAGATCCCGTTCGCCCTGGGCGGCAGCTTCGCCGTGTACGCCCACGGCGGCCACTCCAGCGACCACGACGTCGACTTCCTGCTCCGCGAGGCCGACGTCGACCGGGCGCTGGAGGCGCTGGTCGAGGCCGGCTTCACGGCCGAGCGCCCGCCGGAGGACTGGCTGGTCAAGGTCTACGACGAGGGCCGGATGGTGGACCTGATCCACCGGCCGATCGAGACCCCGGTGACCGAGGAGACCTTCGCCGACACCATCGTGCGGCCGGTCGACGCGATCCACATGCCGGTGCTCTCGGCCAGCCAGCTCATGGTGCACAAGCTGCTCAGCTTCTCCCAGCACTACTGCGACTTCGCCCGCGCCCTGCCGCTCGCCCGCTCGCTGCGGGAACAGATCGACTGGGACCGGGTACGCAAGGAAACGCAGCACTCGCCGTACGCGGAGGCGTTCCTGGTGCTGCTCGACCGGCTGGACGTGCTGCCCGACGGCGTGCCCGGCGGAAGGGAGACCCCGTGACCGGACAGCCCGGCGACGTGCCGCCCGACGAGTACGTCGAGGCGGAGATCCAGAACATGCTGGCGGAGGACCCGTCCGTGGCCGAGCAGGGCATCACGGTGCTGCGCCGCGAGCGCGGGCTGGTGCTCTCCGGCGAGGTGGAGAGCCCGCACCGGCGCGAGGAGATCCTGCGGCGGGTGGCCGAGCGCTTCCCGGACACGCCGGTGACCAGCGACATCGGTGTGATCCGTACGCAGGCGCCCACCCAGGTGGAGGAACTGCCGTGAGGGAGGTTCGATGGTGATCCGGATCGCCGCCGTCGGCGACGTGCACGTGGACGAGGACGTGGTGGGCCGGTTCCGTCCGGCGCTGGAGGAGCTGCCGGACTGCGCCGACGTGCTGCTGCTCGCCGGCGACCTGACCCGGCACGGCACGGAGGCCGAGGCGCGCTGCGTGGCGCGGGAGTTCGGCGATCTCGGCGTGCCGGTGATCAGCGTGCTCGGCAACCACGACCACCAGTGCGACCAGGTGCCGCAGGTGGTCAAGGTGCTCCAGGACGCCGGGATCACCGTGCTGGAGGGCACCGGCACGGTGCTGGAGTGCCCCGGGGGGCGGCTGGGCGTGGCCGGTGTGAAGGGCTTCGGCGGCGGGTTCGCCGGGCGCTGCGCCAGCGACTTCGGCGAGCCGGAGATGAAATCGTTCGTGCGGACCACCCGGGAGAGCGCCGACGCGCTGGCGGCCGCGCTGCTCGCGCTGGAGTGCGACGCGCTGGTCGCGCTCACCCACTACGCCCCCGTGCCGGACACGCTCGCCGGCGAGCCGCTGGAGATCTACCCGTTCCTCGGCTGTTACCAGCTCGGGCAGGCGATCGACTCGGCGCCCACCGCACTGGCCCTGCACGGGCACGCCCACCACGGCACCGAGCGCGGCACCACGCCGGGCGGGGTGCGGGTCCGTAACGTCGCGCACCCCGTGATCAAGCAGGCCTACAGCGTCTTCCACCTCGGGGATCAGGTCGACTGAGAGGGAGGTTTCCGGGATCGGGCCGGCGGGTATCCAGCCGCCATGGAGCTGATTCTCTGGATTCTCGCAGTCGTACTCGTGGTCGCCGGAATTCTTGCCCTCTTCCGCCGACAGATCCTCTGGGGCATCGTTCTCATCGTCGTGGGCCTGCTGGTCGGCCCGGGTGGTGTCAGCATCTTCAACACGTAACCGCCCGTCCGCAGCACCCGAGACCCGCCGGGGTCGTCGGGCCCGGCGCTCTGTCCTCCCAGACCGGAGCGTCCGGACCCGACGATCCCGGCGTTTTCCGTATCCGGCGGGGTTTGCCTCCCCCGGCCAGCGGCAATATCTCGACCATGGAGATGTCGCAACGCGCCGGCCGGCGTACCGCCGGGGCCCGGAAGTGGTGGGCCCTGCTCGGCTTCGGCGCCGCCACGTTCGCCGCCGCCGCCATCGGCGGGCTGGGCGTCCGGGGCACCTCCGCGGAGTACCAGAGCCTGGAACAGCCCGCCTGGGCACCGCCGTCGTGGCTGTTCGGCCCGGTGTGGACCGTGCTGTACGCGCTGATCGCGATCGCCGGCTGGCTGGTCTGGCGCCGGGTCGGGTTCGGCCCCGCGCTCTGGGCCTGGTGCGTCCAACTGGTGCTCAACGCGGTCTGGACGCCGCTCTTCTTCGGCGCCGGCCGCTACGGGTTGGCGTTCGCCGAGATCGTGCTGATGTGGCTGGCGATCGGCGTGACCGTGGCGTTGTTCCGGCGGGTGTCCCGGCCGGCGACGCTGCTGATGCTGCCGTACTGGGCGTGGGTCACGTTCGCCGCCGCGCTCAACTTCGCCATCTGGCGACTGAACGCCTGACCGGGGCGGGCGCGGGAGCCGACACCCCCGCGCCCACCGGGGTCAGCAGCGGGGCACGCCGGGGATGTACCCGTCGTAACCGGTGTAGACGTACGCGTCGGAGATGAACCGGCCGGAGCCGATCCGGTCCCAGATGGAGCTGGTGCCGTACGTGCCGGTGACGCTGGTGCCGCTGGTCTGGCAGTAGATCGTCACCTTGGCCCCGTCGGCCACCGTGCCCACCGCGCTGTAGCCGGTGCCCGGCCCGGAGCGGACCGTCAGGGCCGTGCCGGCGGTGTTCACCGTGCCGGCCCCGGTGTCCGCGCCGGCGCAGCCGTTGTCACTGGTGTAGGTCTTCGTGCCCCAGTAGAGGGCCTGCGCGCCGTTGAAATTGATCTTCACGGCGCTGCCGTTCGAGCGCTGCTCGTAGTGCAGGTGCGGGCCGGTGGAGCCGCCGGTGGTGCCGACGTACCCGATCACCCGGCCGTAGCCGACGGTCTGCCCGACCGAGACGTTGAACGCGTTGAGGTGCGCGTAGTAGGTCGTCCAGCCGCCGCCGTGGTTGATCCGGACGTACTTGCCGTAGCTCGTGTCACCGAGGTTCGTCACCACGTCGACGGTGCCGGGCGCGCTGGCCACCACCGGGTCGCCGAGGTCATCGGTGCGGTTGAAGTCGATCGCGTTGGCCGGGCTGTGATTGGTCCGCGTCTGGCCGGACCAGGACTGGTTGCACGGGAACGGAACCTTGAACGTCGGCGCGGCCATCGCCGGCGCCGCCGGGACCAGGGTCGCGGCCAGGACCGCCACACCCGCCGCCAGACTGAGCCACCGCTTGCGCATCCACTACCTCCTATGTTGAAAGTCTTCAATCTGATACGGACAGCGTGGCAGAAAGTTCCGTTCGACGGAAGATCCCTGGGAGCGCGCCCAGTGCCGGTGTCCGAATTTCGGGATTGTTACCGGGCCGTGTCCGGCCGGGGGTGGACCGGACGGGATGCAAGCGCTTACATGTGGGGACGACCATCGGACCGGCGCGCATTCGATTTCCCCCACGCGCCGGCAAGGAAGGAGATCGGCATGGCGTTTGCCAGATCGCGCCAGGCTCTCGCGGTCACCGGCGTGCTGGGGCTGGCGCTCGGCGTCGCCGCCTGCGGGACCGGCAACGACAAGAAGAGCGACAAGGCGGGCTCGGCGGAGTGCGCCGCATACGAGAAGTACCAGGGCCACGACGGCAAGAAGGTCTCGATCTACTCGTCGATCCGGGACATCGAGGACGAGCGCCTCCAGCAGTCCTGGAAGGAGTTCGAGGACTGCACCGGCATCGAGATCGACCACGAGGGCTCCGGCGAGTTCGAGGCCCAGCTCCCCGTCCGGGTGGACGGCGGCAACGCCCCCGACATCGCCTTCATCCCGCAGCCGGGCCTGCTCAAGCGGTTCGTCGACTCCGGCAAGCTCAAGCCGGCCAGCGCCGACACCAAGGCCATGGCCGAGCAGAACTACTCCCCCGACTGGCTGAAGTACAGCACCGTCAACGGGCAGTTCTACGGCGCCCCGCTCGGCTCCAACGTGAAGTCCTTCGTGTGGTACTCGCCGAAGACCTTCAAGGAGAAGGGCTGGTCGGTCCCGACCACCTGGCAGGAGCTGATCGAACTCAGCGACAAGATCGCGGCGAGCGGCACCAAGCCGTGGTGCGCGGGCATCGAGTCCGGTGACGCCACCGGCTGGCCGGCCACCGACTGGATCGAGGACGTCCTGCTGCGCACCGGCGGGCCCGAGGTCTACGACAAGTGGACCACCCACGGCATCCCGTTCAACGACCCGCAGATCGCCACCGCCGTCAACCAGGCGGGCACCATCCTGAAGAACGAGAAGTACGTCAACGGTGGCTTCGGCGGCGTGAAGAGCATCGCCACCACCTCGTTCCAGGAGGCCGGCGCGCCGGTTCTCACCGGCAAGTGCGCGCTGCACCGCCAGGCGTCCTTCTACGCCAACCAGTGGGCGAAGGGCACCAAGGTGGCCGAGGACGGCGACGTCTTCGCGTTCTACTTCCCGGCCATCGACCCGGCCAAGGGCAAGCCGGTGCTGGGCGGCGGCGAGTTCGTCGCGGCCTTCGCCGACCGGCCCGAGATCCAGGCGGTGCAGACCTACCTGGCCTCCGGCGAGTACGCCAACAGCCGCGCCAAGATCGGTGACTGGGTGTCCGCGAACAAGAAGCTGGACATCAACAACGTCCCGAACCCGGTCGACAAGCTCTCCGTGGGCATCCTCCAGGACCCGAAGACCGTCTTCCGTTTCGACGGCTCGGACCTGATGCCGGCCGCGGTCGGCGCCGGCACGTTCTGGAAGGGCATGGTGGCCTGGATCAACGGCAAGGACACCACCACCGTCCTGAACGACATCGAGGGCAGCTGGAAGTGATCCGCGTGGGTGGCCCGGTCCGTGTGCACGGGCCGGGCCACCCGCCCGCATCCGAACCCTTGAGGGAGGGTTGATGGAGTTCGACTTCGCGGCGGAACAGCCGAAGTTCCTCATGCTGATGTACGGGCTGATCGCTTTCGTCGCGGTGGTGGGCGGGCTGCTCCTGCTCCTCGACGTGGTGCCGACGTGGTTCGCCCGGCGCCGGGAGGCGCAACTGGTCGCGGTCGCGGCGGGCGGCGGACCGGCACCCCGGCGGCGCAAGCCGCGCGAGGGCGCCTTCGCGTTCTTCTTCCTGCTGCCGACGCTGCTGCTGCTGACCGTCGGGCTGGTGATCCCGGCCGTCCGCACCACGCTGCTCTCGTTCATGGACTCGGGCAGCACCGACTGGGTGGGGCTGGACAACTACGCCTGGATGTTCGCCGAGGACTCGATCGTCCGGGTGCTGCTCAACACCCTGGTCTGGGTGCTCCTGGTGCCGCTGCTGGCCAGCGCGTTCGGCCTGATCTACGCGGTCCTGGTGGACAAGGCCCGGTTCGAGTCGGCGGCCAAGTCGCTGATCTTCCTGCCGATGGCGATCTCGTTCGTGGGCGCCGCCATCATCTGGAAGTTCGTCTACGCCTACCGGGGCGACGGGCAGGAGCAGATCGGCCTGCTCAACCAGATCGTGGTCAGCCTGGGCGGCGAGCCGAAGCAGTGGCTGTTGGACTCGCCGCTGAACACGCTCCTGCTCATCGTGATCATGATCTGGATCCAGGCCGGCTTCGCCATGGTGGTGCTCTCCGCGGCCATCAAGGCCATCCCGGCGGACATCATCGAGGCGGCCCGGCTGGACGGGACCACCGCGTGGCAGATGTTCTGGCGGATCACCATGCCGAGCATCCGGCCGGCGCTGATCGTGGTGGTGGTGACGATCTCCATCGCCACGCTCAAGGTCTTCGACATCGTCCGGACCGCCACCAACGGCAACTACGACACCAGCGTGATCGCGAACGAGATGTACAACCAGGCGTTCCGGTACGGCGAGAACGGCCAGGGCTCGGCGCTCGCGGTCTTCCTGTTCGTCCTGGTCCTGCCGCTCGTGATCTACCAGATCCGCAACCTGCGCAAGCAGCGGGAGGGCTGAGATGACCACCGCCACGCCCACCGTCGGAGCCGGCGTCCAGGCGACCGGGCCGACCACCCGGGCCGCCCGGGTCCGCAAGCGGCTGAACAGCCGCACCGCCACGCTTGTCTCGATCGTGCTCGCGCTGCTCTGGACGGTCCCGACCTTCGGCCTGTTCGTCTCCTCGTTCCGGCCCGAGGACCAGATCAAGACCACCGGCTGGTGGACGTTCTTCCGCGACCCCCAGTTCACCTTCCAGAACTACCAGGACGTGCTGTTCAGCAGCGGATCGTCGGGGCAGCTCGCCAGCTACTTCATCAACTCGCTGGCGATCACCATCCCGTCGGTGCTGTTCCCGATCGCGTTCGCCTCGCTGGCCGCGTACGCGCTGGCCTGGATCAACTTCAGGGGTCGGGACTGGCTCTACATCGGGATCTTCGCGTTGCAGATCGTGCCGTTGCAGATGGCGCTCGTGCCGCTGCTGCGGTTCTTCTCCACCGGCGTCACCATCGCCGGGGTCCAGGTCCTCCCCGCGTGGGACCTGGTCGACGAGCAGAAGTTCGCCCAGGTGTGGTTCGCGCACACCTGCTTCGCGCTTCCGTTCGCCGTCTACCTGCTGCACAACTTCATCTCGCAGCTCCCCGGCGACCTGATGGAGGCGGCCCGGGTCGACGGCGCCACCCACCCGAAGATCTTCCGCACCATCGTGCTGCCGCTGATCACCCCGGCGCTGGCGGCGATCGGCATCTTCCAGTTCCTCTGGGTCTGGAACGACCTGCTGGTCGCGCTGATCTTCGCCGGTGGCGGCGACGAGACCGCCCCGCTGACCGTCCGGCTCGCCGAGCTGGCCGGCACCCGGGGCAACGAGTGGCAGCGGCTCACGGCCGGCGCGTTCGTGTCGATCGTCGTACCGCTGATCGTCTTCCTGTCCCTCCAGCGCTACTTCGTGCGGGGCCTGCTCGCCGGCAGCGTCAAGGGTTGATCCACCGTCCCGCCGCCGCCGGAGTGCCGGCGGCGGCGGGACACGGGTCGCAGCGGGGAGCCACGATGACCAAGATTGACGACGTCGCCCGCCTGGCCGGGGTCTCCACGGCCACCGTCTCCCGCGCGTTGCGCGGCCTGCCGACGGTCTCGGCCGCCACCCGCCGCCGGGTCCTCGCCGCCGCCGAGCAACTCCAGTACGCGGTCTCGCCCAGCGCCTCCCGGCTCGCCGGCGGGCGGACCGGCACCGTCGCTGTGGTGGTCCCCCGGATCACCAGGTGGTTCTTCGGCACCGTGGTGGAGGCGGTCGAGGACTCCCTCCAGCAGCACGGCTACGACACGCTGCTCTACAACCTCGGTGGCCGGGAACAGACCCGCCAGCGGGTGCTGCGGACGGCCAGCCTGCACAAGCGGGTGGACGCGATCATCCTGGTCGCCACGCCGCTGCGCGCGGCGGACGTGCACGCGCTCACCAAACTCGACCTGCCCGGCGTGACGATCAGCTCCGGCAGCGGAGTGCCCGGCTGGCCCTGCGTCCGGATCGACGACGTGGCCGCCGCCCGGACCGCCACCCGCCACCTGCTCGACCTCGGGCACACCCGGATCGCGCACATCTCCGGCGACCCGGACGACGAGCTGGCGTTCACCACCCACCTGGACCGGCGGCGCGGCTACCAGGAGGCGCTGCGCGTCGCCGGCCTCCGGCCCGACCCGAGCCTCGACGTCGAGTCCCAGTTCACCATCGACGGCGGCATCCACGCCACCGCCGAGCTGCTGGCCCGCGGCGAACCACCGACCGCCATCTTCGCCGCCTGCGACGAGATGGCGATGGGCGCGGTCAGCGCGCTGCGCGACGCCGGGCTGCGGGTGCCGCAGGACGTCAGCGTGATCGGCATCGACGACCACGACCTGGCCGGCGTGCTGGGGCTGAGCACCATCGCCCAACCCGCCGCCGACCAGGGGCGCCTCGCCGCCCGTATCCTGCTCGACCCGCTGGGGGCGGGCGCCGCCGACCCGTACCCCGGCCCGGTGCCGGCGCCGCGCGGGGCCGGCGGCGACGGACGGACGCCGACCTCGGTGATCCTCCCCACTCGGCTGGTCGTGCGGGACTCGACCGCGCCGCCCCGGGCACACTGAACGGACCCGTTCGTCAGGCATCCACGACAGGGAGAAGGCGCTGAACACCGACGCGACGCAGCAGGCCCCGGCCACCGGCTGGTGGACCGAGGCAGTCATCTACCAGGTCTACCCGCGCTCGTTCGCCGACTCCGACGGTGACGGCATCGGCGACCTCCCGGGCATCACCGCCCGCCTCGACCACCTCGCCGAACTGGGGGTCGACGCGGTCTGGCTGTCCCCGTTCTATCCGTCCCCGCAGGCCGACGCCGGCTACGACGTGGCCGACTACCGGGACGTCGACCCGCTCTTCGGCACGCTCGCCGACGCCGACCAGATGATCGCCGAGGCGAAGGCCCGCGGCCTGCGGGTGATCGTCGACCTGGTGCCCAACCACACCTCGTCCGCGCACCGCTGGTTCACCGCCGCGGTGGCCGCCGCGCCGGGCAGCCCGGAACGCCAGCGGTACGTCATCCGGGACGGCAAGGGGCCGGACGGCGCCGAGTCGCCGAACGACTGGGAGAGCGTGTTCGGCGGGCCGGCCTGGACCCGACTGCCCGACGGGCAGTGGTACCTCCACTTGTTCGACCCCGGCCAGCCGGACCTCAACTGGGACAACCCGGAGGTCCGCGAGGAGTTCCTCGGCGTGCTGCGCTTCTGGCTGGACCGTGGCGTCGACGGGTTCCGGGTGGACGTGGCGCACGGGCTGATCAAGCAGGCCGACCTGGCCGACTGGCAGGAGCCGCAGGAGATCCTCTCCGGCAACGAGGCGGACAAGCCCCGGCCGCCGATGTGGGACCAGGACGGCGTGCACGAGGTCTACCGGGAGTGGCGGCGGCTGCTCGACTCGTACGCCGGGGAGCGGGTCCTGGTCGCCGAGGCCTGGGTGGAGCCGGCCGAGCGGCTGGCCCGCTACGTCCGGCCGGACGAGATGCACCAGGCGTTCAACTTCGAGTACCTGATGGCCGCCTGGACCGCACCCGCCCAGTACGCGGTGATCACCCGCTCGCTGGAGGCCACCGACGCGGTCGGCGCGCCCACCACCTGGGTGCTGTCCAACCACGACGTGGTCCGGCACGCCTCCCGGCTCGGGCTGACCACCGGCGGCGGCCGGATGAACGGCATCGGCGTCGACGACCCGCAGCCGGACGTGGCGCTGGGCCTGCGCCGGGCCCGGGCGGCCAGCCTGCTGATGCTGGCGCTGCCCGGCTCGGCCTACCTCTACCAGGGCGAGGAGCTGGGGCTGCCGGAGCACACCACGCTGCCCGACGAGGCCCGGCAGGACCCGACCTGGGCGCGCAGCGGGCACACCCAGCGCGGCCGGGACGGCTGCCGGGTGCCGATCCCGTGGGAGGCCGACGCCCCGTCGTACGGCTTCGGCCCGACCGACGCGAGCTGGCTGCCCCAGCCGCCGATCTGGGCCGAGTACGCGCTGGACCGCCAGCGCGGGGTGCCCGGCTCGACGTACGAGCTGTACCGGACCGCGCTGCGCCTGCGCCGGGAGCACGGACTGGCCCGCGGCCCGATGCGCTTCCTCTCCTCCGGCGACGAGGTGCTCACGTTCACCAACGGCGACCTCACCGTGCTGACCAACTTCGGCCCCGAGCCCGCCCCGCTGCCCGCCGACGCAACGGTGCTGGCCACCAGCGCCCCCCTCACCGACGCCACGGTCCCCACCGACGTCACCGTCTGGCTGGCGTAAGGAGGGGCCCCCTGTTAACGCCTCCGGTATAGGCGGGGCCCCCTCTTGACACCCACCCGTTAAGAGGGGGCCCCTCCTTCGAGGCGGTCGGCGCGGGCGTGCAGCAGGTCGTGCACCTGCGCGATGTCGCGGGGGGACGTCCGGGCCGCCAGCCAGTACATGATCCCGGTCGGGACGAAGAAGAGCTGGAACGCGGCCAGCCCGACCGCGTAGTTCAACGGCGGCGGGAACGCCACCCGCAGCGCGGCGAACGCCACCCCGACCAGCCCGTTGCCGGCCGCCCGGCCGACGCCGTTGACCAGGTTGCCGAGGCTGTAGACCGTGCCCCGGTGCTCGGGCGGGTTGACGTCGGCGATCAGCGCGAACCAGTTGGGCGAGTTGGCCGAGGTGAGCGCCAGCGCCACCACGGCGGTGAGCAGGCTCAGCCCGATCGTCGGCTCGGTCAGCACGCTGGACAGCACCGCCGCCACCACCGCCCCGGAGCTGCCGCCGTCCGGCACGTCGATGCGCAACGGCACGAAGAACAGGACCAGGTAGAACGGCACGGCCGCGAGGACGCCCACGGCCGCGACCCGGGCCCGACCGCTCGGGGTACGCCGTTGCAGCGCGTCGCCGACCAGCCCACCCACGATGGAGAGCACGCCGCCGAGCTGGAACAGCGTGGCGAAGACGCTGCCCACCACCACCGCGGTGGCCGCCGAGTAGCCCTGCGCCTCGGCCCGCTGGCTGAACAGCACCGGCAGCCAGACCAGCGAGCCGAACGCGGCCTGCGCGGTGAGCCCCTGGAGGATCAGCCAGCGGTTGGTCCGCCGGGCCAGGATCCGGGGCAGGTCGGCGCGGCTGATCCGGTAGTCGTACTCGCCACCGGCGTCCAACGCCTCGGCCAGCTCCGGCTCGCTCTGCCCGCGCCGGATGTCGTAGGTGAACAGGTACGCCATGGTGGCGGCCAGGCCGACGCCGGTCAGCAGCAGGAACGGTCGCCGCCAGTCGGTCGCGCCGAGCAGCCCGCCGACCAGCGTGCCGGCCAGCGTGCCGACGCCCTGGGACAGGCCCCAGAAGCTCATCACCAGGCCGCGGCGGCGCGGCGAGATCAGATCGGTGACCACGGAGAAGCCCACCGAGCCGACCGCGCCCAGCCCGACCGCGGCGACGAGCTGGGCGACCAGGAACGTCGAGTAGTGCCCGGCCAGCGCGCTGCCGCCGGTGCCGGCCGCCCAGATCAGCGTGCCGACCATGAGCAGCGGCTTGCGGTTGGTGCGGTCCCCGACGTACGCCCAGCCCACCGCCGCCACGGCGCTGACCAGGAAGCTGACGGCGGTGACCAGGCCGAGCAGCCGCTGCGGCACGCCGAGCGCGCCGGAGATCGGCCCGTACAGCGGTGGCACCAGGCCGATCGCCACATTGTCCAGCGAGGCGAGCACGACGAAGACCACGACGCTGTAGAACCGGTGCGCCGCGTTCCCGCGCCGGGAGACCCTCGTGCCGCTCATGCCGGCAGCCAACCAGGCCCGCGCCCCTCGCGCAGCGCGACCCCCCGGTGCGCCCGGTGTTGAACGGGGCCCCTTCTATGCGGGAGGCGTTAACAGGGGGCCCGTCCTTACCCCCGGGCCTGGGTGTAGTGGGTGCGGATGGTGGGGACCGGCTCGGCGGTGTACTCCTCGGTGTCGCCGATGGACCAGGTGGGCGGAGCGGTGCCGCCCAGCGCCACCCAGGCAGCCTGTCGGGCCGCGCCGTCCGCGACGTACTCGCCCGGCGGCGGGACCACCACCGGGCGGCCGAAGACCTGCGGCGCGATCCGCCGGACCGCGGCGGAACGGGCGCCGCCGCCGACCAGGATGATCCGGTCCGCGCGGGCGCCCTGCGCGAGCAGCGCGTCGAGGCCGTCGGCCAGCCCGCACAGCAGCCCCTCGACGGCGGCCCGGGCCAGGTGCGCCGGGGTCGAGGTGCCGAGCGTGAGACCGTGCAGGCTGCCGGTGGCGTGCGGCCGGTCCGGGGTCCGCTCCCCTTCCAGGTACGGCACCAGCACCAGCCCGTCCGCGCCGGCCGGGGCGGACAGCGCCAGCTCGCCGAGCGTGTCCAGGTCGACACCGAGCAGCGTCGCGGCGGCGTCCAGCACCCGGGCCGCGTTCAGCGTGGCGACCAGTGGCAGGAACCGCCCGGTGGCGTCCGCGAAGCCGGCCACCGCGCCGCTCGGGTCGGCGGCCGGGGCGTCGGCGACCGCGAAGACGGTGCCGGAGGTGCCGATCGAGACGATCACGTCGCCCGGACCGGCACCGACGCCGAGGGCCGCGGCGGCGTTGTCCCCGGTGCCGGGGCCGAGCAGCGCCCGGCCGGCGACGCCGGACGGGCCGACCGCGCCGGCTGCCCCGCCGCCGGACGAGCGCGCGGCACCGGACGGGCCCGCGGCCGGACCGCCGTCGAGCGCCGTCGGGTCGAGGTGCCCCGCCGCCTCGGCCGGACCGAGCACCACCGGCACCCGAATCCGCCGGCCGAACGCCTGCTCCAGCAGGTCGAGCCGGTATTCACCGCTACGCGGTGACCAGTAGCCGGTGCCGCTGGCGTCGCCCCGGTCGGTGCGCAGCGCGTCCAGCCCGGGCGCACCGGCCAGTTTCCAGGTCAGCCAGTCGTGGGGCAGGCTGACCGCGGCCACCCGGTCGGCGTTCGCCGGCTCGTGCCGGGCCAGCCAGCGCAGCTTGGTGGCGGTGAAGCTGGCCACCGGCACCGCGCCGGTGGCGTCGGCCCAGAACCGGCGGCCGGTCTCCCCGCCGCCGGCCTCCTCGACCAGTTCCCGGGCGGCGTCGGCAGATCGGGTGTCGTTCCACAACAGCGCCGGCCGGACCACCTCGCCCGACTCGTCCAGGCAGACCATGCCGTGCTGCTGGCCGCCGACCGAGACGGCGGCCACGTCGGCCAGCCCGCCGGCCTCCGCGACCGCGGCGCGCAGCGCGTCCCACCAGGCGTACGGGTCGACCTCGGTGCCGGCCGGGTGCGGCGCGCGGCCCTGCCGGACCAGCGCGCCGGTCTCCGCGTCCCGGACCACCACCTTGCAGGACTGGGTCGACGAGTCGACCCCGGCGACGAGCGGCATGGCGGCCCGCCTCAGCGCGCGCCGAGCAGGTGCTCGACGGCGAGCTGGTTGAGCCGGACGAAGCCGAAGCCCTTCGCGCCGGCGGCCTCCGGGTCGAACTCCTCGAACGCGGTCCGGTCGGCGAGCAGCTCGGCGTAGCCCTCGCCCGGGTTCAGCGTCGGCGTGGACAGCTCGGCCACCCGGCTGGCGGCGAGCGCCTCGGCCACCTCGGGGTCGGCGCGGAACGCCTTGGCCCGCTCCTTGAGCAGCAGGTACGTGCTCATGTTCGCGGCGGCCGACGCCCACACCCCGGCGATGTCCTCGGTCCGGGAGGGCTTGTAGTCGAAGTGCCGCGGGCCGTCGTACGCGGGGCCGCCGTCCGGGCCGCCGTGCTCCAGCAGGTCGACCAGGGCGAACGCGTTGAGCAGGTCGCCGTGGCCGAAGACCAGGTCCTGGTCGTACTTGATGCCGCGCTGGCCGTTGAGGTCGATGTGGAACAGCTTGCCCTGCCAGAGCGCCTGGGCGATGCCGTGGGCGAAGTTGAGCCCGGCCATCTGCTCGTGGCCGACCTCCGGGTTGAGCCCGACCATCTCCGGGCGGGCCAGGGTGGAGATGAACGCGATCGCGTGGCCGACGGTGGGCAGCAGGATGTCGCCGCGCGGCTCGTTCGGCTTCGGCTCGATGGCGAAGCGCAGGTCGTAGCCCTGGTCGACGACGTACTGGCAGAGCAGGTCGACGGCCTCGCGGTAGCGCTCCAGCGCGGCGCCGATGTTCTTGGACAGGTCGTACTCGGCGCCTTCCCGGCCGCCCCACATGACGAACGTCTTCGCGCCCAGCTCGGCGGCGAGGTCGACGTTGCGCAGCACCTTGCGCAGCGCGTACCGGCGCACGTCGCGGTCGTTGCTGGTGAAGCCGCCGTCCTTGAACACCGGGTGGGTGAAGAGGTTGGTGGTGACCATCGGCACGACCAGGCCGGTCTCGTCGAGCGCCTTGCGGAACCGGCTCAGCCGGGCGTCCCGGGTGGCCGCGTCCGCGCCGAACGGGACCAGGTCGTCGTCGTGGAACGTGATCCCGTACGCGCCCAGCTCGGCGAGGCGGTGCACCGCCTCGACGGCGTCGAGCTCGGGGCGGGTGGCGTCGCCGAACGGGTCGCGGGCGGTCCAGCCCACCGTCCAGAGACCGAAGGAGAACTTGTCCGCGGGGGTGGGACGGGGTGCCATGGGAACCTCCGGTGGTGGTGTCGTCCGCGATTTGTTCAGCGGTTGAATTAAATGGCGGGGATGTGGCAGTGTCAAGTGGTGACCAGCGCCAGCACCGCCGGAGCGGTCCGGCAGGGCAGCCTGCGCGAGTTGAACCTCGCGGTCGTGCTCGGGCGGATCGCCGCCGCCGACCGGCCCCCGTCGCGGGCCGGGCTCGCCGCCGGGACCGGGCTGACCCGGGCCACCGTCTCCGCCGTCGTCGACGACCTGATCGCCGGGCGGCTGGTCGCCGAGGCGGAGCCGGCCCCACGGACCGGGGCGGGCCGGCCGGCGCGCGGCCTGGTGCTCGCCGTGGACGGCCCGGCCGGGTTGGGGCTGGAGGTGAACGTCGACTACCTGGCGGCCTGCGTGGTCGACCTGAGCGGCACGGTCCGGCACCACCTGGTCCGTCGCGCCGACCTGCGGCCGGTCTCCCCCGCCGACGCGCTCGACCGGCTCACCGCGCTGGCCGCCGAGGCGCGCGCCGCCGCCGTACGCGACGGGTTGACGCTGGCCGGCGCGACGCTGGCCGTGCCCGGCCTGGTGGGCGACGGCGGCCTGGTCCGGTTGGCCCCGAACCTCGGCTGGCGGGACGTGGACGTGCCGGCGCTGCTCGCCGGGCGTCCGCTCGTCGAGCCGGTCGACGGTGTCCCGCCGCTGGTGGTGGAGAACGAGGCCAACCTGGCGGCGCTGGGTGAGTTGTACGCCGGGCCGGCCGGCCCGCGCAGCTTCCTGCACATCACCGGCGAGATCGGCATCGGCGCCGGGATCGTGCTGGACGGCGCGCTCTACCGGGGCGCGCGCGGCTGGAGCGGAGAGATCGGTCACTTCCCGGTCCAGCCGCAGGGGCGGCCCTGCCGGTGCGGTGGCCAGGGCTGCCTGGAGCGGTACGCCGGTCAGGAGGCCATCCTCGCCGCCGCCGGGCTGCCCGGCGCGGAGCTGCCCGCCGACACCGCCGCCACCCGGCTCGCCGACCTGGCCGGGGCCGGGGACCGGGCCACGCTGGCCGCGCTGGCCGACGCCGGGGTGGCGCTGGGGGTGGCGGTGGCGGGCGTGGTGAACCTGCTGGACCTGGACACCGTGGTGCTCGGCGGCGGATACGCCCCACTCGCGTCGTGGTTGTGCCCGCCGGTGGTGGCGGAGATCTCCCGACGGGTGCTCACCGCCGCCTGGTCACCGGTCACGGTGCGGCCCGCCGCGCTCGGCGCCCAGTCGGCCGCGGTCGGCGGCGCCACCTCGGTGGTACGCCGCATCGTCGACCGCCCGGTCGGCTGGCTCGCCCGGGCCGCCACCGGCTGAGCAGTACCTCGCGCATTCCTCGACGGGCGTTCGTCGCTCCCGCTCGGTACGCTTGCCGTCAGGCAACCTGTCCACGAGCGAGGAGTGCACCGACAGCATGCACACGGGTCGACCGACCGAAGCGCCCGGCCAGCGGCGGTGACCGCCACACGCCGGGGCGGTGTCGCCGGGCCGGTCAGCGGCGGTGGACACGGCTGGAGGAAACGACCCCGGCGAGTGGCCGGGGTCGCGCTGCCGGCCGACGACCGGCTCGCCCGAGAGTTGCTGGACGGGCTGGCCGAGGCCGTCGTGACGGTCGACCCGGCCGGCGTGGTGACCCTGGTGAACGCCATGGCGGCGGAGCTTCTCCCCGAGCTGACGCCGGGCGTCGGCCTGGCCGGCTGCCAGGTGTCCGCGCTGGCCGAGGCGGCCCGCGACGGCGCCGACACGTTCGAGACCGAGCACCTCGGCCGGCGACTGCGCGGTCTGCGGCGCGGGCTGGCCGGGGAGCGCGGCGCCTGGTATGTGCGGGACGTCACCGAGGAGCACGCGCGCACCGACGCGCTGCTCACCGAACGCTCCCGGACCGCGTTCCTGGCCCAGGCCGGCAGCCGGCTCGGGCTCTCCCTGCACCGGGACCAGACACTGCGCGCCGCCGTCACCCTGCCGGTGCCCTACCTGGCCGACGTGGCCGTGGTGGTGCACCGACCGCCGCCGCCGGCCGAGGACGAGCCGCACTGGATCCGGTACGCGACCGGCGACGCGGGGCCGATCACCGGCGTGGCCGGCTGGCGGACCGTGGAGTCCGTCCCCGGTCTGGTCGAGGCGCTCGACGGCGACCTCACCGCGCCCAGCCCCTGGCTCGACGCCGAGCTGGCCGACCTGGCCGAGGTGCTGCCCGCCGACTTCGGCCGGCCGGGCACCGTGCTGATCAGCCCGATGCCCAGCGCCGGCGGGCCGGCCGGGGCGCTGGTCCTGGCCCGCCGCCCCGACCGGGCCGGCTTCGACCAGCGGGAGATCGCGCTGGCCCGGGAGTTCGCCGGCCGGGCCGGCGCCGCGCTGGCCGCCGCCGAGCTGTACGGCGAGCAGACCCACCTGGCCCGGGTGCTCCAGAACAGCCTGCTCCCGCCGGAGCTGCCCCGCCTGCCCGGGATGACGCTGGCCGGTGGCTACCGCGCCGCCGGGGACAGCCTGCGCATCGGCGGCGACTTCTACGACCTGTTCCCCACCGGCGACGGCGGTCTGTTCGCGCTCGGCGACGTCTGCGGCAAGGGCGTCGGCGCGGCCGTGCTGACCGGGCGGGTACGCCAGTCGTTGCAGACCCTGCGCCTGGTCGAGCAGCGCCCCCGGGAGCTGATGGAGCTGCTCAACCGCGCGCTGCTGGACGCGCCGGGCGCGGCCTCGCGGGCCCAGTTCACCACGCTCCTGCTCGGCACGCTGAGCCGGCAACCCGACGGCGGGCTGCTGGTCCGGATGGCCGGCGGCGGGCACCCGGCGCCGCTCGTGGTCCGCGCCGGCGGTGGCATCGACGCGGTCCGGGTGGGCGGCATGCCGGTCGGCGCGCTGACCGCGGCCCGGTTCGCCGAGGTCGAGGTACGCCTGGCCCCCGGTGACCTGCTGCTGGCGCACACCGACGGGGTCACCGAGGCCCGGGGCGGCCCCACCGAGCCGGCCATGTTCGGCGACGACCGGCTGCGGCAGGCGCTCGCCTCCGGGGCCGGGCTGCCACCGGCCGCGCTCGTCGACCGGGTGCTCCAACTCGTGGACGAGTGGCTCGACGGGCAGCCGCACGACGACATCGCCATGCTGGCCGTGGCCGCCGGGTGAGCCCGTCCTGCCGGATCGGGCCGGAGACGCTCGCCGCGTACCTCGACCACCTGGACCGGGCCGACCGGGTCGGCGCCGTGGCGCTCGCCCGCGACCTGGTGGCCGGCGGCTGTTCGGTGGCGGACGTCCTGGTCGACCTGGTCGCGGTGGCGCAGCGGGAGATCGGCCGGCGGTGGCTCACCGGCTCGTGGAGCGTCGCCCAGGAACATGCCGCCACCCACGTCAGTGAGCTGGTGGTGGACGCGCTCGGCGCGAGCGTCAGCGCGCCGCGCCACGGCCTCGTGGTGGTGGCCTGCGTGGAGGGCGAGTGGCACGCGCTGGCCGCCCGGATCGTCAGCGAGGTGGTCCGGGCGGCCGGCTGGCGGGTGACGTTCCTGGGGGCCAGTGTGCCGGCCCGGCATCTGGTCTCCTACCTGCACCAGACCGGCCCGGAGGCGGTGCTGCTCAGTTGCGTGCAGCCGAACCGGCTGGTGCGGGCGGCGCGGATGGTGGAGGCCAGTCGGGCCGCCGGGGTGCCGGTGCTGGCCGGCGGGCCCGGTTTCGGCCCCGAGGGCCGGTGGGCGACGGCGATCGGCGCGGCGGCGTGGGGCGCCAGCGCGCGGGACGCGGTGCGGTTGCTGGCCGGGCCGCTGCCCGCCGGCACGCACACCGGCCCGCCGCCGCCCCCGACGGACGACGCGTACGTGGCGGTGCTGCACCGCCGGCGCGAGCTGGTCCGGCTCGCGCTGGGCGCGGTGGATCCGCCGCCGGAGAGCGTCGAGGACGTCGCCTCCGGCATCGCGCACCTGGTCGACGCGCTGGTGGCGACGGTACGGGTGGACGACGACCGGCTGTTGCGGGATTTCGTCAGGTGGCAGGAGGAGGCGCTCACCGCCCGCGGTGGCCGCCGCCTGCTGGACGACGTGCTCGCCACGCTGGAGGGGGCCCTGACCGAGTATCCGCGGGTGGCCGCGCGGCTGCGGACGGCGCGGGCCGCGGTCGCGGCCGGCTGACCGGCGTGGCGCGCCCCCGCCGGCGCGGCCCGCCGCCGGTGTCGACGGAGGGCCGGGCTGCGGTGTCAGGCGGTGCGGACCGCCGAGGGGCCGTCGGGCGGGACCGGCTCGACGGGCCCGCGGGGCGCGCCCGGTCGACCGGGCGCCGGCGGCGCGCCCAGACCCACCAGCGGGTCGCCGATCCGCTCCCCGGAGGGGCGCAGCACCGGCCAGTCCTCGGCCACGGTCGCCTCGTCGCGGCGACCGACCTCGTCGAACTCCCGCATCCCGCGCAGCAGCGCCACCCGCCCCTCGGCGCTCATCCCGGCCAGGATCCGCGCCAGGCGGCGTCGCCGGTCGGCGCGCAGCTCGGCCAGGAGCCGGTTGGCCGCCGGGGTGAGGTGCAGCGAGATCTCCCGGCGGTCGTAGCGGCCCGGCTCCCGCTCCAGCATGCCGGCCGCCACCAGCCGGTCGCAGAGCCGGCTGGCGGAGGAGAGCAGCATGTCGGTCAGCGAGGCGAGCCGGCGGAGGTTGATCCCGTCGTACTGCTCGACGACCATCACCGCGCGCAACTGGGCGCTGGAGAGGCGGCTCGTGGTCCGCTCCCGGGCCGCCTCCCAGACGGAGAGCAGGGTGCCCGCCGCCTCGTCCAGGGCGGCGGACATACTCGCTTCGGGTCCCACGGGACCGGGCTCCTCGGTCATGGTGGGCCCGAGACTACCCCCCGGCCCAGCCCGGCGACCTGTGCAAAGGAGCAAAGATGAGCGAAGCGGAGGCGCGCGCCCGCCGAAACGTGACGGACGCGCCGACGGATCTCATCGTGGCGCGCCTCGCCGACGAGCTGCGGCGGACGTACGGGATCACCCGGACCGAGCTGTACCAGGTCGACTACCGGCTCGCCGAGCTGCTGCCGCTGGGCGGCGGCGAGGCGCTGACCGGCCCCGGCCACCCGGCCTGGTACGCGTTCGACCACCAGGAGCCGGTGTTCGCCGACGGGACCGGCTGGTTCCCGGTGGGGATGCGGGGCGAACGACGCGGCGTGCTCCGGGTCTCGCCGGTGCCCGCCGACCCGGCCGCCCGCCGCGAGCTGGACACCGTCGCCACCGTGCTCGGGCACGAGGTGGCCGCCGTCACCTCGACCACCGACATCTACCTGAGCGCCCGGCGCAGCCGGCGGCTCACGCTGGCCGCCGAGATGCAGTGGGAGCTGCTGCCCGGCCGCAGCCGCATCCGCCCGTCGTTCAGCCTGGCCGGCCAGTTGGAGCCGGCGTACGCGGTGCGCGGCGACAGCTTCGACTGGTCCGACGACGGCCACCGGCTCTGGCTCGCGGTGCTCAACGGCTTCGGCGAGGGGGTGGCCGCGGCGCTGCTCACCTCGCTGGCCACGTACGCGCTGCGCAACGCGCGCCGCGCCGGGCTGGCCCTGGCCGACCAGGCCGCGCTGGCCGACCAGGCGGTCTACGCCCAGCACCGGGGCGAGCAGCACCTCTCCGTGCTCCTGATGGAGCTGGACCTGGCCACCGGGGCGCTGGTCGCGGTGGACGCCGGCTCCCCGCACCTGATCCGGCTGCGCGCCGGCGAGGTGACGTCCCAGGCGTTGGAGAAGCAGTTCCCGCTCGGCATGTTCGAGGGCACCGACTACCGCGAGCAGCGGTTCCACCTGGAGCGCGGGGACCGGCTCTTCGTGGTCAGCGACGGCGTGATCGACGCCACCGCGGACCGGGTCCGCTACGGCGAGTCGGCCCTGGACCGGTTCCTGCGCCGCACCGGCCCGATGGAGCCGCTGGACGCGGTCCGGTCACTCATCGGCGACCTGCGGGCCTTCGTCGCCGGTGACCTGGTGGACGACGCGGTGGTCGTCTGCCTGGACTGGCTGGGCCCGCAGGATCAGTAGGCGCCCCGGCTGCCCAGCACCGCGCCGAACGTCTTCCAGAGGATGGTCAGGTCCGCCGCGAGCGACCAGTTCTCCACGTAGTAGAGGTCGAGCCGGATGCCGTCCTCCCAGCTCAGGTCGGACCGGCCGCTGACCTGCCAGAGGCCGGTCATGCCGGGCTTGACCAGCAGCCGGCGTGCCACGTCGCCGTCGTAGCGGGCCACCTCGGAGGGCAGCGGCGGGCGCGGGCCGACCAGGCTCATGTGGCCGAGCAGCACGTTGGCGAGCTGGGGCAGCTCGTCCAGCGACCACCTGCGCAGCAGCCGGCCCGTCCGGGTCACCCGGGGGTCGTCGCGCATCTTGAACATCAGGCCGTCGGTCTCGTTGCGCGCGGCCAGCTCGGCGAGCAGGGCGTCCGCGTTGACCACCATGGTGCGGAACTTGAAGACGCCGAACTCCTCGCCGCCCTGCCCGACCCGGGTCTGCCGGAACAGCACCGGGCCCCGGCTGTCCAGCTTGATGGCGAGCGCGAGCACCCCCAGCAGCGGCGAGAGCAGGAGCAGGGCGATCAGCGAGAGCGACCGGTCCACGAATCCCTTGACCAGCTTGCGGGCGCCGCGGAACTCGGGCGCCTCGACGTGGATCAGGGGCAGGCCGGCCACCGGACGGGTGTGGATGCGCGGGCCGGCCACGTCGGTCAGCGCCGGGGCCACCACCAGGTCGACACCGGTGCCCTCCAACTGCCAGCCCAGGCGGCGCAGCCGGGTGGCGGTCAGCTCACCGGACGCGGTGACCGCGACCGTGTCCGCGCCGATCGCGGTGGCCGCCTCTGGGATGCCCCGGAAGGATCCGACCACCGGCACGTCACCCAGCCGCTGCGGCACCGGGGCGAGCAGCGCGTCCGGGATGCACGCGCCGACCACCTGGTAGCCGGCGTACGGTTCCCGGCGCAGCGTGTGCACCAGCTCCAGCACGTGCGCGGTGTCGCCGACCACGAGCACCTTGCGGGACCAGCCGGCGCCCCGGTCCCGGGCGCGGTGCAGCCGCTTGCGCGCCGCGAACCGGGCCACCTCCAGACCGATCGTGCCGACCGCGAACGAGATGGCCAGGAAGCCCCGGGAGACCCCGACGTCGGCGATGTAGCCGGCGATGGCGATGCCGCCGGCCAGCCGCAGGCTCGCGGCGCTGACCCGGCGGTACTCGTCCGCGCCGTAGCCGAGGACCTGGTCGTCGTAACAGCGCATGGCCTTCAGCGACACCAACCAGACCAGCAGGAGCACCGGGGCGACCACCACGTACGGGATCTCGGACCCGGTGGGTTGTTCGTCCCCGAACCGGGCCAGGTAGCCGGCCAGGATGGCCACGGCCAGCACGGCGGTGTCGAGCACCACCAGGACCCGGATGTAGGCCCGCTCCGCGGCTCGCGTCGTCGCACCGGGTCGATCACCCCCGGGACGCGACGTCCTGGCAGGGGTCAACAACGTCGCCGAGGTCACCGGTCCTCCCCACTTAACTCAGGACCGCCCCGTCCCCGCCCGGCCCCCGGTAAAGGCCTGCGGTCGAGGCACCCGGACATCATGCCAGGACAATTATGGTTACCGATTGATTCGGACACATTACCGTCAGTTCACTTCCCAGGCCTTGACCCGGGAAGCCTTCCGCCGCACCGGATCGCCGGCACGGCGGAAGATTATCGCTGAGTGCGGGATCAGCGCGGCGCGGGTGGCCGCAACGCGATCGCCTGGAGGAAGATTTCGCCGATCTTGCTCGGGTCGGTGGTCACGAACGCGCCGCCGCCGGTGACGTCCGTGATGGACTTCAGCTCGGCCCGGTTCACCTCGTTGCCGATGCCGATGATGATCACCTGGACCGGCTGCTCGTCGTCCCGGAGCTTCTTGAGCTGATCCAGCAGCGCCTTCTGCGAGATGCCGTTGTCGTCCTCGTTCTTGCCGTCGGTGAAGAGCACGATCGAGTTGACCTTGCCGGGCTCCCAGTCCTGCTGGACCTTCTTGTACGCCGCGAGCATGGTGTCGTACAGGCCGGTGTCGCCGTTGGAGGGCCGGATGGAGGCCAACCCGCGCTGCAACTCGCCCCGGTTGCCGGACAGCGGCCGGATGCCGACCAGCTCGTTCCAGTCCTGCGAGCCCTTCAGGTTGGTGGAGAAGGTCCACAGGCCGATCGACCAGGAGTCGTCGAAGAGCCCCAGCCCCTGACCGGCGGCGGCCACCGTGACCTGCTCCCGGCTGGCGCCGTTGGCGGTGGCCACCGGCTTCTTCATCGAACCGGAGACGTCGACGACACAGAGCATCCGACCGGACTGGGTGGCCACCGACCAGGTGGTGGTGGCCGTCGAGATGGCGACCGGGTCCAGGTCGGCCGCGCCGCCCTGACCGGACGGCGGGACCTGCTTCTCCCCACCGTTGGACGGGCTCGGCGCACCCGTCGGGGCCTGGAAGCCCCGACCCCAGTTGCCGTCCGGCGCGCGCAGCGACTGCGCGGCGAGCCGGTCCTTGAAGTCGGCGGAGCGCAGCGCCTCGAAGAGCACCCGGGCGGCCGACGCCTTGCTCGGCTCGATGCCGGGCAGCACCGCGAACGGGAAGTCCAGCGGGATCGGCGGCGGGTCGAGGTAGAGCGCGGCGAGCTTGATCGGCGGCTTCGTGTTGTTGTAGGCGATCACGTCCTCCTCGGACAGCGCCGCCGCGCCCAGCCCGTTGGCGATGGCCGTCGGGTCGGACGAACGCGGGAACCGCGCGAGCAGGTCCTGCCGCAGCGAGGAGCGGTTGGTGGCCAGCGCGCGCAGCGCCCCGACCATCGCCTCCTGCGCCTTCGGGGAGCCGGCCTCACCGGTGGAGCTGGCCGCCGCGGTGAGCGAGAGCAGGCCGGACAGGCCGGCCGCGTCCTGGGTCGGCTCGACGATCCCGGCCCGCAGCGGCTTGCTGGCGGTCACCTGCTGGAGCAGCTCGGACCAGCGGAACTCCTTGTCCGGCCAGCCGATCCGGGTGGCCACCGGCTCGGGCAGCGCGACCACCACCGGGCTGCGCGCGATCGAGGCGCCGTTGGCCGGGGCGAAGGCGCTCGCGCCGCCGGCCTTGAGCCGGACCAGCCAGGTCGAGGAGTCGGGCACCCAGACGTCCGGGGTGACCGCGGTGCCGCTGGCCTGCCCGACGCCGGCCAGCGTGGCGCCGTGCTTGCCCGCCACGGCGGCGGCCACGTCGACCGGCTCGGCCGAGGCGACGTTCACCGCGATGCAGGTGCCGCCGACCGCCGCGCCGTTGGCCACCCACTCGTCGGCAGCCCCCTGCACCGCCGGGGCGATCTCCGGGGCGGCCGACACCGACAGCTCGATCCGGCCCGAGCAGTTCGGGCCGGCCAGCTGCTGGTAACCGAACCAGGAACCGGCTACGACAGCGACGAGCGCGGTCGCCGCTGCGGCGGCGCCTGCTCCTCGGAGGTTGTGACGCATGCGATGGCGGCCAGACACGATGACCATCTTGCGTATCTCGTGGGGTTACTGCCACAACCGTTCGGACGAAAGTTACGCAGGAGAAACAGTTGATCACTTAATCGGCACGCTGAGTTAGGAATCAGTGACCGAGGCGGCCACCGTCCACTGCGGATCGCGCGCTGCGTGACGGCTCCGTCACACCAGCACGCAGGTCGGGCTCGCCACCGGCACCGGCTCCCCGACCGGCTCCGGCACCCCGCTGGCCGGGTCCACCCGGAAGACCCGCACCAGATCGGCCCGCTCGTCGGCGACGTACAGGTGCGAGCCGGCCAGCGCGAAGTGCCGGGGCCAGCCACCGCCGGCGTCCACCTCGGCCACCAGCTCCGGCGTCTCGCCCGCCAGCGCGAACACGGCCACCGTGCCGACGCCGCGGTTGCTGACGTAGAGGAAGCGGCCGTCCGGCCCGACCGCCACCCCGGCGGGCTGCACGTGCCCGGTCCGGCCGCTGGCGTCGACCCGGACCCGCTGGCGCAGCCCGTCCGGCGTCAGGTCGTAAGCGGTGACCGTGGCGTCCAGCTCACCGACCAGCCAGCAGCGCCGCCCGTCCGGATGCCGGGCCAGATGCCGCGGCCCGGTGCCGGCCGGCGTCCGCAGCCGCGGGCCCCGGGGCACCAGCCGCCCCGAGGCGGCGTCGAGGTCGTACCGGTAGACCGAGTCGGTGCCCAGGTCGACGGCGAGCAGCGGCCCGTCGGCCGGGTCGGGCGAGACCATGTGGCAGTGCGCCGCCTCCTGCCGCTCCGGATCGGCGCCGTGCCCCTCGTGCCGCACCAGGTCGGTGCGCTCCCCCGGCACGCCGTCGGCGTCCAGCGGGAACACCGCCAGGCTGCCGCCGCCGTAGTTCGCCACGAACACGTGCCGCCCGTCCGGCGCGATCGCGAGGTGGCACGGCTCGGCCCCGCCGGTCGGGCGTACGCCCAGCGCGGTGAGCCCGCCGTCCGGGGCCACCCGGAAGGCGCTCAGCCCGCCCTCGGGAAGCTCGTTGACGGCGTACAGCACCGGCTGCCCGGGGTGCCGGGCCAGGAACGACGGCGACGGGGTGACCGCCACGGTGCCGAGCGGGGTCAGCGCCCCGGTCGCCGGGTCACGCCGGGCCGCGACGATCCCCTCGGCCCGCCCGTCCGACTCCGCCGTGTAGCCCCCGATGTGGACGACCTCGTGCTGCCCCGCCACCGCTTCCCACCTTCCGTCGGTCCTGCTGCGATCCAACCAGGCTTCCCGGGCGGTCGCCCGGTCAGTCGTCGAACGCCGCCCCGACCGGCGGGCCGGATCAGCCCACCGGGACCGGCTCGCCGCGCTGCCGGGCCACGTGCTCGACCAGCGTGATCAACACCAGCTTGCCGGACTGCCGGTCCCGGGCGTCGCAGAGCACGAGCGGAACGTCCGGGTCGAGGTCCAACGCGTCGCGGACCGCCTCCAGGCCGAACTGCCGGGAGCCGTCGAAACAGTTGACCCCCACCACGAACGGGATGCCCCGCTGCTCGAAGTAGTCGATCGAGGGGAAGCAGTCGGCCAGCCGGCGGGTGTCGGCCAGCACCACCGCGCCCAGCGCGCCGAACGCCAGCTCGTCCCAGAGGAACCAGAAGCGGTCCTGGCCCGGGGTGCCGAACAGGTAGACCTGGAGGTCGTCGTTGATGGTGATCCGGCCGAAGTCCATCGCCACCGTGGTGGTCGACTTCTGCTCCACCCCGGAGACGTCGTCGGTGCCCAGACCGGCCCCGGTCAGCACCTCCTCGGTCTGCAACGGGCGGACCTCGCTCAACGCGCTCACCAGCGTCGTCTTGCCGGCGCCGAAGCCGCCCGCGATGAGGATCTTCAGGGCCAGCGGCACCCGCGACGCGGCCGGCTCCGGGTCAAAGCGCACGGAGTCCATTGACCACCGCCTTGAGGATGTTGTCGTCGGGCAGGTACGCGGTGGCCGGTGGCCGGTGCACCGCGACGAACCCATGGGCGAGGAGGTCGCCGAGCAGCACCCGGACCACGCCCACGGCGAGGTCCAGGTCGGCGGCGAGGTCGGCCACGGCCTTCGGCCGCCGGGCCAGCTCGACCAGGCGACGGTGCTCCGGCTGGAGACCGGGCACCCCGGCCGGCTCGGCCGCGGACGTGGTCAGCACGAACGCCAGCAGGTCGAACCCGTCGACCGGCGGGCGCACCCGGCCACCGGTGAGCGTGTACGGACGGACCACCGGGCCGGCGTCGGCGTCGAGCCACTCGTGCTGCGGCCCGGGCCACTCAGCTCGCATCGGTGGGCTCCCCCGGGACCCGGGCCGGCGCGGCCAGGTTCTCCCCGACGCGGATCACCAGCATCGCCATCTCGTACGCCACCAGGCCGATGTCGGCGTCCGCGTCGCTGGCCACGGCCAGGCAGGCGCCCTGCCCGGCGGCCGTGACGAACAGGTACGCCGACTCCATCTCCACCACCGTCTGCCGGACCGCGCCGCCGCCCAGGTGCCGGGTGGCCCCCTTGGCCAGCCCGGAGAATCCGGAGGCCAGCGCGCAGAGGTGCTCCGCGTCGGTGCGGTCCTGGTCGGTGGAGGCGCCGAGCAGCAGCCCGTCCGCCGAGAGCACCACCGCCCGGCTGGCGGCGGGCACCCGCTCCACCAGGTCGTCGAGCAGCCAGTCGAGATCGGCGTTCTGCCGCGTCGTGTGCACCACTAGGCGTCCCTCTCAGTCGCGGTTCGTTGGTCCGACGCCGGCGGGGAGGGCTCCGGGGCCGGATCCGGCGCGGTGGCCGGCGTACCGGGGTCCACCGGCACGTCGGTGGGCGGGTCGGGAACGGTGCCCCGGATCCGCGCGACCGTCGGGTTGCCGGTGGCGCGCGTGCCGTCCCGGCGTCCGCGCGCGGTGCCGGCCTGCAACGCGGACATGGTGCGGCGGGCCTCCTCCGGCGGGCGGCTGGCCGGGGTGTCGGTGACCACCGCGCGGGGTCGCGCCGGGCCGCGCCGGCGCACCCGCCGGGGCAGGCCGTCGCCGTCGGCGGGCGGCTCCACGGTCGAGGCCCGGGCGGCCGGCAACGGGATGACGGTGGACTCGGGACGCTCCCGGCCCGGTCGGGTGGGCCGCCCGCGGGGCACCGTGGTCAGCCGGCTCACCTTCGCCATCCGCCGCCGCTCCGGGCCGGCGGTGGCGTCCGGGCCGACCGGTGGCTCGTCGGTGATCAGATCCGACGGGACGAGGACCGCCGCGATCGTCCCGGCCGGCCGGCCCCGCCGCAGCTCCACCCGGACGCCGTGCCGCGCGGCCAACCGGGCCACCACGAACAGGCCCAGCCGGGCGCTGTCGGTCGGGTCGAACTCGGGCGGGGCGGCCAGCTTGCGGTTGGCGGTGGCCATGGCCGGCGGCGACATGCCCAGCCCTCGATCGGTGATCTCGATGGTGTAGCCGCCGGGCACGGTCCGGCCGGTGACGTCCACCCGGGTGCCCGGCGGGGAGAACGCGGTCGCGTTCTCGATCAGCTCGGCGAGCAGGTGGATCACGTCGCCGACGGCCCGGCCGAGCACCCCGGCCGGCTGCACCTCGCCCACGTCGACCCGGTCGTACGCCTCGACCTCGGAGATCGCCCCGCGCATCACGTCCACCGCGGCGACCGGCCGGCGCCAGCCCCGGCCGGGCGCGGCCCCGGCCAGGATGACCAGGTCCTCGGCGTGCCGGCGGAGCCGGGTGGCGAGGTGGTCGACCTGGAACAGCCCGGCCAGCTCGTCCGGGTCCTCGGTGCGCCGTTCCAGCCGGTCCAGCAGCGCCAACTGCCGGTGCACCAGGCCCTGGCTGCGCCGGGCGAGGTTGAGGATGACCTCGTTGAAGCCGCGGCGCAGGGTGACCTCGTCGGCCGCGGCCCGGACAGCGGTCCGGCGTACCTCGTTGAAGGCGCGCGCCACCTGGCCGATCTCGTCCCCGCCGTGATCCAGCTCCGGGGCCTCGCGGTCGACGTCGACCTCCTCGCCCCGGCGCAGCCGGGCGACCACGTCGGGCAGCCGCTGCTCGGCCACCTCGGTCGCGGCGGTGCGGACGCCGGTCAGCCGCTGCGCCAGCGACCGGCCGACCCGCAGCGCCACCAGCACGCAGACCACGATGGCGATCAGGCCGAGCACGCCGGCGGCGGCGAGCTGGACCAGGATGCGTACCGCGATCGGCACCGACCGTTCGGCGAGGCTGTCCGCGCCGCGCAGCTCGAAGTCCCGCAGGCCCTGCCAGACCTCCGCGTGGCCGGCCTCCCAGGCCCGGACGTCGAAGCCGGCGGGGAGGTCGTCGGCGCGGATCAGCGCGTCCTGGAGCGCGCGCAGCCGGAGGAACGCGGTGCCCTCGGTGAGTCGTTGGTAGCCGGCCCGCTCGTCGGGCGGCAGGTCGGCGACCGCGTTCTCGGCCAAAAACCGCTGGTTCTCCACGGTGCGTACCAGTTGCTCGTGCTCGCCGTCGGCGTACCGGCCGGCGGTGACGGCGCCGGCCAGCAGCGCGTCGGCCTGACCGAGCAGCTCACGGGAGCGGCC
This sequence comes from Micromonospora sp. NPDC049240, assembly GCF_040647835.1. Taxonomy (NCBI): domain Bacteria; kingdom Bacillati; phylum Actinomycetota; class Actinomycetes; order Micromonosporales; family Micromonosporaceae; genus Micromonospora; species Micromonospora sp. NPDC049240. The sequence goes on from NZ_JBEZCX010000015.1 coordinate 133,267, forward strand.
CAGCGCGGTGAGCGCCGACGCCTCCCGGTTGAGCCGCACGTCGGGCAGCATCGCCATGGCGGAGAACGCCTGGAACGCCGAACCGATCATCCCGCTGTAGAGCCCGACCGCGCCGGCCCGGTCGACCTTCCGGTCGTCGATGAAGACCCGCCCCGCGGGGAGCGCCTCCAGCGCCGAGCCCAGTTGGTCGAGGCGCGCGTCGAGCTGGTCGTCGGCCGCGTCGCGCAACGCCTCGCCGTCGATCCGGCGGCGCAGCTCGGCGACGGCCCGGTCGGTGCGGTCGCGTTGCGCGGCCAGCTCCGGCAGGACGCCGTCCCCGGCGAGCTGGACCACGGAGAGCCGCCGTTCCCGCTGCAATTCGGCCACCACGTTCTCGCCCGGCCGGCCCAGGTCGTACAGCAGGGTGCGGGTGGCGAGCAGGTCGAGCGCGGGCCCGAAGGCGAGCGTGGTGGCGAAGATCCACAGTGCCAGCAGCCCGGTCACCGGGCCGATGACCAGCGCGGTCAGCTTGGCGCGGATCGGCCAGTCGCGGGTGTTCAATCAGACCTCGCCCGGGAAGGTTCGCTGGGTGGCGCCGGCAGTGGCCGTCAGGTCGACGGCCACGACGCCGGGACCCGGCCCGGACGCCTTGGGCAGGATACGTAATCCCCGACGGATGCACTACCGGCCGTCTCGCCGCTCACTACGGTCCGAGATGGTCTTGGCGGGCCCCGTCGGACCCCCGTCGCATGGCCGGACCGGCGGCCGCGGGCCCCGCGCCGGGTACCCGACCCGGGAAAGTGCCCCGGAACGGGATTGGCGATCACCCGGAGGAGGGAATACCAGCTGGCGAAGGAGGAGCCATGTCGCCCACGCAGGTAGTCGTCATAGTCATCGTCGTCGCCGTGGTCGCCGCGTTGGTCGCGTTCGCCGTGGTCGCGAACCGCCGGCGGGCGCTGCGGCAGCGCTTCGGCCCGGAGTACGACCGGGTCGTCGCCGAGCAGGACAGCCGCGGCGCCGCCGAGCGGGAGCTGCGGGAGCGCGAGCGTCGGCACGCCGAGCTGGAGCTGACCCCGCTCACCCCGGAGTCCCGGGCCCGTTACGCCGCCGCCTGGGAGGAAATCCAGGTGCGTTTCGTGGACTCGCCGGCCGAAACCGTCGGCGACGCCGACGAGCTGGTCAGTCACCTGATCGCGGAGCGCGGATACCCCACCGGGGACTTCTCCGACCAGATCGCCCATCTCTCCGTCGAGCACGCCCGCACGCTCACCCACTACCGCGACGCCCACGAGATCCGGCAGCGCAACGAACGCGGCGAGGCCGGCACCGAGGATCTCCGCCAGGCGCTGGTGCACTACCGGGCCCTCTTCGCCGACCTGCTCGGCGCGGACCCGGTCGGCCAGCGGTCGCCGGAGCAGCGCCACCCCGATCCCGAGCACGACGCCACGAGCCGCTGAGGAGCCGCCGCCATGCGCCACGAAGAGCAGCAGGTCACGCCGGAGCACCCGGAGACCGTACGATCCGCGCCGGTGCCGGTCCCGCCGCCGGACGACCGCGCCCACGCCGACCGGTCGGGGACCGACCGCGCCGGCCGGGCCGAGCTTCCGGAGGACGCGCTTGACGACCGGGGCACGTTCGACGACCCGGCCGTGACCGACGAGCCGGACGCCCGGCCCGACGAGACCCGGGCGTACGACGCCGACGATCTGCGCGACGCGGCGGACCGGTCGGACGACGCCGACGGGACGCGGGACGGCGAGCGGCCCGCCTTCCACGAGCCGGCGCCGCTGCCGACGGCGTTCGGCGCGGCCACGGTGGGCGACGCGGTAGCCGCCTCGGCGCTGGCCGGCGGTCGTCCGCAGGACGAGCGGGACGCGCGTGGTGAGGACACCGCCGCGCCGGGCGACGGGGCGCCGGGGCGTACCGACCCGCTGGACGACGAGCGGGCCGACCCGACCGCCGGGGACCGGCTGCACGACCGGGACCGTTGGGCGGCCGAGCACGCCGACGCGGACCGGGACGTGGACGTCACCGACCGGGACGACGACACGGTGACCGCCGACGCGGACCGGCGCCACGACCGGGTGATCGCCGACCGGGACTCCGACGACGCGGTGGCCGCCGGTGCGGTCGGCTACGGCAGCCCCGAGCCGGGGCTGGTCGACCCGGACGCCGTGCCGGTCGCGGCGGGCGCCGACGCCCACGGTTCCGGCCGGCACCACGACACCGTCGACCGGGACGCCGCCATCGCGGCGGCGGGCACGGCGACCGGCGGCACGACGGCGGCCGGCGGCGCGGCGGGCGCGACCGTGACCGGCGGCGAGGTGGGCGCGGTGGCAGCCAGCGACGCGGCGGGCGTGACGCCGACCGGCGACGCGGCGGACGCGGCGGTGGCCGGGGCGGGCCGGGCCACGTCCGGCGCCGTGCCGGCGGACGCGGCCACGCTGTTCGACCCGGACGCGGCGCAGGGCTTCCGGGACCGCTGGCGCGACGTCCAGCTGCGTTTCGTGGACGACCCGAAGGCCGCGGTCGGCGAGGCGGAGTCGCTCGTCGAGGAGGCGATCGAGGCGCTGTCCACGGCGCTGCGGGAGCAGCGCACCCGCCTCGGCACCTGGCAGGAGTCCGGGGACACCGAGCAGCTCCGGGTGGCGGTACGCGGCTACCGCGACTTCCTGGACCGCGTACTGGGCCGCTGACGCCCCTCACCTGCGACGGAGCCCCGGCCGGTCACCCGGTCGGGGCTCCGTCGCGCACGGCGGATCGAACACCAGGCATGAAACTTCGCGATCGGGGTACCTGCCGCCGCAGCACGCACCCACACGAGGGGAGCAACAGGCATGGGCAGCGGCCTACGGTTGAACATGAACGCCCTGGACTACCTGATCCTGGCGCTCTACTTCGTCACGGTGCTGGGGGTCGGCTTCGCCGCCCGCCGCGCCATCAAGACCAGCGTCGACTTCTTCCTGTCCGGGCGGTCGTTGCCCGCCTGGGTCACCGGTCTGGCGTTCGTCTCGGCGAACCTGGGCGCGCTGGAGATCATCGGCATGGCCGCCAACGGCGCCCAGTACGGCATCATGACGGTGCACTACTACTGGATCGGCGCGGTGCCGGCGATGGTCTTCCTCGGCATCGTGATGATGCCGTTCTACTACGGCTCGAAGGTCCGCAGCGTGCCGGAGTACCTGCGGCTGCGCTTCAACCGCCCCACCCACCTGCTCAACGCGATCAGCTTCGCGGTCGCCCAGGTGCTGATCGCCGGCGTCAACCTCTACGCGCTGGCGCTGATCATGCAGGCGCTGCTGGGCTGGCCGCTCTGGATCGCGATCGTGGTCGGCGCGGTGATCGTGCTGGCGTACATCACCGTCGGCGGGCTCTCCGGCGCGATCTACAACGAGGTGCTCCAGTTCTTCGTGATCATCGCCGGCCTGGTGCCGATCACGGTGATCGGCCTGGTCAAGGTCGGCGGCGTGAGCGGCCTGATGGACGCGGTACGCGAGTCCAAGCTCGGCGAGGCCGGTCTGCACGCCTGGCAGGGCACCGGCAGCACCGACAACCCGCTCGGCGCGCACTGGCTGGGCATCGTCTTCGGCCTCGGCTTCGTGCTCTCCTTCGGCTACTGGACCACCAACTTCGCCGAGGTGCAGCGCGCCCTGTCGGCGCGGAACATGAGCGCCGCCCGCCGCACGCCGATCATCGGGGCGTACCCGAAGCTGCTCATCCCGCTGGTCACCGTGATTCCCGGCCTGATCGCCCTGATCACGGTCAAGGGGCTGGGCGCCGACCAGGGCGACCTGGTCTACAACAACGCCATCCCGCTGCTCATGCGCGACCTGCTCCCCAACGGCGTGCTCGGCATCGCGGTCACCGGCCTGGTGGCGTCGTTCATGGCCGGCATGGCGGCCAACGTCAGCGGGTTCAACACCGTCTTCACGTACGACATCTGGCAGGCGTACTTCCGGCGGGACCGCCCGGACGAGTACTACGTGAAGGTGGGCCGGATCGCCACCGTGATCGCGGTGGTGGTGGGCATCGGCACCGCGTTCATCGCGGCCGGCTTCAGCAACATCATGAACTACATCCAGGCGCTGTTCTCGGTCTTCAACGCGCCGCTGTTCGGCACGTTCATCATCGGCATGTTCTGGCGGCGGATGAGCGCGCTGGCCGGCTTCTGGTCGCTGCTGTCCGGCACCGTGGTGGCGGTCGTGACGTACGTGCTGTACAAGACCGGCGTGATCAGCTTCAACTCGGACCTGGAGGAGAGCTTCTGGGGCGCCGGCCTGGCCTTCGTCACCGTCGCCGTGGTGGCCGCGATCATCACGCCGCTGACCCGGCCGAAGACCGACGACGAGCTGACCGGCCTGGTGTACGGCCTCAGCGACACCACACTCGCCGACGACTCGCTGGCCGGCGACGCGGCCTGGTACCGCTCCCCGGTGCTGCTCGGCGTCGTCGCCGTGGTGCTCGCCGCCCTCTTCTACATCCCGGTCTTCTGAGGAAGGGACCCACGTCATGGCAGACAACGCGGACCGCTACCAGGACGGCGAGGCCCACGACCCGCTGGTCGACGAGACCGAGGACGCCCGGGAGGAGCACTCCGCCGCGGCCCGGCTGTTCGACATCCGCCGGGTCATCGGTGGGCTGTTCGTCGCGTACGGGCTGATCGTCGGGCTGACGGGGCTCTTCGACTCGTCGGCCGAGATCGACAAGGCGCAGGGCCTGCGGATCAACCTGTGGGCCGGGGCGATGATGCTGGTCTTCGGTCTGCTCATGCTGCTCTGGCAGCGGCTGCGCCCGACCGAGGCCCCGTCGACGCGCTCCGACGAGTCCTGAGCCGCACCGGATCCTCGCCCCGGCCCCGCCGGCATGCCCGGCGTCGCACCGGGTACGCCAGGCGCGGATGGGGACAGGAGGCAGCAGCATGACCGATCGTGACCCCGGTGGCGAGCGACCGCTGGAGGAGACCCCCGAGGTGGCCGCCGCGGTGGACGACGACAGCACGGTGCCGCAGTTCCGCGGCGGCGGCGCCGATCCGGACAATCCCGCGTTCGCCGAGCCGGACGGCGCGGTGGCCGACACCGGCTCGCCGGACATCCTCGGCGACCCGTACGCGGCCGGCACCGGCGCGACCGGCACCGGCACCGGCGCGGGCGGGGACAACATCCGTACCGGCGCCGAGCAGCCCTGGGAGCCGGAGGACCTGGTCCGGGCCCGCGGTCAGGACGTGACCCCGGAGAACGTCGAGCGGGCCCGCCGTGACCTCGCCGAGCTGGGCCGCGCGGCGATCGAGAAGACGGTGCCCTGACCGGAAACGGCCGGGGGCCCCTGGTCGACGTGGGCGTCGACCAGGGGCCCGGGGAAACCCGCGCGGCGGTGCCTCACTCCCGCCGCGGCGGGTGGTCCGGCCGCGGGGCTCTACAGCGCCGGGTAGGCGTTCTGCATGAGCTGCGCGAACTGGGCCGAGAACCAGGCGCCGGAGATCGGCGCGTCCGGCAGGGCGCCGGACATGCTGTTCCCGTTGCGGGCGTTGCCGGTGTACGTCGGGTCGCACATCCGGTCGAAGCCCTTGCCCTCGTTGTTCGGGATCTCCTTGCTGGAGCCGTCCGACTCACCCGGGGGCTTCACCCAGACGTAGGCGTCGATGCCCGGCTCCGGGTTGGCCTTCGGCCGCTCGCCGAGGCCCGCGCCGGCCTGGTTGCACCAGTTGCCGAGGTGGATGCGGCGGTCGACCTTGCCACCGTTGACGTAGGCGTCCACGCTGGTCAGCGGGCCCGGGCCGGTGGGCCGGGCAGTGCCGCCCCAACCGTTGCGGGAGGTGTCGATCAGCATACCGATGTTGCTGTCGAAGCCGATCGAGACCAGCTTCTGCCGGAACGCCTGGGCGAACGACAGCTCGTCGACGTACTGGTTCCAGTCGATCCACTTGGACTGCCGCACGGTCTGGCCGTTCACCGAGTCGGTGATCTTGACGTACGGCTCCTTGAGCGCGGAGTAGTTCGCCGTGTTGACGATGAAGCCCGTCACGTTGCGGACGGTGCTGCCGGACGCGACGGCGGCGGCCTTGAGCTGGTCGGCGACCGGACCGAAGTTGCTGTCCCAGCCGATCCAGCCGTGGTGCGCGGCGTCGATGTAGTTGTAGACGTTGCCGATCGCGCCGAGCTTGGCGAGGGCGTAGCCCACGCCGTTGACGTACGCTCCGTTGGCCTTGACCGTGTCGCACATCGCGGTGCCACCCGCGTTGCCCGAGGTGTTGGTCACCAGGTTGGGCAGCGAGTCGATCTCGATGATGTTGACGATCCGCAGGTTCTTGTACTTCGCGTCGGCCTGGATCGCGGCGATCGGGTCGATGTACTCGGACTTGTAGCGCGGCAGCTCATCCGGGCCCAGCTCACCGTTGGAGGCGAGCGCGGCACAGTCCCGGCCGGGCAGGTTGTAGATGACGAACTGGATGTAGCCGGCGCCCTGGGCGAGCGCGGCGTCCAGGTGGTCACGTACGCCCATCGATCCGTTGGAGCTGCTGCCCGTGGTGCCGTTGATGGCGGCGATCCGGTCCAGCCAGACCGCGGTCGGGTTGCTCGACACCCGGTTGCCACCGGCCACCGACTCGGCCTTGGCCTTCCACTCCGGGTTCACGTACCCCTTGACCCCGGCGTACGGGTTGTCGACCTTCTGCCCCGGCGGGGTGGTGGTCGGCGGCGTGCTGGTGGGCGGGGTGCTGGTGGGGGGCGTGCTCGTCGGCGGCGTGCTCGTCGGCGGCGTGCTCGTGGGCGGGGTGCTGGTGGGCGGCGTGCCGCCGTTGCAGACCGTGCCGTTGAGCGTGAACTGGGTCGGCTTCGGGTTGCTGCCGCTCCAGGCGCCGTTGAACCCGATGCTGGTGCTGGCGCCGGTGCCCAGCGAGCCGTTGTAGGACTCGTTCTGAGCGGTGACGTTCTGGCCGCTCTGGGTCCACTTCGCCGACCAGCCCTGCTGTACGCGCTGGCTGCTGTTGCCGAACGTGAAGCCGAGGGTCCACGAACTGACCGGGTCACCGAGGTTCTTGATGACCACGTTCGCGGTGAAGCCACCGGCCCAGTCGTTGGTGGTGTAGTCCACGCTGCACTGCGTCGCGGCCTGCGCCGCGGTGACCGGGAGGGTCACCAGCCCGCCGGCCACGAGGACGCCGGCGCCGGTGAGCGCGAGCGTCCGGCTCCGGCCGGACAGCCTTCTCCACAGATTCATACCACTGATCTCCTTGGGCGAGACCGGATCCGCGTACGGCCCGGCGGAATGGCGGCGGTTGGTCGGCCCTGCGGGAACGACCAGTGCGCGCCACGGGTTACTTCGGGGGACGCCCGACCCGGACGGGCGTGAAGGTGGTGGTGCCGACCGGTCCGCAGGACCGGTCGAAGGAGCCGGACGTCGTCCGGTGAGACCGGTTGCCCTCGACGTCTGTGCTCGCGGTGTGGCTCCCCGAACCGCGTGCAGCGATTCTTGCATGGGAGCGCTTCCATGGCAATGCCTCGATACGCACCCCGACCCTACCCCCACCCCCGCCACCCCACGCCCGTCGATCATGAGGTTGACGGCAGATGGGAAGCGCTCCCCCTGCCACCAACTCCATGGTCACTGGTCGCCGGCCGCCCGGACGGGGGTGCGGGGGACCGGGCGGGAGGCGCAGAGGGCGCAGAGGGCTCGGTGGTGGCCGGGGCTACGCGAAATGCCACATCATCGACAAAGCCCGAAAAACGAAACTTTCCCCGGATAGGTCGCGAAAAGGTCTAACGTCGGCCGTAGCTCGACTGACGTCGGGCTCAGGACGAACAGGGATGGAGTGACGCTGGTATGGCTGACAAGATGCTCGGGAAGATCGTCGCGGGTGCCGCTCTCGGCGGTGCGGGCCTTCTCGTGTTCACCCCGGGAATGGCCTACGCAGGCGGGCACGACGACGAGGGCAAGGTGATCGCCAAGCCGCACGTGGTCAAGGCCGGTGACACCGTGGAACTGCTCCAGATCTGCCCGGAGCCCCAGGAGCACGCCTACGTCTGGTCGAAGGTGACCGGCAAGGTCGACCTCCACCCGGCCCGGGACGGGGAGCACGGGGACTGGGCCGACAAGGGCGGCGACTGGGCCGACAAGGGCGGCGACTGGGCCGAGGACGCGGACCAGGGTCCCGACGGCAAGGACGGGCACGGTGCCCCGCCCGAGGCCAACAAGGACGAGCACGGCAAGGACGGCAAGGACGCCAAGGACGAGCACGGCAAGGAAGAGCAGGGCAAGGACGAACAGGGCAAGGGTCCCGAGGGCAAGGGTCCCGAGGGCAAGGACGAGAAGGGCAAGGACGGGCACGGTCCCGGCGAGGCGGGCATGCCGGAGCCGCCGGCCGACGCGCCGAAGCCGGGCGGTGCGGGTGCCGGCATGGCCGCCGACGCCGGGGATCTGGGACCGCAGGGCCACGAGGAGTACGGCCAGGACGCCGAGCCGGGCTGGCCGGCTGCCGACTGGACCCGGGACGAGCACGGCAAGGACGGCAAGGACGGACACGGTGCCCCGCCCGAGGCCAACAAGGACGAGCACGGCAAGGACGCCAAGGACGAGCACGGCAAGGACGAGCACGGCAAGGGCGAGCACGGCAAGGACGAACAGGGCAAGGACGAGCACGGCAAGGACGCCAAGGACGAGCACGGCGCCCCGCCGGAGGCCAGCAAGGACGAGCAGGGCAGGGACGCCAAGGACGAGCACCACGGCGACTGGCAGGACGACAAGGGGTACGGCCACGGCGAGGACGAGGCCGGCTGGGAGCACGGGAAGGACTTCGTCTACTACGGCGAGGCCCGCGTCTCCGAGGACGTCCACCCGGGCCGCTACGAACTGAACGGCTCCTGCGGCGAGGGCGAACTGGTGGTCCTCCCCCGGGGCGGGGTCGACGGCGGTGACGGCGGCATGGCCACCACCGGCCTGGACCGTGGTCTCGCCACCGGGGGCGCCGGCATGATCGGCGCCGCCGCACTCGGCGGGCTGGTGCTGATGCGTCGGCGGCGGGCCGGTGGCCTGGTCTGACCGGACGACGATCCGGGCCGGCGGCCGTCACGGGAAACCGTGGCGCGCCGTCGGCGCGGCCGTCGTCGTCCTGCTCGCCATGGTGGGCTCCGGCCTGATCGGCGCGTCTGTTCGCACCGTCCCGCCGCCCACCCCGCCGCAGCCGATCGCGCAGGCCGGACCGGCCGGCACGACGGATGCCACCGACCCGCCCACCGCCTCCGACACCGATCCGGACGCCGACGGCGGCGCGCCCTGGGACGGCCCGTCGACCGCGTACGCCGATCCGGGGACGCCACCCGGTGCCGCGCCGGGGACGCCCTCCGGGGCCGCGCCGGCGACCCCGCCCGGGGCCGCGCCGGGGACGCCGTCGGGGACCGGGCCCGGGACCGCGCCGGGCACACCGCCCGGGAGCGTCCCGGTGGCCCCCGGCGCCACGCCGACCGGGCCCACGAGTGTCCCGGCCGCACTGCCCCGCTCCGCGCCCACCACCGTCGTGATCCCCCGGATCGGAGTCCGTGCCGAGGTCATGACGCTCGGCACCAACCCGGACGGAACGGTCCAGGTGCCTCCGCTGGACCAGGCGATGAAGGCGGGCTGGTACTCCCCCGGCGCCAGCCCCGGCGAGGTCGGCAACGCCGTGATCGTCGGGCACGTCGACTCCGCCAAGCTCGGCCCGGCGGTCTTCTTCAACCTGGGCGCGCTGGTGCCGGGCGACACCATCGCCGTGTCCCGGCAGGACGGCTCGACCGTCACGTTCACCGTGGAGGAGGTCCGGTCGTACCCGAAGACCGCCTTCCCGGCGGAACAGGTCTACGGCCCGTCCACCGTGCCCGGCCTGCGCGTGGTCACCTGCGGCGGGGTGTTCGACCGCACCGCCGGCAGCTACCTGAACAACATCGTGGTCTACGCCCGGATGACCCGCTGATCCACCTCAGGCACGGAAAGAGTGCCCATCCGAAGCGCGATGGGCACTCTTTCCGTGCATCAGTGACGTGGCGCGTCAGGCCGCCGCCGAGGTGCGGACCAGGGTACGGATCTGACGCAGCAGCACCGACAGGGCGGACAGGTCGGCGCGGGACTCGTCGAACTCCCCCATCGCCCGGTGCGCCCGGTGGATCGAGGTCGCGTTCGCCTGCTCCCACTCCTGCACCCGCTCCACCGGCGGCTGGCTGTCCGAGGTGGAGCTGAGCACCTCCGCGGTGAGCGCGGCCAGCGCGGCGTACAGGTCGTAGCGCAGCGCCATCCGGGCCAGCGTCTGCCAGCGGTCCTCCCGCGGCAGCAGGGAGATCTTCGACAGCAGCGCGTCCACCCGGAACCGGTCGGAGAGCACGAAGTAGACCGAGGCCACCTCGCTCACCTCCCGCCCGGTCGTCTTCGCCGTCTCGACGATGTCGAGCAGGCCGAAGCTGTACATCAGGCGGGTCGCCTGCACTGCCAGCTCACGCGGCAGCCCCTTGCCGACGAGCGTCTCGATGTGCGCCGCGATCGCCTCCCGCTCGGTGCCCCAGAACAGGTGCTCCAGGTCCGGCATGAGCTGGGCCACGCCGTCCCGCAACCGGGTGATCTCCGCCGGCACGTCGATCGGCGAGCGCCGGTTGGTGACCAGCCAGCGCACCGCGCGGTCGAGCAGCCGTCGGGTGTCCAGGTAGACGGCGGTCTGCAACTCGGGCGAGACCTTGTTGTCCAACGCCTCGACCGCGTTCCACAGCTCGCCCAGCCCGAACACCTCGCGGACCACCACGTACGCGCGCAGCACGTCCGCCGCCGAGGCGGCCGTCTCCTCGACCACCCGGAACACGAACGAGATGCCGCCCCGGTTGATCGCCTCGTTGACCAGCACCGTGGTGACGATGTCCCGGCGCAGCCGGTGCCGGCCCATCCGGTCGGCGAAGCGCTGCCGCAGCGGGGTCGGGAAGTAGTTGACCAGGACGTCGGTCGTCCACTCCTCGTCCGCCAGCCCCTCGCTGACGATCTCCCGCTCCAGCACGATCTTCACGTACGCGAGCAGCACCGCGAACTCCGGCGGGGTCAGCCCGGTCTCGGTGCGGACCGCCAGCTCCTCGTCCGACGGCAGCGCCTCCAGCGCCCGGTCCAGCGCGCCGGACCGCTCCAGCTCGTTGATCATCCGGCGGTGCACCGGGAGCAGCGAGGCGGCCTGGGTCTGGGCGTTGTTGAGCGCCCGCGCCTGGTCGTAGTTGTCCCGCAGCACCAGCTCGGCGACCTCGTCGGTCATCTGGGCCAGCAGCTCGTCCCGCTCCGGCCGGTCCAGTTCCCCGTCGGCGACCGCGGTGTTCAGCAGGATCTTGATGTTCACCTCGTGGTCGGAGCAGTCCACCCCGGCCGCGTTGTCGATGAAGTCGGTGTAGATGCGTCCACCGCCGGCGGCGTACTCGATCCGGCCCTGCTGGGTGAAGCCCAGGTTGCCGCCCTCGCCGACCACCCGGCAGCGCAGGCTCTTGCCGTCCACCCGGATGGCGTCGTTGGACTTGTCCCCGACCTCGGCGTTGGTCTGCGTCGACGCCTTCACGTAGGTGCCGATGCCGCCGTTCCAGAACAGGTCCACCGGCGCGGTGACGATCGCCTTCATCAGCTCCTGCGGGCTGAGCTGCGTGACGTCGTTGTCGAGGCCGAGCACCGCGCGGACCTGCGGCGTGAGCGGCACCGACTTCGCGGTACGCGGGAAGATGCCGCCGCCTTCCGAGATCAGCTCCGGGTCGTAGTCCTCCCAGGACGACCGGGGCAGGTCGAACAGGCGCTTGCGCTCGGCGAACGAGGTGGCCGCGTCCGGGTCCGGGTCCAGGAAGATGTGCCGGTGGTCGAACGCGGCCACCAGCCGGATGTGCTCGGAGAGCAGCATCCCGTTGCCGAACACGTCGCCGGACATGTCGCCGACGCCGACCACGGTGAAGTCCTGGGTCTGGGTGTCGTGCCCCAGCTCCCGGAAGTGCCGCTTCACCGACTCCCAGGCGCCCCGGGCGGTGATGCCCATCTTCTTGTGGTCGTAGCCGGCCGAGCCGCCGGAGGCGAACGCGTCACCGAGCCAGAAGCGGTGCGCGGTGGAGATCTCGTTGGCGATGTCGGAGAACGTCGCGGTGCCCTTGTCCGCCGCCACCACCAGGTAGGGGTCGTCGGCGTCGTGCCGGACCACGTCCTCGGGCGGCACGATCTCGCCGCTGACGATGTTGTCCGTGACGTCGAGCAGCGCGGAGATGAACTCCTTGTAGCAGACCACCGCCTCGTCCCGGTCGCCCGGCTTCTGCTTGAGCACGAAGCCGCCCTTGGCGCCCACCGGCACGATCACCGCGTTCTTCACCATCTGCGCCTTGACCAGGCCCAGCACCTCGGTGCGGAAGTCCTCGCGGCGGTCGGACCAGCGCAGGCCGCCCCGGGCCACCGGCCCGAACCGCAGGTGCACGCCCTCGAACCGAGGCGAGTAGACGAAGATCTCGAACTTCGGCCGCGGCGCCGGCAGGTCCGGGATGGCCTGCGGGTCCAGCTTGAACGCCACGTACGGCTTGGGCCGCCCGCCCACCGGCTTCTGGTAGAAGCTGGTGCGCAGCGTGGCCTGGATCAACGTCAGGAAGGCCCGCAGGATGCGGTCCTGGTCGAGGCTGGCCACCTCGTCCAGCGCCTCGCCGATCGCGTCGACCAGTTCGGCGCCGCGCTGGCGCCGCTCGTCCATCGTGATGGGGCTGGGCGCGAACCGGATCTCGAAGAGCTGCACCAGCAGCCCGGCGATGCTCGGGTACGCGATGAACGTCTGTTCCATGTACTCCTGGGAGAACACCGTGCCGGCCTGCCGCAGGTACTTCGCGTACGCGCGCAGCACGACCACCTGCCGCCAGGTGAGCCCGGTGCGCAGCACCAGCTCGTTGAAGCCGTCCACCTCGGCCTCGCCCCGCCAGGCGGCGGCGAACGCGTTCTCCACGTGCGGGCGCACCTCGGCCAGGTCCTGGTGCCGTTCCGGCAGCTCCAGCCCGAAGTCGTAGAGCCAGATCCGGCCGTCGACGCGCTCCACCTCGTACGGGTGCTCGTCGACCACCTTCACGCCGAGCGAGTGCAGCACCGGCAACACGGCGGAGAGCATCATCGGCTCGCCGTACCGGTAGACCTTGAACCGCACGTCCAGCGACTCGTCGCCGTCGTTCGCCCGGCCCGAGTAGGCCCGCGGCGCCAACTGCTTGCGGAACAGGTGCATCTCGAGCTGGCCGGGCTCCTCCAGCAGCTCCAGCTTGGCCAGGTCCTTCATCGCCTCGTACGGCGTGTGCCCGTCCTTGTAGCCCTCCGGGAACGCGTCGGCGTACCTGCTGAACAGGTGCTTGGCCTGCTCGTCGCCGAGCTTGCGCTCCAGCACCAGCCGGTAGTCGTCGTCCCAGAGCCGGGTGGCGTCGGCCAACTCCTCGGCGAGCAGGTCGGCGTCGATCTCACCGGGCGGGTGGTTCGGGTCGGTGCGGACGATGAAGTGCACCCGGGCCAGCATCGACTCGGTCACCCGGGTGGTGTAGTCGACGCCGACGCCGTTCAGCTCGCGCAGCAGGATGTCCTGCATGCGCAGCCGGTTCTGCGTGGTGAACCGGTCCCGGGGCAGGTAGATCAGGCAGGAGATGAACCGCCCGTACGCGTCCCGGCGCAGGAAGACCCGGAGCTGCCGACGGCCGGCCATCCGCAGCACGCCGATCACCGCGTGGTAGAGGTCGTCGGTCTTGATCTGGAACAGCTCGTCGCGCGGGTAGGTCTCCAGGATCTGGAGCAGGTCCTTGCCGGAGTGGCTGCGCAGGCTCAGGCCGGAGCGGTCCAGCACCTCGGCGACCTTGCGGCGGACCACCGGCAGCTCCTGCACGCTGGTCCGGTACGCGGCGGTCGAGAACAGGCCCAGGAAGCGCCGCTCCCCGACCACCTCGCCGGCCTCGTTGAAGATCTTGAAGCCGATGTAGTCGAGGTAGGCCGAGCGGTGCACGGTGGCCCGGGAGTTGGCCTTGGTGATGATGAGCAGGCGCTTCTCCAGCACCCGCTCGTGCGCCTCCGGGGTCATCGAGTTCAGCGACCGGGCCTCCGGCGAGTCGGACCGCAGGATGCCCAGCCCGGTGCCGAGGACCGCCTCCAACGCCTGCCCGCCGGCCGCCCCGTCCGCGTCGACCAGGCGGTACTCCCGGTAGCCGAGGAACGTGAAGTGGTCGTGCGCGAGCCAGCGCAGCAGCTCCACCGAGTCCGTGATGTCCTTCTCCGGCACCGGCGGGCGGCTGTCCGACGTCCGCGCGGCGGCCAGCTCGTCGGCGAGCGCCAACGCCCGCTGCCGCATCTTGGGCCAGTCCTCGACGGCCTCCCGCACGTCGGTGAGCACCCGCTGGAGCTCGCGGCGCACCGCCTCCCGTTCGGCCGGGTCACGGACCGGGTCGATCTCGATCCGCATCCAGCTCTCGACCAGGTCACCGGCGATCGCGTCGTCCGGCTCCACGTCCGCGGAGACCTCGGTGAGCCGGCCCAGCGGCTCCCGACGGACCACCACCAACGGGTGCACCAGCAGGTGCACGTCGAGGTGGCGGGAGTTCAGCAGCGCGGTGACCGAGTCGACCAGGAACGGCATGTCGTCGGTGACGATCTCGACGACGGTGTGGTGCTGCTCGGCGTCCGGCTCGTGGATGCGCAGTTTCAGCTCGCCCGGCACCCGCTGCTGGGCCAGGTCCCGGTGAGCCCGGGCCGCCTCCAGCATCTCCTCGGCGGTGAAGCCGATCAGCTCCTCGTCCGGCGCGAACCGCCAGAACCGGTCCACCAGCGTGGCCGCGTCGTGGTCGTCGCCGGCCAGCGCGACCGCCTGGGCGACCAGCCGCTCCGCGTTGGGCACCGGCTCGTCCAGCTCGGCGTCCTCCACGTCGTCGGCCAGTGCCTGCGCGGGCAGGCCCAGGTCGTAGAGGGTGTCGATGCTGGAACCGGTCAGGCCGGTCACTCCTGTGTCGAGACGGCCGAAACCGTCCCCGTCGGTCGCCGAATCGAAGCTGTCATCGTCCCGGCTGGTGTCAGCCTGGAGATCGGGTCCCGGTTTGATCGCCGGACGCCGGTCCATCGGTGCCACTCCCCTCGACCCACCGCGTTGTGGGTCACTCTGCCGCCCAGCCTAGGCCCTGCCGTTGTGCCCCTCGGTCGGCGGACCACTGGCCGGACGTCCGGATCGGGACTGTGCCCTTTCACCTGTTGCGGGTCCGTGGTCGGCCGGTCGCGGATTACCCCGGCTGGCGATGTTCATCACACTGCCACATGCCACTTCTGAACCCGCCGCGGGCGGTGGCGGGGCGGTGGGGAGCCGCGTGGCGTACTAGCGTGCAGGTCAGCTTCGCACCGGAGGACCGCTTCATGCCCCTGTCGTACCCCGTCCACCCCCGTCGCCAATCCCGCCGCCGGCCGATCGCGGCGCTGGTCGCCGCGCTGCTGGCCGCCGGCGCGGTGACCGGGTGCTCCGGCGAGGACGGGCCGGGGAGCACCGTCGACGCCTTCCTGAGCGGCTGGCGCTCGGGTGACCTGCAACCGGTCGGCTTCCTCGCGCCGACCGGCGCGCGGGTGCCGGCGGCCGAGGTGACCAAGCAGTTGAAGGCGCTCTCCGGCGACCTGGCCGCGACGCCGCCGACGCTGGAACGCACCGGCGAGGTCACGACCGCCGGCGACATCGCCACCGCCCGGGTCCGGCTGACCTGGACGCTGCCGGGCGGCGCCCGCTGGGCCTACGAGAACCCGGTGCGCCTCAAGGGCAGCGGCGACCAGTGGCAGGTGATCTGGGAGCCGGCCGTGGTGCACGAGAAGCTGACCGAGGGCGACCACCTCGCCCTGCGCCGGGAGCCCGCGGAGCGGGCCGCGGTCCTGGACGCCGCCGGCAAGCCCGTCGTGGCGCCCCGCCCGGTGGTCCGGGTCCAGGTCGCGCCCGGGGAGGTGAAGGACGTGCCCGGCCTGGTGCGCCGGCTCGACGCCGCGTTCAAGGCGGTCCGGCCCGCGCTCAGCCCGCCGGTCGACCTCAGCGACCTGCCGAAGCGGCTCAAGGAGGCCGACCGGGACGCGCTCGTCGAGGTGGTGACGCTGCGCGACGAGGCGTACCGGCAGATCAAGTCCCGCATCTACGACCTGCCCGGCACCCGGTTCCCCACCGACCAGCTCATGCTGGCCCCGACCCGGGAGTTCGCCCGGGCGCTGCTCGGCTCCGTCGACCAGGCCCAGGCCGACGATCTCCAGGCCCACCCCGACCGGTACGCCCGCGGCGACCTGGTCGGCCACGGCGGCCTCCAGGGCCGGTACGACGAGCGGCTGCGTGGCGTGCCCGGCGTCACCGTGATCACCGAGCGGCCCGCCGCCGAGGGCGCCACCGAGCCCACCGGCACCGAGGTGTTCCGCAGCGACCCGAAGCCCGGCCAGCCGGTACGGACCACGCTGGACGTGACCACCCAGAACGCCGCCGACGCCGCGCTGCGGGGTCAGACCCGCCGCTCCGCGCTGGTCGCGGTGCGGATCAGCGACGGCGCGGTGCTGGCCACCGCGAACGGCCCCGGCGCGGCCGGCGAGAACCTCGCGTTCACCGCCCAGGTGCCGCCCGGCTCCACGTTCAAGATGGTCAGCGCGTTGGGCCTGCTCGACCGCGGCGCGGTGACCCCGCAGACCACGGTGAACTGCCCGAAGACCGCCGAGGTCGACGGGCGCATCTTCAAGAACTCGGAAAACTTCGCGCTCGGCGCGGTGCCGTTCGCCACCGACTTCGCGAAGTCCTGCAACACCGCCTTCACCGCGCTGGCCCCGCAACTCGGCCCGGACGGGCTCGCCCAGGCCGGCCGCACGCTCGGGCTGGAGGCCGGGTGGGACCTGGGCGCGGACGTGTTCACCGGCAAGATCTCCGCGAACGGGGAGCGCACCGAGCAGGCCGCCGCCGCGATCGGCCAGGGCACCACGCTGGTCAGCCCGCTGGCGATGGCCGGCGCCACCGCGGCCGTGGCGCGGGGCCGCTTCGAGCAGCCCAAGCTGCTGCTCGACCCGGCGCCGGGCAAGCCCGCCCCGGCCGGGCCGGCGCTCAAACCGGAGTCGGTGGCCGCGCTGAAGACCCTGATGCGCGGCGTGGTCACCGCCGGCACCGCGACCGCCCTGGCCAAGGTGCCCGGCGAGCCGGTGCACGGCAAGACCGGCACCGCGGAGTACGACAACAACCCGGCGCACACGCACGCCTGGTTCGTGGGCTGGCAGGGCGACGTGGCCTTCGCCGTCTTCGTCGAGCAGGGCGGCTCCAGCACGGCCAGCGCGGTGCCGATCGCCGAGCGGTTCCTGCGCGGCCTGGCCCGCTGACCGGCCCCACCCGCTGACCGGGTTCGCGCGGTCCGGCGTCGCTCAGGCGGGTTCCCCGGTGGCCGGCGCCTCCCCGACCGGTCCGCCGTCCATCCCGGGCACCGCGACGCGGCGGAGCAGCCCGGGGCCGACGGCCGGCCCAGAGTCCTTCTCGCCCGGCTCCGGCAGCCACGCCGCCGTGTCGTCGTCACCGTCGTCGTCCCCGTCCGGGACGGCCGGCGGGCCGATCGGATCCGCCGCGACGGCGGGTACGAGCACCGTCGTCGCGGGGCGCGGCACCCGGCCGTCACCCGCCCGGGGTGCCGGGGCCGCCGGGCCGGCCGGCAGCAGCCGGGGCGGCACCGCGTCCGGGGCGACGACCGGGGCGAGCCCGGCCACCACCGTGTTCACGATCTCCGCCGCGTACGCCCCGTCCGGGTCGTAGTCGGGGTCGAAGACGGTCAGCTCGACGCCGAGGCAGTGCGGCGTGTCCACCAGCCCGGCGAGCAGGATCTCCAGCTCGGCGAAGGCGATGCCGCCCGGGTCGGGCGCGTCGACGGCGGGCATCACGGCCGGGTCGAGCACGTCCACGTCGATGTGCACCCAGTAGCCGGCACAGTCGACGAGCTGCTCGTGCGCCCACTGGGCGGTGCGGGCCGCGCCCTCGGCGCGCAACGCCGGCACCGGCCGGGTGGTGATGCCGGCGGCCTGCAGGTCGAGGCGGTACTCGTCCTGCGCGCGGATGCCGAGCACCACCACGTCGATGTCTCGGAAGTAGGGGCGTCGCCCCTCGATGGCGGCCAGGTCGGGCTGCCCCCGCCCGGTGACCAGGGCGAGGTCCTCCCCCGCCGCCGCGCCGACGTAGGAGGCGTTGCCGGGGTGCCGAAAGTCGGAGTGGCCGTCCACGAAGACCAGCCCGATCCGCCCGCCGACCGCCTCGCCGAGCCGGTGCATGGCCAGCGCCGAGCCGAGCAGCACCGAACAGTCCCCGCCGAGCACCAGCGGGAACTCGCCCCGGTCGATGATCGCGCCGATCCGGTCGGCCAGCGCCACCGAGTAGGTCGAGATCTCCGGCGCGTGGCAGACGCCGTCGCCGGGCCGCCAGTCGCCCGGGTCGTACCGGGGCGGGGTGAGACAGCCGGCGTCGCGGGCCCGCAGCCGGGCGAGCAGCCCGTGGTCGCGCAGCGCGCCGGGCGCCTTGCCGCAGCCGGGCACGGAGCTGACCGTCGGGGGGCGCAGTCCGAGGTTCGTCGGCGCGTCGAGGACGGCGATCCGGCGCATCATGAGCTCCCGTCCTCGATGGTCGGGCGGGCCGGCGGCGCGCCGGCCCGCGCGGGCGTGCGACGAATTCAGAACAAGGCGCTGGCCAGGGCGCGTCGGGCGGAAGCCACGGCGGGGTCGTCCGGGCCGGCGATGGTGAACAGGCCGATCAGGTGCTGGCGGACCCGGTCCCGCTCCTCACCGGCGGTGCGGCGAACCAGGCCGACCAGTCGCTGGTAGGCCTGGTCGGCCAGACCGCTGAGCACCTCGATGTCGGCGGCCAGCAGTTGGGCGTCCACGTCGTCGGGGGCCGCCGCGGCGGCGTCGAGCGCCCCCTGCGGGTCCGCCCCGGCCACCCGGCGGGCCAGCCCGACCTGCGCCAGGCCCGCCTCCGCCGCCGCGTCCGTCGGGGACTCGGCCAGGATCTTCCGGTACGCCGCCTCGGCGGCGTCCAGGTCACCGCTCATCAGCGCGTCGTCGGCGGCGTCGAGCCGCGGGTCCTCCGGCTCGGCCACCTCGACGCCGGCGGCCTTGAGCACGGCCTGGATCCACTGCCGTAGCTGCGCCTCGGGCACCACGCCCGGGAAGGCGTCGACCGGCCGCCCGCCGACGATGGCGTAGGTGGTCGGCAACGTCTGGAGTTGGAACATCTGCGCGAGCCGGGGCTGCTGCTGCACGTCGACCCGGGCCAGGAGCCACGCGCCGGCGCCCTCGGCGGCCAGCCGCTCCAGCACCGGTGCGAACTGGTCGCTCTCCGGGTACCCGGCGGCGCCGAAGAAGACCACGACCGGTGTGGCGAGCGAGCGTTCGAGCACCTCGGACTGGATGTTCGCCTCGGTCACGTCGATCACGGCGGCTGAGCCGGCGGGGCTGCCCGGCAGCCCGGCGGGCGGGCCGCCCTGGGACGGTGTGGCGGGAGAGGTGTCGGCCGGTGCGGGGGTGCGCAGCGCGCTGAGGTCGACCGCGCCGCGGGTGAAGATCGACGAGGTGATCCGTGGGTCGCTCATGGTTGTCTAGTCTCGCACGTACCGCACGGAACTCCGCTCACCCGCAACGGCGACGTTGCGACTCTCACCCCTGCTCAGAGTGCGCAAGAAGGGCCTTCCTGACAGACGCCCCGTCAGGAAGGCCCTTCCTGGTGCCTAGAAGCGGGCGGGCTCGCGGTAGACGCCCCACTCGCCGCGCAACGCGTCGCAGATCTCGCCCAGGGTGGCCTCGGCGCGGACCGCGTCCAGCATCGCCGGGATCATGTTCCCGCCGGTCCGGCTGACCTCCACCATCCGGCGTACGGCGGCGGTGACCGCGGCGTCGTCGCGGGCCGACTTGCGCTCGGCCAGCACCCGACGCTGCTCCAGCTCCACCTCGTGCGAGATGCGGAGGATCTCCAGCTCCTTGGCGACCGTGCCGGTGTGGCAGTTGACGCCGACGATCTTCTTGTCGCCCTTCTCCAGCGCCTGCTGGTAGACGAACGCCGACTCGGCGATGTGCCCGGTGAACCAGCCGTCCTCGATGCCGCGCAGGATGCCGGAGGTCATCGGCCCGATCTGGTGCGGCCCGTCGCCGCCGAGCTGCCGGATCCGGGCGAAGATCTCCTCCGCCTCGGCCTCGATCCGGTCGGTGAGCGCCTCGACGTACCAGGCGCCGCCGAGCGGGTCGGCCACGTTGGTCACGCCGGTCTCCTCCATCAGCACCTGCTGCGTCCGCAGGGCGATCTCGGCCGACTCGTCGGTGGGCAGGGCCAGCGTCTCGTCCAGCGCGTTGGTGTGCAGCGAGTTGGTGCCGCCGAGCACCGCCGCCAGCGCCTCCACCGCGGTGCGTACCACGTTGTTGACCGGCTGCTGGGCGGTCAGCGACACCCCGGCGGTCTGCGTGTGGAACCGCAGCCACATCGCCTTCTCGCTGGTCGCGCCGTACACGTCGCGCAGCCAGCGGGCCCAGATCCGGCGGGCGGCGCGGAACTTGGCGATCTCCTCGAAGAAGTCCAGGTGGGAGTCGAAGAAGAAGCTCAGCCCGGGGGCGAACACGTTGACGTCCAGCCCGCGCGACAGGCCCAGCTCGACGTAGCCGAACCCGTCGGCGAGCGTGTACGCCAGCTCCTGCGCGGCGGTCGAGCCGGCCTCGCGGATGTGGTAGCCGGAGACCGAGAGCGGCTTGTAGCGGGGGATCTCCGCCGCGCAGTACTCCATCAGGTCGCCGATCAGGCGCAGGTGCGGCTCGGGGTCGAAGAGCCACTCCTTCTGCGCGATGTACTCCTTGAAGATGTCCGTCTGGAGCGTGCCGTCCAGCGTGGACACATCGGCGCCCTGGCGCTCCGCGGCGACCAGGTACATGCAGAACACCGGCACGGCCGGCCCGGAGATGGTCATCGAGGTGGTGACGCCGGCCAGGTCGATGCCGTCGAAGAGCACCTCCATGTCGGCGGCCGAGTCGATCGCGACGCCGCAGTGGCCGACCTCGCCGAGCGACTGCGGGTCGTCCGAGTCGCGGCCCATCAGCGTCGGCATGTCGAACGCGACGGAGAGCCCGCCACCGCCCGCGCCGAGGATCATCTTGTAGCGCTCGTTGGTCTGCTCGGCGTTGCCGAAGCCGGCGAACTGCCGGATGGTCCAGGCCCGTCCGCGGTAGCCGGTCGGGTGCAACCCCCGGGTGTACGGGAACTCGCCCGGCCAGCCGATCCGCTCGAAGCCCGGGTAGGCGGTCCCCTCCGGCGGGCCGTACACCGGGTCGACCGGCAGGCCGGAGAGCGTGGTGAAGTCCGCGTCGCGCTTGCGGGCGGCGTCGTAGCGGGCCTGCCAGCGGGCCCGGCCGGCGGCGATCTCGTCAGCGTCCATGCGCGGAGCTCCTCCTCGGTCCTCGTGAAGACCGAGTGTAGAACGAATGCCTGAACGATCGCTAAGGACCGGCGTACCGGCCGGTAACCCGGGAGCAGGGCCCGTCGTGGTCGGCGCGGAGCAGACAGCGCCGGCCGCCGATCATCCGCAGGTCGCAGAAGACCCGATGGCGTACGCCCTGCTCGCCTCGGCCGACACGGTGGTCTCCCCGGGGTCGGCCGAGGTGAGCACGCCCGACCAGCGGGCGACCACCCGGGCCAGGCGCACCGCGCCGGCCAGGTCACCGGCAACCACTGGCAGGTGGATGACGAACCGGTCCGGCATCGCGCTCGCCTCTCGCGTCGGAGCACTGGAAGGGCGGATCCACCCGGCCGCCCCGCCCGGGCGAGGTGGAGCTAATCCGCCCGCCCGACGCCTGACCGAGGCGATCAGCCCCGACGCTCGTTCCGGACAGGACAGGGCACGACTGGAACGCCACGGGTGTCTGCGGCACCCTGACACACCCATGGCGTTCCACCCACCGCCCCGACAGGGCTTGACTGGAACGCCATGGGTGTTTGGCGCCCGCGGTGAACGACCGGGGAAGGCCGGCACAGGCATCTCCCGTGCCGGCTTATGCGAACCCACTCACCGGCCCCGGCGTCGCTGGGCGAGCGGGATCAGCCGAGAGACGTGCCCGGGTCCCCGATCGCGACGTCGTCCACCCGGATGTTGATCTCGTCGACGCGCAGCCCGTACGCCTCGACCGCGGACGTGACCGCGGCCCGCACACCGTCGGTGACCTGCGGCACCGGGTGACCGCCGTCGATCACGATGACCAGGTTGACCACGGCCGCGCCGTCGGTGACATGGGCCGAGCAGCCGCGCCGGGCGTCGCCGACCTGGTCCAGGCCGACCCGGTCCAGCACGGCGTTGAAGAACCGGGCCACGTCGCCGCCCAACTCGGCCACGCCGGGCACGGACTTCGCGGCGGCCACCGCGATCTTCTCGACCACCTCGTCGGCGACGTGCGTCGTCCCGCCCGCCGTTGCGGCCGGCGTGATCGACAGCTCCTGCGTAGCCTCGTGCTCCACGCTTTCCCCCACCCTCGCTCCAACCGACCCCGGGAGCGTACAAGCCACACCGCCCCGGCCACGCCCCCGCCCGACACCACCGTCGATCATGGACTTTGTGCCCGGCGAATGCCCCTTGTGTCGCCTTTGCCGGGGCAGTAACCGCAAGATCGACGGGTCAGGTGGCGAGTTGAGTGAGGAGGTCGGCGGCGGCTGCGTAGGGGTCCAGGGCGCCCTGGGCGACCTTTGCGGCGAGCGCAGGGAGCTGCGTACCGTCGTGCAGTGAGCCGATCCGGGCGCGGAGCGCGCCCAGCGCGATCGCCTCGATCTCGGCGGCGGCCCGCGCCTCCCGGCGACGGCGCAGCTCGTCGTGGCGCTCCAGCCAGTCGCGGTGCTTGTCGATCGCGGCGGCGATGTCGTCGATGCCCTCCGCGCGGGCCGCGATCGCGCGCACCACCTGCGGACGCCACTCCCCCGGCCCACGCTCGCCGAGCGCGATCATGCCCTGGATGTCGCGGACCGTGGCGTCCGCGCCGTCCCGGTCGGCCTTGTTCACCACGAACACGTCGGCGATCTCCAGGATGCCGGCCTTGACCGCCTGGATCGCGTCACCCATGCCCGGCGCGAGCAGCACCAGCGTGGTGTCGGCCAGCGAGGCCACCTCCACCTCGGCCTGCCCCACCCCGACGGTCTCCACCAGCACCACGTCGCAGCCGGCGCCCTCCAGCACGCGCACCGCCTGGGGGGTCGCGGCGGAGAGCCCGCCGAGATGGCCCCGGCTGGACATGGAACGGATGTAGACGCCGGGATCGGTGGCGTGGTCCTGCATCCGGACCCGGTCGCCGAGGATCGCCCCGCCGGTGAACGGGCTGGACGGGTCGATGGCCAGCACGCCGACCCGGTGACCGCGCGCCCGCAGCGCGCGTACCAGCTCGTTCGTGGTGGTCGACTTGCCCACGCCCGGCGAACCGGTCAGCCCGACCACCTGGGCGTGCCCGGCGAACGGCGCGAGGGCGGCCGCGACCTGCGGCAGCACCTCGTCGCCGGACTCGACCAGGGTGATCAGCCGGGCCACCGCGCGGGCGTCACCCGCGCGGGCCCGCTCGACCAGCAGGGGTACGTCGCGGCTGCGGCGCACCGGAGGGGTGGCCGGGTTGGTCACGTCACTCACGCGTGCGACTCGCCGCCCGTCGGCACGTGGATGATCAGCGCGTCGCCCTGGCCGCCACCGCCGCAGAGCGCCGCCGCGCCGGTGCCGCCACCGCGCCGCTTCAGCTCCAGCGCCAGCGTGAGCACCAGCCGGGCGCCGGACATGCCGATCGGGTGGCCCAGCGCGATCGCGCCGCCGTTGACGTTGACCTTGTCCGCGCTGATCCCGAGGTCACGGGTGGACTGGATGCCGACCGCGGCGAACGCCTCGTTGATCTCGATGAGGTCGAGGTCGTCCAGGCTCAGGCCGCCCTTGCGCAGCGCGTGGTTGATGGCGTTGGACGGCTGCGAGTGCAGGGAGTTGTCCGGCCCGGCCACGTTGCCGTGCGCACCGATCTCGGCCAGCCAGGTGAGGCCCAGTTCGGTGGCCTTGGCCTTGCTCATCACGACCACCGCGGCGGCGCCGTCGGAGATCGGCGAGGAACTGCCGGCGGTGATGGTGCCGTCCTTGGCGAAGGCGGGACGCAGCCGGCCCAGCGACTCGGCGGTCGTGTCCGGCCGGATGCCCTCGTCCTCGCTGACCACCAGCGGGTCGCCCTTGCGCTGCGGAATGATCACCGGGGTGATCTCCTCGGCGAAGTGGCCGTTCTTCTGGGCGGCGGCGGCGCGCTGGTGGCTGGCGGCGGCGAAGGCATCCTGCTCCGCGCGGGTGATGCCGTGCTTCGCGCCGTGCCGCTCGGTGGACTCCCCCATCGAGCAGCAGTCCCAGGCGTCGGTGAGACCGTCGAGCGCCATGTGGTCCTTGACCGTGACGTCGCCGTACTTGTAGCCGGAGCGCTGCCCGAGCAGCAGGTGCGGGGCGTTGGTCATCGACTCCATGCCACCGGCCACCACGATGTCGAACTCGCCGGCCCGGATGAGCTGGTCGGCCAGCGCGATGGCGTCCAGCCCGGAGAGGCACACCTTGTTGATGGTCAGCGCCGGGGTGGACATCGGGATGCCGGCCTCGACGGCGGCCTGGCGGGCCGGGATCTGCCCGGCGCCGGCCTGGAGCACCTGCCCCATGATCACGTACTGCACCTGGTCCGGTGCCACGCCGGCGCGCTCCAGCGCCGCCTTGATCGCGATGCCACCGAGTTTGGTCGCGGGGAGGTCCTTGAGGTTGCCCAGCAGGCGCCCCATCGGGGTTCGCGCGCCGCTGACGATCACCGAAGCCATTGCCTGCCTCCGAGGGGTGCCGACCTGTACGCCTTAACGATTGTTCGGTCAGACTAGCGCCATGGCTGAGAACTCCCCCGTCGAGCCCGCTGCCGAGTTTGTCACAGACATCGGTCTGCGCCGCATCGACCACGTCGGGATCGCGGTCGCGGACCTGGACGCCGCGATCGACTTCTACCAGCGCACCTTCGGGATGCGCTGCGTGCACACCGAGACGAACGACGAGCAGGGCGTACGCGAGGCGATGCTGGCGGTCGGGCCGGACGCCTCCGGCGGCATGGTGCAACTGCTCGCCCCGCTCTCGCCGGACACCACCATCGGCAAGTTCCTGGACAAGCGCGGGCCGGGTATCCAGCAGGTCGCGTACACGGTGGCGGACATCGACGTGGCCTGCGCGGCGCTGCGCGAGCGCGGCGTCCGGCTGCTGTACGAGGCGCCCCGGCGCGGCACGTCGGACTCCCGGGTGAACTTCGTGCACCCGAAGGACGCCGGCGGCGTGCTGATCGAGCTGGTCCAACCCGCCTGAGGCGCAAGGAAGGGCCCCTTGTTAACAGACGTCTGTTAACGAGGGGCCCTTCCTAACCAGTGGGAACACGCGCGGCCATGCGCGGTTGCGCGTTCCCACGGACATCTCCACGCATCGGCCGATGCAGTTTTTCACACAGCCCTTCCGACCCAAGCTACCGTTCAGTAACGTCCCGGCCCACAGGAGCGCGACCGGTGCCGGATGTGTCGATTGCCGACATGGCGGTCCCGTCGCACCGGCGCCGACGATGGCAGCACCCCTGCCCCGGTGCGGGTGCTGACGAACGGGAGGTCACCGTGCAGGACATCCTTGAAGCGATCATGGCGACGGAGGGCTCGGCGCGGCCGGAACGGGACCTCGCCGGCCTGGCCGGCCTGCCGGTGCCGGAGAGCTACCGGGGCGTGGTGGTGCGGGCCGAGGACACCCGGATGTTCGAGGGCATGGCCACCCGGGACAAGGACCCGCGCAAGGCGCTGCACGTCCAGGAGGTGCCCACCCCCGAGCTGGGGCCGGGCGAGGCGCTGGTCGCGGTCATGGCCAGCGCGATCAACTACAACACGGTGTGGACCAGCATCTTCGAGCCGCTGCCCACGTTCAAGTTCCTCCAGCGGTACGGCCGGCTCTCCGAGCTGACCCGCCGCCACGACCTGCCGTACCACGTGGTCGGCTCGGACGCGGCCGGCGTGGTGCTGCGGACCGGCCCCGGCGTGACCCGGTGGAAGACCGGTGACGAGGTGGTCGCGCACTGCCTGTCGGTCGAGCTGGAGGACGCCGCCGGCCACGACGACACCATGCTCGACCCGCAGCAGCGGATCTGGGGCTTCGAGACCAACTTCGGCGGCCTGGCCGAGCTGTGCGTGGTCAAGGCCAACCAGCTCATGCCGAAGCCGCGCCACCTGAGCTGGGAGGAGGCGGCCAGCCCCGGGCTGGTCAACTCCACCGCGTACCGGCAGCTCGTCTCGCACCACGGCGCGAACATGAAGCAGGGCGACGTGGTGCTGATCTGGGGCGCCTCCGGCGGCCTGGGCGGCTACGCGACCCAGATGGCGCTGGGCGGCGGCGCGATCCCGGTCTGCGTGGTCTCCTCGCCGGAGAAGGCCGAGCTGTGCCGGCGGATGGGCGCCGAGCTGGTCATCGACCGCACCGCCGAGGGCTTCCGGTTCTGGTCCGACGAGCACACGCAGGACCAGGACGAGTGGCGGCGCTTCGGCGAGCGGATCCGCGAGCTGACCGGCGGTGAGGACCCGGACATCGTCTTCGAGCACCCGGGCCGGGAGACGTTCGGCGCCAGCGTCTACGTCGCCAAGAAGGGCGGCACGATCGTCACCTGCGCCTCCACCAGCGGGTTCCTGCACCAGTACGACAACCGCTACCTGTGGATGCACCTCAAGCGCATCGTCGGCAGCCACTTCGCCAACTACCACGAGGCGTGGCAGGCCAACCGGCTCGTCGCGCTCGGCAAGGTGCATCCGACGGTGTCGAGGACGTACCCGCTGGAGCAGACCGGTCAGGCCGCGTACGAGGTGCACCGCAACGCGCACCAGGGCAAGGTCGGCGTGCGCTGCCTGGCGCCCACCGACGGGCTCGGCGTCCGGGACACCGAGCTGCGCTCCCGGCACGAAAGCGCGATCAACCGGTTCCGCGGGCACTGACCGTACGGCGTCGACGGATTGCCTTTCCGGCGGAGCGGGACGCCATTCGACTGTCGCCCGGACAGTCATGAAGACAGTCATCAACACAAAGGGCCGCGGGCACCCGTCCGCGGCCCTTTCCCGCCGACCGTCCGGCGCCACCGTCCGGCCCGGGACCTGCCAAGATCGCCGATTGCTCCGGTCCCCCGGCCGGCAGAAGTTGACCATGTAAAGAGGACGCGAAAGCTGCCGACCACTCTTGCGAACCACCCTGGGGGGTCTGCGAGTATGTCCCAATGCCCCAGCAGCAGTCCTCCCCTCTTGCGTTCTTCGATAACGCGAACTCACAGCCCGATTTCACTGTTGGCCTGCGCGGATACAACACCAACCAGGTCGACGACTTCATCGGCCGGCTGAGCGCCGCACTGAGCCAGTCCGAGCAGGCCCGCGCCGAGGCCGAGCAGCGGATGAACGACGCCCAGCGCCGGCTCCGGCAGGCCGAGCAGCGCCAGGGCGCGCTCGAGCAGAAGCTCACCGAGACCAACAAGCAGCTCGAGGAGAACAGCCGGCCGACCCTCTCCGGCCTGGGCACCCGCGTCGAGCAGATCCTGCGGCTGGCCGAGGAGCAGGCCAACGACCACCGCAACGAGGCCAAGCGCGAGTCGGAGGGCATCCTCTCCGCCGCCCGCCTGGAGGCGCGCGAGATCACCGACAAGGCCCGCGCCGAGGCCGCCGCCATGAAGGCCACCGCCGAGCGGGAGGCCGGCACCGTCCGCACCGCCGCCGAGCGGGAGGCCGCCGAGGTCCGCGTGCAGGCCCGCCGGGAGGCGGACACGCTGCGCTCCGACGCCGACCGGGAGACCAAGCAGCTGCGTACGGTCACCGCGCACGAGGTGGCCGAGCTGAAGTCGACGGTCGAGCGGGAGGTCGCCACGCTGCGCGCCACCGCCGAGCGGGAGATCACCCAGCAGCGGGCCAAGGCCGCCCGGGAGGCCGAGGAGAAGCGGGCCGAGGCGACCAAGCTGCTCACCGACGCGCGCGACAAGCGCGACAAGGACCTCCAGGCCCTGGAGCTCCAGCTCGCCGAGCGGCGCGAGAAGTCCGAGCGCGAGGAGTCGGCGCGGCACGCCGCCCAGGTCACGCAGACCCAGAAGATGGTCAACGAGGCCGAGCAGCGGGCCCGGGCCGCCCAGGAGCGGGCCAAGGAGATCGAGCAGCGGGCCGAGTCGCGCCGGGTCGAGTCCGAGCGCACCGCCAACGACACGGTCGACAAGGCCAAGGCGCTGGCCGACAAGACGCTCAACGAGGCGCGGGCCGAGGCGCAGCGGGTGCTCAACGAGGCCCGCACCGAGGCGGAGCTGACCACGCAGGCGGCCCGCCGGGAGGTCGAGGACCTGACCCGCCAGAAGGACGCGGTCACCTCCCAGCTCGGGCAGATGCTCTCCGGCCTGGCCGGCATCGTGCCGGGTGTGCCGGCGGGCGGCAACAAGGCAGCCGAGACGCCGAAGGCCGACACCTCCGGGCAGAAGGTCACGGCCGAGACGGCCGGCTGAGCCACCACCCGCTGACGGGGCATGCGCCACGGCGCGGGGTGACACCGGGTGACCGGTGCCCCCCGCGCCGTCATGCTTTCCCCGGCCCGTTTCGCCACGAGGGTGAAGTAGGTCCCAGAAGGGGCGTCCGTATCGCCCCCGCGGAGGCGGAGGCGTGTGAGGATGGGGGCATGTCGCACGGCGAGGAACTGTTCGCGCTCGGCGGGGACGTGACCACGGAGCCCAGCTTCGAGTCCGCGCTGCGGGGATACGAGAAACGACAGGTCGACCGCTACGTCGCCCGCGCGGAACACGAGATCGCGGCGCTGACCACCGAGCGGGAACAGGCGTACACCCAGATCCACAAGCTCGCCGGCCAGGTCGAGGTGCTCCAGCGCGACCTCGCCCAGGTGCGCAAGCAGGTCGGTGTGGTGGACCGCGCCTCGTTCCGGCACCTCGGTCCCCGGGTCGAGCAGATCCTCACCATGGCCGAGGAGCAGGCCGACGACATCCTCGCCGCCGCCAACGAGGAGATCGAGGCCCGTCGGGCCGCCGCCGAGCACATCGTCGAGGAGGCCCGGGAGCAGGCCGCGCAGGCGCTCAACGACTTCGAGATCGCGCTCGCCGCCCGCCGCGCCGAGGAGGAGCGGCACACCGCGACCCGCAAGGCCGAGGCGGAGGCGACGCTGAAGGCCGCCAGGGACGAGTCCGCCAAGCTGCGTACGGCCGCCCAGGACGAGGCCGAGAAGCTGCGCCGGACCGCCCAGGACGCGCTGGCCAAGGCGCAGCAGGAGGCCACCCAGCTACGGGACACCGCCAAGGAGATCCACGCCCGGGCCCAGCAGGAGGCGGCCCGGCTGCGCGAGGCCGCCAAGGAGGTGCTGGCCAAGGCGCAGCAGGAGGCCAGCCAGCTCCGCGAGGCGGCCAAGGAGGTGCACGCCAAGGGCCAGCAGGAGGCCAAGCGGCTCACCGACGCCGCCGCCGAGGCGGGCCGGGCCACCCACGCCAAGGCGCTCGCCGAGGCCAAGAAGATCGTCGACGACGCGGAGGAGGCCGCCAAGGCCACCCGCGGCCGGGCCCGCACCGAGGCCAGTCGGCTCACCACCGAGGCCACCGAGGCCGGTAAGCGCAACCGCGCCGAGGTCGAGGCGTACGTGCAGCGGATGCGCACCGAGACCGAGGCGTACGTGCAGCAGTCCCGCGCGCAGACCCAGCAGGAGCTGGGCGCGTGGCGGGCCGGGGTGGAGAAGGAGGTCGCCGGCCAGCGCGAGAAGGCGGAGAAGGAGCTGGCCCAGCGCCGCGCCGCCGCCGAGCAGGAGTTCGCCAAGCGCCGCGACGAGCTCGACAAGCAGCACACCAGCCGGCACGAGGAGCTGGAGCAGGCGTACGCTGCCCGGCGCGACGAGATCGAGCGCAACGCCGCGAGCATCCGGCAGGCCGCCGAGTCCGACGCGCTCACCATGCGGCAGCAGGCCGAGCTGGAGGCCGCCGAGCTGCTGCGCCGGGCCGAGGCGGACGCCACCGAGCAGCGCCGCCGGGCCGACGAGCACGTGGCGGCCTCGCGTCGCCAGTTCGAGGAGTACGCGGCCACCACCCAGCAGCACCTGGCCACCACCCAGCAGCACCTCGCCGCCACCCAGCAGGAGGTGGCCGCCGGCCGGCAGCAGCTCGCCCACGTGATGCTGGAGATCGCCACGGCGCAGCAGGAGCTGGCCGACCTGCGCACCGGGACGTGGAAGTCCCGGCAGGAGTCCGACGACCTGGAGCGCCGGCTCACCGAGCTGCGTCGGGACGCCGACTCGGCCGGCATCTCGGCCACCCCGGTCGACCCGGCGGAGCTGGCCACCGCCGCCACCGGCGGCCGGCCGGCGGGGGACGGCGTGCCCGTGGGTGGCGGCGCCCCGGGGGGCCGTGGCCCGGCGAAGGGCACCGCCGCGGTCTCGGCCAACGGCGCCGGGCCGGAGCAGGGCGGGAACCGGTCGGCCGGCGAGCCGGCGGAGGCCGGGCCGGCGAAGCCGATCGCCGAGCCGGTGACCACGATGGACTCGGCCGTCGGCACGGGTGTCGACGGGGAGCCCACCGTGGCCGCCGTGCCGGGCGAGGGTGGCCGGGGCGCCACCCCGACGAAGATCACCAGCACCGGCGAGAACGGCAAGCGCCCGACCAAGCCCACCACCGACGAGCGCAGCGCCAAGCCCAGCGCGGTCACCGTCGACAAGGACTGACCCGCCTCGGGAGTGATCAAGGAGTTCGCGTCACAGTCGATCTCCGCGATGACGCAAACCCCTTGCTCACCCATCCCCGTCCACGCGGGGGAGAGCCGGCCGGCCGGGTGAGCGCTACTCGGCGCGCCGCTGGGCCGGGCCGGGGACCGGGGTGTCGGCGAACGCGGCGACCGTCCGGTCCGCGTACGCGCTGACGTCGCCGGTCTCCATCGGGCCGTCCCAGCTCGTCGGCAGCGGCACCGGCACGCCCGGGGCGACGCGCCGGACGATCTCGTCGAGCGCCTTCTCCGCGTCGCCGACCCAGAGGTGCTTGGCGCCGTCCACGCCGACCACCTCGGCCTGCGGCACGGCGGCGAACCGCTGCCGGGCCTCGTCCGGGCGCAGGTAGTCGTCGAACTCCGGCACCAGGGCGGTCAGCGGCCGGCCCGAGTCGGCCCAGACCGCGAGATCCTCCGGGGCGGAGAAGCGCAACGGCGGGGAGAGCAGGATCGCGCCGGCGACAGCCGGGTCGCAGCCGTACTTCAGCGCCAGGTCGGTGCCGAACGACCAGCCGACCAGCCAGATGTTCGGCAGCTCGTGGAACTCGGCGTACTCGATCGCGGCGGCCACGTCGAACCGCTCGCTGACGGCGTTGTCGAACGCCCCCTCGCTGGTGCCGCGGACGCTGCTGGTGCCCCGGGTGTTGAACCGGAGCACGGCCAGGTCGGCCAGCGCGGGCAGCCGCCAGGCGGCCTTGCGCAACACGTGGCTGTCCATCATCCCGCCGTGGGTGGGCAGCGGGTGCAGGCACACCAGCGTGCCGACCGGCTCGCGCTCCACCGGCCGGGCCAGCTCGCCGACGAGTGTCAGCCCGTCGGCGGTGTGCAGCTCGATGTCCTCCCGGCGGCCGGGCAGGATCGACGACGCGCGAATCGGAGTGCTCACCGTGCCAGTGTCCCGCGCCGCCGGCCCCGCCGCCCGCCGGGGCGGGAACCGGGTGATCCAGATCGCTCAGCCGTGCCGGGGGGCGCCCCGGCCGCGCTGGAGGTTGGGGGCGCGCCGGTCCCGGGCCCGCCAACAGCCGCTGTGCCAGTGCCGGCGGTCGGTCAGGTCACCCCGGTCGTCGGCCGGCCAGGCCACCAGGTGCGCCACGCCCGGACGGATCTCCTGGTCACACCCGGGACAACGGTACGTCTTGGCGGAGGCGCCGCCGCTGATCCCACGCACCTGCCAGTCGCCGTCGCGCCACTGCTGCACGGTCGACACGCCGTGGCGGGCTCGTTCGGCGTCCAGACCGGTGGTCTCGTCCCGGCGGGGCCGATTGCGACGGGGGCTCACGGTCACCAAGCGTACGGCCCGCATCCGGGCGATCCTGGTACGGCCCCGCGCTTCCGGGGCGGCTCCCGTACCAGGATCTCGCACGGTCAGGGCCACGTCGTCAGGTCGGACGGATCCTTCGCCAGTCGCGCGTCGGCAAGCAGCATCCCCGCCTCCGCCTCGGTGAATCCGGGCACCGCCGTGCCGACGGTGGCCCTCAGCTCCACCTTCGGGACGCCGACCAGGTCGAGCGTCCATCCACCAGGCACCACGTACGCCGGCCGGCCGGCGTACGACCGGTTGGCCTTGGTGCTGGTGCCGGCGCCCACCGCGTAGCGATACCAGACGGTCATCGTCGCGCCGTTCCGCATCACCGAGAACTGGGCGGTGACCAACTTCGGGTACGAGGAGACGTCGGCGCGGCACGAGTCGACAATCGATCCCTCCGGAAGCGCGTCGATCCGTACCGGCGCGGCGCACCGGCGCGCCTCGTCCCACCGGAGGGCGTTCACCGCTCGGGCCAGCACCGAGAGGTCACCGCTGCTGGTGGCCGCGCGGGCGAAGACTCCCGGTGCGGGCTGCCAGGACTGGATCCAGGCGACGGGCGTGCGACCGTCCGTGCCGACCCTGGACCAGCGCCCACCGTCGAACCTGAGCCGTTCCCGGCTCACCTTCGCCGAGAACCCGTCGATCTCGCGGACATCGAGTTCCTGCCGGGAACGCGCCACCTGCACCGTGACCGGCGGCCCGTGCCCGGTGTCCACCTGGATCGACTCGACCTGGCCGAGGACCTCCCAGTTCAGGTAACGGACCTGGGTCGGGTCGACGCCGAAGTGCAGCACCCGCGGATCGGCGCCGACCCGGGCCGGGTCGGTGGCCGCCCCCGGTACCCCGTCGGCCGTCGGCGGCACCGGGGGCGGGGGCGTCGCCGGGGTGGCGGCGGTCCAGGGCAGGCGCCCCGCCAACCCGCCCACGTCCGCCCGCTCCACCCCGACGAGGCCGAGCACGCCGACCAGGGCAAGCGCGGCGCCGGCGGCGGCCCGGCGGCGCGCCTGCCGACGCCGGCCGAGCGTGCGGGAACCGCGCAGCAGGCGGCCGGTGTCGGTCTCCCCTTCGGCGTGCTCCCGCAGCACTGAGGCGATCCGCTGGTCGAGGTCGGTCACGGCCGGCTCCCCTTGGTCGTCGGGACGCCGCAGCGCTCCCGGAGGTGGGCGAGCGCCCGCATCGCGTGGGTGCGGACGGTGACCGGGGAGCAGTCGAGGATCTGGGCGATCGTCGCGTCGTCCAGGTCCTCGTAGTAGCGCAGCACGAGCACGGCGCGCTGGCGGTCGGGCAGGGCACGGATCAGCCGCCACATCTCGTCCCGGTCGGCCGCCTCGCCGTCGAGGTCGCCCCGCTCGGGCCGCTCGGCGAACGTGTCCATCGCCAGCTCGCGGTTGGACCGCCGCCGCCACCAGGAGTGGTTGGCGTTGACCAGCATCCGGCGCACGTACACGTCGGGCCGGTCGGCGCGGGCGATCCGCCGCCAGTGCACGTACGCGCGGGCCAGCACGTCCTGGGTCAGGTCCTCGGCGCGGTGCGCGTCGCCGGTCAGCAGCCGGGCCAGGCGTAACAGGGCCGGGCCCCGGCTGCCGACGTACTCCTCGAAGGTCACACCCTCATGACGCCGTCACCGGCGCAGGCCGTTGACCGGTCAGCGGCTGGTGTGGTCGCGGAACCCGCGACCGCTCTTGCGGCCCAGGTAGCCGGCGGTGACCAGGTGCTCCAGCAGCGGCGCCGGCGCGAAGCCGGGCTCGCGCAGTTCCAGGTACAGCTCCCGCTGGATGGCCAGCGAGACGTCCAGGCCGACGACGTCGAGCAGCTCGAACGGGCCCATCGGGTAGCCGCAGCCGAGCTTCATCGCGTGGTCGATGTCGTCGGCGGTGGAGTAGCTGGCCTCCAGCATCTTCACCGCGTCGTTCAGGTACGGGAAGAGCAGCGCGTTGACGATGAAACCGGACCGGTCGCCGCAGACCACGCCGGTCTTGCCGAGCGTGGCGCAGACCGCGCGGGCGGTGGCCGACGTCTCGGCGGAGGTGCGGATGGTCCGCACGATCTCCACCAGCGGCATGATCGGCGCCGGGTTGAAGAAGTGCAGGCCGATCACGTCGGCCGGGCGCTGGGTGGCCATCGCCACGTCGATCACCGGCAGCGACGAGGTGGTGGTGGCGAGCACCACGCCCGGCTTGCAGATCTCGTCCAGGCTGGCGAACAGCGCCTTCTTGACGCTCAGCTCCTCGACCACGGCCTCGACCACCAGGTCGACGTCGGCGAGGTGCTCCAGCGTGGCGGACCAGGTGATCCGGCCCAGCGCGGCGTCCCGGTCGGCCTCGGCGAGCTTGCCCCGGACGACACCCTTGTTGAGCGAGGTCTTGACCGCCTCGCAGACCTTGGCGGACTTCTCCGCGCCCCGGGTCACCGAGATGACCTCGTAGCCGGCCTTGGCGAAGACCTCGATGATGCCGGTGGCCATGGTCCCGGAACCGACCACACCGACCTTCGCGACCACGCGCGCGCCGTCGGCGAGCGCGGCCTCCGCGGCCACCGGCGTGTGCTCGTCGGGTACGACCTTCGGCGAGCCCGGCCGCTCGTAGGTGTAGAAGCCGCGGCCGGACTTCCGGCCGAGCAGCCCGGCGGTGACCATCTGCTTGAGCAGCGGGGCCGGGGCGTGCCGGCGGTCCCGGCCGCCGCGCCGGTACATCGTGTCCAGGATCTCGTACGCGGTGTCCAGGCCGATCAGGTCCATCAGCGCCAGCGGGCCCATCGGCAGGCCGCAGCCGAGCTTCATGGCGGCGTCGATGTCCTCGCGGGTGGCGTAGCGTGCCTCGAACATGCCGACCGCGTGGTTCAGGTAGCCGAAGAGCAGCGCGTTCGCGATGAAGCCGGCCCGGTCACTGATCGTCACGTCGACCTTGCCGAGGCGGGCGCAGAGCGCCTCCACGTCGGCCACCACCTCGGCGGAGGTGACCACCGTGCGAACCACCTCGACCAGCTTCATCACCGGCGCGGGGTTGAAGAAGTGGATGCCGATGACCTGGTTCGGCCGGGTGGTGGCGACCGAGATCTCGGTGACGCTCAGCGACGAGGTGTTGGTGGCCAGGATGGCGTCGGGCTTGCAGACCCGGTCCAGCTCGGCGAAGATCCGCTGCTTGAGGTCCAGGTGCTCGGGCACCGCCTCGATCACCAGGTCCACGTCGTGCAGCGCGCCCAGCCCGACCCGGAAGTCCACCCGCGCCAGCAGCGCGTCCCGGTCGGCCTCGGCGAGCTTGCCCTTGGCCACCGCACGGTCGGTGGAGCCGGTGAGCGTGACCCGGCCGCGTTCCAGCGCGGCGTCGGAGATCTCCACCGCGGTCACGTCGACGCCGTTGCGGGCGAACACCTCGACGATGCCGGCACCCATGGTGCCCAGACCCACCACGCCCACCCGGGTGAACTCGCGCGCCACGACCGGCCTCCCTCGGTTGCCTCCGCCGTTGCCGACATGAACGGCCGCTAAGGTTATGCGCCGGAGTCTGCCACGTGACGCTGTGTTGTCGAGACGCGGTGGGATATTTCACGCACCACGCCTCACGCCGGCGCGGTCACCCCGGCGAGCGCCAGCAGTTCGGCGACGAACTCGGCGGGCCGTTCCAGGTGCGGGCTGTGCCCGCAGCCCGGCAGCGCCACCTCCCGGTACGACCCGCCGGCCGCCGCGTACCGGTCCAGCACCGCGCGGGTCTGGCCGACCATCGGCTGCGGCGGACATCCCTCGGCGCCGGGCCAGCCGGGCACGATCCCGAGCTGACCGAGGTACGCCAGGTCGAACAGCGAGGTGTCCGAGACGATCACGTCGGCGTCGCCGCGTACCCAGGTCACCGGCGGCTTGACCGGCACGGCGACCAGCTCGTCGGCGAGCCGGAAGTGAATCGGGGCCAACGCGTTGAGCACGCCGCGTCGCCCGGCGGCGGTCCCCGGCCAGTGGTCCGACGCGGCTGCGGTGCCGGGATAGTTGTCGCCCCCGGTGGCGGTGGTCAGCATGCTCTCCAGCAGCAGGTCCTCGTGGTCGCCGAGCGACGCCGGGTCGGCCACGTACGCGGCGCGCAGCACGTTGCGCGGGCTGGTGGGGCCGTCGGCGCCCCGGTCACCGGCGGCGAGCCGGGCCACGAAGTCCGGGTTCGCGCCGCCCGCGCCGGTGCCGGCGAAGTCGGGCGTGGTGGGGGCGCCGTCGAGGTCCCGGGTTCCCCCGAAGCCGTACGGGGACACCGGCGCCGCCAGCAGCAGCCCGGCCACCCGTTCCGGCCGGTCGACGAGCAGCCGCATCGCCACGCCGCCGCCGAGCGAGTGCCCGACCACCACCGGCCGGGCGCCGGGAGCGAACAGCCCGGGGGCGTCGAGCAGGGCGGCCACGTCGTCGGCGAAGTCACCGACGCCGCGGGTGGCGTCGACCGGCGCGGTGTCGGTCTCGCCGTAGCCGCGCAGGTCGGGCGCGACCACCCGGAGCGTCGCCGGCAGTTCCGGCAGCAGCGGCTCCCAGAACGCCGACGACGAGACGTTGCCGTGCACCAGCAGCACCGGCACGCCGTCGAGTGGCCCGGCCACCCGGACCGCCTGGGTGATGCCGTTGGCCTGGACCGTGTGCCGCGCGCTCCGCATCAGCGCATGCTGGCACACCGCCAGCCGGGAAGCCATGTGCCCGCCCCACACACCGCCGCCCAACCGCGCGCCCTGTTTCACGGAAAGTGCGGCTGTTCGGGCCGCGACAGCCGCACTTTCCGTGAATTCGCGCCCACGATGGACGCGCGGGTGCGCGCGTGCGCGGCGGTCAGCGGGCGTCGGCGGGCTGCGCCTCGCGGGACTCGATCGACTGCCGGGGCGCCGGGACCGGCAGCGGCAGCGTGGGCCGCTGGTCGCGGCGGGGCGCGCCGAAGGTCATCCCGACCGGGTCGGTGCGGGCCACGCCGGGATCGTAGAGGCGCAGGTCGGTGCGGCCGAGCCGGACCACGTCCCCGTCGGAGATCGGCACGCTGCCGGTGATCCGGGTGTCGTTGAGCCAGGTGCCGTTGGTCGAGCCGAGGTCGGTGAGCAGCACTCCCTCTACGGTGGCCTGGATGGTGGCGTGCCGTCGGCTCAGGTGCGGGTCGGCGAGCACGACGTCGGCGGTCGGCGCGCGGCCGATCACCTGCACGCCCCGGCCGACCCGGAAACTGAGCCCGCGCATCGCTCCGCCCGACACCGTCAGCAACGGCATCAACTCCGGATGCTCCTCCATGGACAGTCGACCTCCACCCCACATCGCCCCGCGGCGTCAGCCTGCCACCTCACCGTAGTGGCTCCCACCCCCGCGCGGTCACCCGCGCGACCCCGGCCGGTCACCTCCCGTTCGCCGTTCGGGTGGCCGCACCGGGCGCGTTCGGACATCACGTGTGTCGATGTGATGGGTATCGGTCCGGGCAGCGTAGCGGGCCTCCGCCACCTACCCATGAGTAATATTCGGGTCTAGACTTCGGCCATGACCGCAGCGCATCTCCCCGGAACCCCGCTCATCGAGGCCGGTCGACTGGTGTCGACCAGCCCGGCGACCGGCGCGGAGGCCGGGCGGCTCCCGGTGGCCACCGAGGCGGACGTGCGCGCCGCCGTCGACCGGGCCCGCCCGGCCGGCGAGTGGTGGGCCGGGCTCGGCTTCACCGGCCGGCGGGACCGGCTCCAGCGCTGGCGCGGCGTGCTCGCCCGGCGCATCGAGGAGCTGGCCGACCTGATGCACACCGAGGGCGGCAAGCCGGTCGGCGACGCCGTGGTGGAGATCCTCACCGCGCTGGAGCACGTCGACTGGGCGGCCCGTAACGCCCGGCGCGTGCTCGGGCCCCGCCGGGTCCGCTCCCGGCTGATCCTCGCCGAGTTCACCGGCCACCTGGAATACCAGCCGTACGGCGTCGTCGGCGTGATCGGTCCGTGGAACTACCCCGTCTTCACCCCGATCGGCTCGGCGGCGTACGCGCTGGCCGCCGGCAACGCGGTGGTGTTCAAGCCGAGCGAGTACACCCCGGCGGTGGGCCAGTGGCTGGTCGACCGGTTCGCCGAGGTGGTGCCGGAGCAGCCGGTGTTCCAGGCGGTGCACGGGCTCGGCGACGTCGGCGCGGCGCTGTGCCGTTCCGGCGTGGCGAAGGTGGCCTTCACCGGCTCGACCGCCACCGCGAAGAAGGTCATGGCGGCCTGCGCCGAGACGCTCACCCCGGTGCTGCTGGAGGCCGGCGGCAAGGACGCCATGATCGTCGACTCGGACGCCGACCTGGACGCCGCCGCCGAGGCGGCCGTCTGGGGCGGGCTGACCAACGCCGGCCAGACCTGCATCGGCATCGAGCGGGTCTACGCGGTCGACCAGGTCTTCGACGCGTTCGTCGACAAGGTGGTGGCGAAGGCCGGCCGGCTGACCGTGGGCGCCGACGGCACCGACCTCGGCCCGATCACCATGCCGTCCCAGATCGACGTGATCCGGCGGCACATCGACGACGCGGTCGCCCGGGGCGGCCGGGCGGTGCTCGGCGGCCCGGAGGCGGTCCAGCCGCCGTACGTGCACCCGACCGTGCTGGTCGACGTGCCGGAGGACTCCGCCGCCGTCCGCGAGGAGACGTTCGGGCCGACGCTGACCGTCAACCGGGTCCGCGACGTCGACGAGGCCGTCGAGCGCGCCAACGCGCTGCCGTACGGGCTCGGGGGTTCGGTCTTCGGCCGGGCGCGGGCGGTGGCCGTGGCGCGGCGGCTGCGCTCCGGGATGGCCTCGGTGAACTCGGCGCTGACCTTCGCCGGCATGTCCACGCTGCCGTTCGGCGGCACCGGCGAGTCCGGCTTCGGCCGGATCCACGGCGAGGACGGCCTGCGCGAGTTCGGCCGCCCCAAGGCGGTCACCCGCCGTCGGGCGCGTTCACTGCTGCCGTCGATGACGTTCGAGCGCACCCCGGCCGACATCGCCCGCCTGGTCAAGGTCGCCAAGCTGATGTACGGCCGGAAGCGCTGACCGCCCGGTCCGGGCGGGCCCCGGCTCAGAACAGCGTCAGCTCGTCGCGCTCGATGCCGCGCAGCTTGTCGTAGTCGACCACCACGCAGCGGATGCCGCGGTCAGCGGCGAGCACCCGGGCCTGCGGCTTGATCTCCTGTGCGGCGAACACGCCGGTGACCGGCGCGAGCAGCGGGTCCCGGTTCATCAGCTCCAGGTAGCGGGTGAGCTGCTCCACCCCGTCGATCTCGCCGCGCCGCTTCACCTCGACCGCGACCGCGCCGGCGTCGGCGTCCCGGCAGAGCAGGTCGACCGGCCCAATCGCGGTCATGTACTCCCGCCGGACGAGCGTGTAGCCCTCGCCGAGCGTGCCCGGGTTGGCGGCGAGCAGCTCCTGGAGGTGCGCCTCCACGCCGTCCTTGCGCAGCCCGGGGTCGACGCCCAGCGCGTACGAGGTGTCCTGGAAGATCTCCTCCAGTGTGATGCGCAGCTCCTCGCCGGCCTTGTTGACCACCCGCCAGACGCCGGGCGCCTCCTCCAGCCGGCACGGCGGGCTCATCCAGTTCAACGGCTTGTAGGCCCGGTCGTCCGCGTGGATCGACACCGAGCCGTCCGCCTTGACCATGAGCAGCCGGGTGGCCGGCGGCAGGTGCGCCGAGAGCCGTCCGACATAGTCCACCGAGCACTTCGCAATGACCAACCGCACCCGACGAGGGTAGCCGAGCCCTCGACCGACGCCGACGAGCGCCACTGGCGCACCGGTGCCATTCTGAAATCGTGCTCGAAGTCCTCACCGGTTCCGGTCTCGCCGCCTCGGCGGGCCTGAACGCCTACATCCCGCTGATGCTGATGGGCCTGCTGGCCCGCTACACCGACCTGATCGAGCTGCCGAGCGGCTGGCAGTGGCTCGGCAACGGCTGGGTGCTGGCGATCCTCGCCGTCCTGCTGGCGGTCGAGACGGTGGCCGACAAGGTGCCCGTGGTCGACCACGTCAACGACATGGTGCAGACCGTGGTCCGGCCGACCGCCGGCGGTCTGGCCTTCGGCGCCGGGTCCGGCTCGGAGACGGTCACGGTCAGCGACCCGGACACGTTCTTCTCCACCCACCAGTGGGTGCCGGTGGTGGTGGGCGTGCTGATCGCGCTCGGCGTGCACCTGCTCAAGGCCGCCGCCCGGCCGGTCGTCAACGCCACCACGGCCGGTTTCGGCGCACC
Source organism: Micromonospora sp. NPDC049240 (assembly GCF_040647835.1). Taxonomy (NCBI): domain Bacteria; kingdom Bacillati; phylum Actinomycetota; class Actinomycetes; order Micromonosporales; family Micromonosporaceae; genus Micromonospora; species Micromonospora sp. NPDC049240. The sequence goes on from NZ_JBEZCX010000015.1 coordinate 173,493, forward strand.
GGTGGCCAGCACCGCCGAGGACGCGACGAGCGTGGTCATGTCGGTGGTGGCGATCCTGCTGCCGGTGCTGGTGCTGGTGTTCGCGGTCGGCCTGGTGGTCTTCGTGGTCTGGTTGTTCCGCCGCCGGAAGGACCGCCGCCGGGAACGCGCGGCGGCGCGGGCCGCCGGCTTCCGCGTCTGACCGCGCCGCCGGCTTCCGCGTCCGAGCGCGCCGGTCGCTCAGCGACTGCGGTAGGTCATGCAGTCGGCCATGTCGTTGTCCGGGCCGACGGTGATGGCGGGTGCGTGGCACTCCAGGTCGGAATTGTGCTGGCAGTCGGCGCGGGAGCAGGCGCCGACCTGCGCGACGAGCTGGTCGATGCCGCCGCGCACCGGCAGTTCCACGAACGTGTGGCAGTGCGCGTGGTCGCTGCTGCCGATCGTGATGGCGAACGCGTGGCAGTCGTTCGTGTGGTTGTAGGCGCAGGATCGGACGGCGCACTCCTGGACCCGGGGCATCTCCATCGACGCGGTCATCTTTCCGCCCTTCCGTGGGTGTCTTGCCCCACTTTAGGACTTTCGACCCCTACGCCGAGTGGGATTCCCCGCCTTACATCCGCTCGCGGATGACGGTGACCAGCTCGTCGATGATGCCGGTGAGCGCGAAGTCCTTCGGCGTGAACACCCGCGCCACCCCGGCGGCCCGCAGCTCCTCGGCGTCGCGCGGCGGGATGATGCCGCCCACCACCACCGGCAGGTCGCCCCGGCCGGCCGCGCGCAGCCCGTCCAGCACCGCCGGCACGGCGGCCAGGTGCGAACCGGAGAGCACGGAGAGCCCGACCAGGTCGACGTCCTCCTCCACCGCGGCGGCCACGATCTGCCCGGCGGTCAACCGGATGCCCTGGTAGACCACCTCGAAGCCGGCGTCGCGGGCGCGTACCGCGATCTGCTCCGCGCCGTTGGAGTGCCCGTCCAGCCCCGGCTTGCCGACCAGCAGCCGTAGCCGGCCGGTGCCCAGCTCCCGCGCGGTGGCGGCGACCCGCTCCCGGACCGCCGCGAGGTTCGCGTCGCCGCCGGCCCCGGCCGCGCCGGTCAGCCCGGTCGGCGCGCGGTACTCGCCGAACACCTGGCGCAGCGCGCCGGCCCACTCCCCCGTGGTCACCCCGGCGGCCACGCAGGCCAGCGTCGCCGGCATCAGGTTCACGGTGGTCGCGGCGTCCGCGCGCAGGCGCGCCAGCGCGGCGTCGACCGCCGCCGCGTCCCGGCCGGCCCGCCATTCGCGTACGCCGGCCGCGGCAGCCGCCTCGACCGCCGGGTCCACCTGCTCGATCGCCTCGGCGCCGGCCGCGGTCAGCGGGGACGGTTCGGTCTCGGTGAACCGGTTGACGCCGATCACCACGTCGGTGCCGGCCTCCATCCGTCGACGCCGGTCGGCCAGCGAGGCGACCAGCGCGCTCTTGAGGTAGCCGGACTCCACGGCGGTCACCACGCCGCCCATCTCCAGCACCTTGTCCAGCTCGACCCGGGCACCGGTGACGATGTCGTCGACGAGCGCGGTCATCACGTGCGAGCCGTCGAACAGGTCGGGATATTCGAGCAGGTCCGACTCGTACGCCAGCACCTGCTGCATGCGCAGTGACCACTGCTGGTCCCACGGGCGGGGCAGGCCGAGCGCCTCGTTCCAGGCGGGGAGCTGCACGGCGCGGGCCCGGGCGTCCCGGGACAGCGTGACGCCGAGCATCTCCAGCACGATGCGCTGGATGTTGTTCTCCGGCTGCGCCTCGGTCAGGCCCAGCGAGTTGACCTGCACGCCGTAGCGGAACCGGCGCTGCTTCGCCTCGGTCACGCCGTAGCGGTCGCGGGTGATCTCGTCCCAGAGCGCGCCGAACGCGCGCATCTTGGCGATCTCCTCGACGAAGCGCACACCGGCGTTGACGAAGAAGGAGATCCGCTGCACCACGTCGCCCATCCGCTCGGCCGGCACCTGGCCGGAGTCGCGCACGGTGTCCAGCACGGCGACCGCGGTGGCGAGCGCGAAGCCGACCTCCTGCACCGGCGTCGCACCGGCCTCCTGGAGGTGGTACGAGCAGATGTTGACCGGGTTCCACCGCGGCATCTCACGCAGCGTGTACGCGATGACGTCGGCGGTCAGCCGCAGCGAGGCGGCCGGCGGGAAGATGTACGTCCCCCGGGAGAGGTACTCCTTGATGATGTCGTTCTGCGTGGTGCCGGCGCAGCGGCGCAGCTCGGCACCCTGCTCGACGGCGGCCGTGCCGTAGAGCGCGAGCATCCACATCGCCGGCGCGTTGATGGTCATCGAGGTGTTCATCTCGGCCAGCGGGATGCCCTCGACAAGCGTGCGCATGTCGCCGAGGTGGGCCACCGGCACGCCGACCCGGCCCACCTCACCGGCGGCCAGCTCGTGGTCGGGGTCGTAGCCGGTCTGGGTGGGCAGGTCGAACGCGACCGACAACCCGGTCTGCCCCTTCGCCAGGTTGCGGCGGTAGAGCGCGTTGGAGGCCGCGGCGGAGGAGTGCCCGGCGTACGTGCGCATCACCCACGGGCGGTCCCGCTCCGGCAGGCGTCCCGGCATCGCGTCGTCCATGGCCGGAGTCTAAGTTACCGTTCAGTAAAAGCGGCTGTGCAAAACCACACAGTTGGATGTCCGCGCCGGTGGGTCGGCCGGGCCCGCACATGTGGCCGACCCACCGGGCGAGTCACTCGCTACGGGCGGTCTGCGGGCCGGTGACGCGTTCCAGCAGTGGCAGCGTGGCGGCGATGACGGCCAGGCAGCCGAGCAGCCCGACGGCCACCACGGCGGCGAACCCGAGCCCGGGCGGGCGCAGGTCGTAGTGCATCTGCGCGCGGAGGAACAGGTGCGCGGCGACCAGGCCCATCCCGACCGCGGCCGCGGCGACGGTCAGCATCGGCACCACGCTCTCCAGCGCCACCACCCGGCGCAGCAGCCGCACCGGCGCGCCACTGAGCCGCAGCAGGCTGAACGGCCGCTTCCGCTCGCTGAGGCCGGCCGCCACACCGACCGCCAGGCTGCATCCGGCGAGCACGAGGCTGGCCACCACGACCACGTCGGCCAACCGCTGCCAGCCCCGCATCGTGTTGGTGAAGTCGGACTCGAAGTCACCGGGCACGTTCGGGGCCACCGTGAAGGCGGGGATCGCGCGTTCGATGACCGTCCGGGCCCGCTCGACCGCGATCGGGCCGTCCGCGTCGACCGCCACGGAGTCCGCCGGCAGCCCGGGGAGGGCGGCCGGGTCGACAGCGGACGCCGGCCAGATCCGGTCCGCCGAGGCGGACGCCCGCCAGGGGATCAGGCCCGACGCCACCTCGGCGACGGCCACCCCGTCGGCGCACCGCCCGTAGACCGGCGGGATGTCCGCACAGGCGATCACGCCCGGCTCGTGCTCGCCGCCGCGCACCGGGTTCTGCCGGACGATCACCGGATCACGCACGCCGGGGACCGCGGCCAGCTCGGCCAGCAGCGTGGCGGGCACCGGCGCGTCGTTCGCCAGATAGAAGGACAGCCGACCCGCCTCCAGCGAACCCCGGGGGGCCGGGCCGCGCTCGGCCGCGATCGTGCCCATCACGCCAACCGCCACTGTGGTCACGAAGAGCGCGAGCATCACGCCGCTGACCGCCCGGAAGCCGGCGGCCGGGTTGTCGGCGAGCCGGCGGGCGGCGATCAGCGCCGCCGGTCGGCTGGCCCGGGCCGCCATCGCCCGCGCACCCACCATGGTCAGCCAGGGGCCGCCGGCGATCAGCCCGATCATGATCAGGAGCAGCGCGGGCAGGAAGAGCGCGGTCTGGCCGTCCGCGGTGCCGGGCCGGTAGAGCAACGCGAAGCCCAGCCCGGCGAGCCCGAGCACGAGCGGGACCAGCCGGTACGCCCGCGGTGGCCGGGGGGTCACCCGCCGGGTCACGCCGAGCGGAGAGATCCGTACCCGGCGCAAGGCCATCCAGGCCGCGACCGCCGCGCCCGTCGGCACCCCGAGCGCCACCAGCACGACGTCCGCCGCACCGAGGGACAGGTCGCCGGGGAAGTACGGCATGCCGGTGAACGGGATTCCGGCGAGCTGCCCGCGGAACGCGAGGAACAGCGCGAAGCCGACCCCGACGCCGACGGCCGCCGCGAGCGTGGCTTCCACGGCCGCGACCACCGAGATCTGTCGCGGCGTGGCCCCGACCAGGCGCATCGCGGCGAAGCGTTGCTCCCGGCGGGCGGCACCGAGCCGGGTCGCGGTGCCGATGAAGATCAGGACGGGAAAGAGCAGCCCGCCGGCCACCACGCCGAGGATGAGGTCGATCGCCGTGTCCGGCAGCGGGGCCCGGTTGTCGTCGACCCGGGTGACGTCGCGGACCTGTGCCAGCGCCCCCACCTGTTCGGGGGTGCCACCGACGAGCACGAGCAGCGTGTCCGGCGAGGTGAGCGCCGCCGGACCGATGGCGCCGAGGTCACGGCCCGGGTAGCGGTCGGCGAGCTGGTCGGCCGGGGTGGTGGCCAGCAGTTTCCGCATCGCCGGGGAGGCGTACCACTCGCCGGGGCCGGGCACGCGGGGCACCCCGACCGGGGTGGGCGCGGTCGGCCCGGTGGCGGCGACGTCGACGCGAAGGATCTGCGCGCCGTGGAAGTAGTCGTACCGGGTCGACCAGAGCAGCGGATCGGTGGCGCCCCCCGCCGTCTCCTGCGGGTACATCGCGGCGTACCGGCCGAGCTGGGCGTTGGTGGCGTGCACGCCGGCCACGGTGGTGAGCAGCAGTCCGGTGCCGATCGCGACGGCGGCGGCGATGACCACCAGCCGGACGAGCGCCTCCCGGCCGCCCGCGACGGCGAGCCGCAGCGCGAGGGCGATCACGAGGCGACTCCGGCCGGGGCGTTGATCCGGCCGTCCCGCACCACGACCTCCCGGTCGGCGTACGCGGCGACGCGCGGCTCGTGGGTGACCAGGATGACGGTGGTGCCCTGTTCCCGGGCGGTGTCGACGAGCAGGGCCATCACCTCCTCGCCGGTGAGCGAGTCGAGCGCGCCGGTGGGCTCGTCGGCGAAGAGCACCTGCGGGCGGGCGACCAGGCCCCGGGCCAGCGCGACCCGCTGCGCCTGCCCGCCGGACAGCTCGCCCGATCGCCGGTGCTCCAGACCGGCCAGCCCGAGCCGCTCGAACCAGCCGTGCGCGGCCCGCAGCGCCGGCCCACGCCGGATGCCGCCGAGCAGCAGTGGCAGCGCGACGTTCTCCGCGGCGGTGAGTTCGGGGACGAGCTGGCCGAACTGGAAGACGAACCCGAAGCGGTCCCGCCGCAGCGCGCTCCGGTCGGCCTCGCCGAGCGTGTCGATCCGCACGTCGCCGAAGCGGACCTCGCCGGAGTCGGGCACCAGGATGCCGGCCAGGCAGTGCAGCAGCGTCGACTTGCCGGAGCCGCTGGGCCCCATCACGGCGACGACCTCACCGGCCTCCACGGCCAGGCTCGCGCCGCGCAGGGCGGGGGTCTCGCCGAACGAGAACGTGACGTCGCGGGCCTCGATCGTCACGGTCATCGCCGAACCTCCTTCCGCAGCGCGTCGAGTCGGGCGCCGGTAGCCTCGATCCATCGCAGGTCCGCCTCCAGGTGGTAGAGGCCGTGGTCGGCGAGCATCACGTCGACCAGCCCGCCGTTCCGCTTGACCTCGGTCAGCTCGCGCATCCGGTGCAGGTGGGCGGCGCGCTGGGTGTCCAGGTACGCCTCGGCCGGACGATCAAGCATCAGCGCGAGCACGACCTTGGCGAACAGCACGGTCTGGAGGTGGGGTTCCGGTTCCACCGGCTCGGTCAGCCAGTGCTCCACCTCGGTGGCGCCCCGGTCGGTGATGACGTAGCGCTTGCGGTCCGGCCCGGCGCCGGGGGCGACGTCGCTGACCATCACCTTGCCGTCCCGGGCCAGCCGGCTCAGCGTCGAGTAGACCTGCCCGTACGGCAGCGGTTTGCCGCGCCCGAAGAACGTGTCGTAGTCGCGTTTCAGGTCGTAGCCATGGCTCGGTTCGCGTTCGAGCAGGCCGAGCAGGGTCAGGGGAACGGTCATGCGGCGATACTACACCGAGTGTATACCTCGCGTACATAGCTAACCCCGGGACCGGGCCGAGGGCCGCAGGACGCACACTTGAGTCATGGACCAGCAGCTCGCGATCTCCGTACGGGGACTGCGCAAGACGTACGGCGACAACGTCGCGGTGGCCGGGGTGGACCTGGACGTCCACCGGGGTGAGGTGTTCGCCCTGCTCGGCCCGAACGGCGCGGGCAAGACCACCACGGTCGAGATCCTGGAGGGCTACCGGCACCGCGACGCCGGCGAGGTGCGGGTGCTCGGCACCGACCCGGCCCACGCCGACGCCGACTGGCGGTCCCGGGTCGGCATCGTGCTCCAGGGCACCGGCGAGTTCGACGAGCTGACCGTCGGTGAGGTGGTCCGCCATTTCTCCGGCTTCTACCCGGACGCCGACGACCCGGCCAAGGTGGTCGAACGCGTCGGGCTGGGCGCCAAGGCGAAGGCGCGCACGCACACGCTCTCCGGCGGCCAGAAGCGCCGCCTGGACGTGGCGCTGGGCATCATCGGCCGCCCCGAGCTGCTCTTCCTCGACGAGCCGACCACCGGCTTCGACCCGGAGGCCCGACGCGAGTTCTGGGAGCTGATCCGGGACCTGGCCGCCGCCGGCACCACCATCGTGCTCACCACCCACTACCTGGACGAGGCCGAGGCGCTCGCCGACCGGGTCGGCGTGATCGCGGCCGGCCGGGTGGTGGAGGTCGCGCCGCCGAACAAGCTGGGCAACCGCCAGGAGGCGCTGGCGACCGTCTCCTGGCGTAACCCGGACGGGACGCCCGGGTCGGCGCAGTCCGCGACGCCGACGGCGCTGGTGTACGACCTGGCCGCGCGCTTCGGCGGCGAGGTGCCCGGCCTCACCGTGACCCGGCCGACCCTGGAAGACGTCTACCTGCGGATGATCGGACACTGATGACCACCACGACGAAGCCGACGGCCCCGGTCGTCGCCGCGCCGGCCCGGCGGACCGGCGCGGGCGCGCTGGCGCTGCGCCAGGGCCGCCTGGAGATCACCCAGTTCCTGCGCAGCCGGGAGTCCGTCGTGTTCACGATGGGCTTCCCGATCATCATGATCCTGATCTTCGCGGCGATCTTCAGCGACGAGATCGCCCCGGGCGTCAGCTACACGCAGTACTTCATCACCGGCATGATCGCGACCGGCCTGATGACGGTGAGCTTCCAGAACCTCGGCATCTGGATCCCGATCGAGCGGGACCGGGGCGTGCTCAAGCGCTACCGGGGCACGCCGATGCCGAAGTGGGTCTGGTTCGCCGGCAAGGTGATCATGGTGGTGGTGATCGGCGTCGCCGAGACCGCGCTGCTGCTCGCCGTGTCGGTGGCGCTGTTCGACCTGGACCTGCCGCAGACCGCCGCCAAGTGGCTCACGTTCGGCTGGGTCGCCGTGCTCGGTGTCACCGCCTGCACGCTCTGCGGCATCGCCATCTCGTCGCTGGCCCGCACCGCACGCAGCGGCTCGGCCGTGGTCACCCCGGTCGCGCTGGTCCTCCAGTTCATCTCCGGCGTGTTCTTCGTCTTCACCAGCCTGCCCACCTGGATGCAGCAGGTCGCGGCGATCTTCCCGCTGAAGTGGATGTGCCAGGGCCTGCGTTCGGTCTTCCTGCCGGACAGCTTCGGCGGTCAGGAGCCGGGCGGCTCGTTCGAGCTGGGCAAGGTGGCGCTGGTGCTCGGCGCGTGGTGCGTGATCGGCCTGGTGCTCTGCCTGACCACGTTCCGCTGGACCACCCGCCGCGACGGCTGAGGTGTAAGGAGGGGCCCCTTCTTACACCCGGGGTGGCACACTCGCCGGCATGGGACGCACGTTGAGCCGGCGGGCGGTGCTGACCGCCGCCGGCGGGATCGCCGGCGCCGGCCTGGTCGGCGGCCTGGCCGCCCGGCAGCTCGCCGAGCCCCGCCCCGGGCCCGGACCCGCCGTGCCGGACGCGCCGGCCGGCGACGAACGGCTGATCCGGATCGCCTCCGCAGCCCGGGGCCGGGAGGTGGACTTCTGGACCGCCGTGCCCGAGGGGTACGGCGACGGCCGCGGCCTGCCCGTCCTCCTGGTCCTGCACGGCGCCTCCGCCACCCCGCGCGACTACGGCCGGTTCGGGTTGGCCCGTTTCCTCACCGACGCGGTACGCCGCGGCGCCCCGCCGTTCGCGCTCGCCGGCGCCACCGGCGGCCGGCTCTCCTGGCGTCCGTCGGGCACCGACGACCCACAGCGGATGGTGCGCGAGGAGGTGCCCGCCTGGTGCGCCCGACGCGGCTTCGACAGCGGCCGGCTGGCCGTCTGGGGCTGGTCGATGGGGGGCTTCGGGGCGCTGCTGCTCGCCGAGACGTACCCGGCCTGGGCGCGGATGGTCGCGGCCTTCTCCCCGGCGGTCAGCCGCGGCGACGCGGTCTTCACCGGCGTCGACAGGCTGCGCGGCACACCGGTCGGGCTCTGGTGCGGCCGGCAGGACAACTTCCTGAAGGACGTCCGCGCGTTGGCCCGGGTGCTGCCCGAACGCCCGGTACGCGCGTCCTGGGCCGACGGGCGGCACAACTTCGGCTACTGGGGCACCGTCATCCCGGACGCGTTCGCGCTGATCGGCGCCGCGCTCACCCCGCCCCGGCCATGAGCCGCCCCCGGCCGGCACCGGCCGGGGGCGGTCCGCACGACTCAGTACGGGTAGAAGCCCTGGCCGGACTTGCGGCCCAGGTCACCGGCGGTGGCCATGCGCTGGAGCAGCTCCGGCGGGAAGAACTTCTCGTCCGCCGTGTCGGTGTAGATGTTGCGGGTGGCGTTGAGCAGCACGTCCACGCCGGTCAGGTCGACCGTGGCCAGCGGGCCCATGGCGTGCCCGAAACCCAGCTTGCAGGCGGTGTCCAGATCCTCGGCGGAGATCACGCCGGACTCCACCAGCTTGACCGCCTCCATCGCCAGCGCGCAGATCAGCCGGGTGGTGACGAAACCGGCGATGTCCCGGTTGACCACCACGACGGTCTTGCCGATCTCCTCGGCGAACGACCGGGCGGTGTCCATGGTCGCGTCGGCGGTCTTGTAGCCCCGGACCAGCTCGCAGAGCTTCATCATCGGCACCGGCGAGAAGAAGTGGGTGCCGACCACCGACTCCGGACGCTGCGTGGCGGTGGCGATCTGGGTGACCGGGATGGCCGAGGTGTTGGTGGCCAGCACCGCGTCCGCCTTGCAGATCTTGTCCAGCGCGCGGAACACCTCGTGCTTGATCTCGATCTTCTCGAAGACCGCCTCGACCACGATGTCCGCGTCGGCCGCCGCCTCCAGCTCGGTGGTCGGGGTGATCCGGGCCAGCGTCGCCTCGACGTCGGACGCCTCGATCTTGCCCTTCTCGGCGAACTTCGCCAGCGACTTCCGGATGCCGTCGACGCCCCGCTTCGTGGCCGCGTCGTCGACGTCGCGCAGCGTCACCTGCCAGCCCGCCTGCGCCGCCACCTGGGCGATGCCCGAGCCCATCAGCCCGGCACCGACGACCGCGAGTCGACCCGCCATCTGCTTCTCCCTCGCCCGTTTCCTACAACGTCTGGGAGAACCCTACTTAACGAGGGATAAGGACCGTCAGATGGCCAGGTCCGGTTCCTCCGGCGCGGTGCCCCGCTCCACCTCGACGTCGAGTGCCCGCAGGTCCGCCACGAAGTCCGGGTAGCCCCGGTCGACGTGGTGCACGTGCGAGACCTCGGTGAGCCCGTCCGCGCACAGCCCGGCGATGATCAGGCCGGCGCCGGCCCTGATGTCGGTGGCCCGGACCGGGGCACCGGAGAGCCGCTCCCGGCCACAGACCAGGGCGTGGTGGCCGTCGGTGCGGATCTCCGCGCCGAGCCGCATCATCTCGTTGGCGAACATGAACCGGCCGTCGAAGATGTTCTCCGTGATCAGGGAGCCGCCGTGGCTCACCGCGGCCAGCCCGATCGCCATCGGCAGCAGGTCGGTGGCGAAGCCCGGATAGGGCAGCGTGACCACGTCCACCGCCGCCGGCCGGTCGTCCATCCGGACCCGGAACGCGTCGCCGCGCGTCTCCACCAGGCCGCCGGCCGAGACCAGCTTGTCCAGCGCGACCTCCAGGTAGGCCGGGTCGAGGCCGGTCACGGTGACGTCGCCGCGGGTCATCGCGGCGGCGAACGCCCAGGTGCCGGCCACGATCCGGTCCCCCACCGTGGCGTGCCGCACCGGGCGCAGGTCGGGCACGCCGACGATCTGCACCGTCGAGGAACCGGCGCCGGAGATCCGGGCGCCCATCCGGTTCAGCATGGTGCAGATGTCGACGATCTCCGGCTCCCGGGCCGCGTTGTCGATCGTCGTGGTGCCCCGGGCCAGCACCGCCGCCATCACCAGGTTCTCGGTGGCGCCCACGCTCGGGAAGTCCAGCACGATGTCCGCGCCGTGCAGCCCGTCCGGCGCCTCGGCGATGACGAAGCCGTGCTCACCGGAGATGTCCGCGCCCATCCGGGCCAACCCGGCGATGTGCATGTCCAGGCCGCGCGAGCCGATCGCGTCGCCGCCGGGGTGGGCCACCCGGACGTGCCCACGCCGGGCCAGCAGCGGGCCGAGCACGCAGATCGACGCGCGCAGCCGGCGGACCAGGTCGTAGTCGGCCTCCGCACCCGGCCGCTCCGGCACGTCGATGACGACCGAGCGGGACCGCTCCTTGCCGCCGCCGGCGACCATCGGGTCGACCGGGTCGTCGGGGCCGAAGCGTACGCCGCAGCCGAGCCGACGCAGCACCTCACCCATGATCGCGATGTCGGTGATCCGGGGCACATTGGTGATCACGCTACGGCCGGGCGCGAGCAGCGCGGCGGCCATCAGCTTCAACGCCGAGTTCTTCGCGCCCACCACGTGCACGGTGCCGGCCAGCCGGGCGTCCCCGCGTACCCGGATGACGTCGACGTCGCTGACCGCCGGGTCGCCGGCGTCGCCCGGCCCCACCGCGGTCGGCCGGTCGGGCCGTACCGGGATGGTCAGGTCAGGTATCCGTAGGCTGTGCGTCATGGCCGTCCACCTCACGCGCATCTACACCAAGGCCGGCGACGCCGGCATGACCAGGCTGAGCAACAACGAGCAGGTGCCGAAGACCGATCCGCGGATCGCCGCGTACGCGGACGTCGACGAGTGCAACGCCTCGATCGGCGTCGCGCTCGCCCTGGGGCAGCTCCCGGACGAGCTGCGGGGGGTGCTGGAGTCCGTGCAGAACGACATGTTCGACGTCGGCGCGGACCTGGCGACACCGGTCGAGCCGGACCCGGAGTACCCGCCGCTGCGGGTCACCGAGGAGTACGTCGAGCGCCTTGAGGGCTGGTGCGACGAGTTCAACGCGCGCCTGGGCAAGCTCGACTCCTTCATCCTCCCCGGCGGCACCGCGGGCGCGGCGCTGCTGCACGTGGCACGGACGACCGCCCGGCGCGCCGAGCGTGCGGCATGGGCGTTGGTCGCGCACGACCCCGATCGGACCAGCACGCTCCCGGCAAAGTATCTCAACCGGCTCTCCGATCTGCTCTTTATCCTGTCAAGAACGGCCAATCCGGGCGGCGATGTGCTATGGGTGCCGGGCGGGAAGCGCTGACCGTCAGCGGGCCGCACCACGCGCAGGCCCGCATACCCGACCTGACGGCAGCCAGTCGTACCCGGTGACCGGATTCCGGCGGAGCGGCCGGCCGGGTCAGCAGCGGTCGACCGCGCCCCGCCGGACGGGCGCGGTCCGGCCCTCTCCCGGACGGCGGGAACCCGGCCGGCGGCGGGTGCCGCCCGCCCGCGCCGGCACCGGCCCGGAGCAGGCGCGGCGGCCCGCGCGCCGTCGGCGTACCCGCAGACGCCGGAACGCCACCGCGAGCGCGACCGCCACCACCACCGCCACCCCGGCGGCGGCCGGGAGACCGGCCGGCAGTCCGCCGGCCGCCCAGCCCACCAGCACCGTGCCGGGCACCCAGACGACGACCGCCAGGCCGTCGAAGAGCACGAACCGGCGGTACGGCAGTCCGGCCGCCCCGGCCACCCGGGGCACCAGCGTGCGGACGAACGCCGTCCAGCGACCCAGCAGCACCGCGGTCCCGCCCCGGGCGGCGACCAGCGCCTCGGCCCGCCGCCAGCGAGGTTCCCCCACCCACCGGCCGACCGGCCCACCACGCAGGCGGGGGCCGAGCAGCCGCCCCTCCAGATAGCCGAGCTGATCCCCGACGAACGCGGCGGTGGTGGTCACCGCCAGCGCGACGCCCAGGTCGACGCGGCCGGCACGGGCCAGCAAGCCGACCGTCAGTATGGTGGTCGCGGCCGGCAGCACCAGCCCGGCCAGCAGCCCCACCTCGCCGGCGAGCACCGCCGCCGCGACCAGCAGCAGGAGGCCCGGCGGCAGGGTGTCGAGCCGGTCCACCAGGGAATCCAGGAAGGTCATGCCTACCAGCGTCGCCGCGGCGTCGGCCGGTGACGTCCTGCCCGCGGCCGGGGCGGGTCCTCCGGGTGGCCGGTCGTGGCCCTAGGGTCCACCCGGATCCGGCACCGGGTTGAATCCGTCGTCGACCAGACCCAGCCGGTGCGCCACCACCGCCGCCTGCACCCGGTTCCGCAGCTCCAGCTTCTCCATCGCGGCCGAGACGTGCGTCTTCACCGTGGTCACGCCGAGGTGCAGCCGGGCGGCGATCTCCGCGTTCGACAGTCCGGCCCCGACCAGCGCCAGCACCTCCCGCTCCCGCGGGCTGAGCAGACCGAGCCCCGCGACGGCTGGATCGGGGGTACGGTCGCGGTCGTGCGCGGCGAGCGCGCGGCGCAGCACCCGGGCCAGCACCGGCGGGGCGAGCAGCGGCTCACCCTGGGCGGCCCGCCGGACCGCGTCGACCAGTTCCTCGGGGGCGCCGTCCTTCACCAGGTAGCCCTGCGCGCCCGCGCCGAGCGCCCCGTAGACGTTCGCGTCGTCCGCGAACGTGGTCAGCACCAGCACCCGGGCCGCCGGCTGCTGCCGCAGGATCCGCCGGGTCGCCTCGATGCCGTCCAGCCGGGGCATCCGCAGGTCCATCAGGATGACGTCCGGCCGTAGCCGCTCGGCGAGCCGGACCGCCTCGTGGCCGTCGCCGGCCTCGCCCACCACCTCGAAGCCCCCGGCCGTCCGCAGCACCAGGCCCACCCCGGCCCGGACCAACGTCTGGTCGTCGACCACCAACACTCTGATCATTCGTTCTCCCTGATCGGCAGCCGTACCCGGACCCGCCAGCCGCCACCCTCCGTGCCACCCGCGACGAGCGTCCCACCGAGCAGGCCCACCCGCTCCCGCATGCCCCGCAGCCCGTGCCCCGAGGCCGGCAACCGGGGGCCCGGACGCGCCGGGCCGCTGTCCCACACCTCGATCAGCAACGCGCCACCGGTCACCTGGACGTCGACCGAGACGACCGCGCCCGGCCCGGCGTGCTTCAGGCTGTTGGTCAGCGCCTCCTGCACCACCCGGGCCGCGGTCGTGCCTCCCACCAGCGGCATGTGCAGCACCTCGGGCATCCGTACCTGCACCGCCAGGCCGGCCTCCCGCACCCGCCGGGCCGCGTCCCGGATCACCTGCGCCGGATCGACGGACGTCTCGGCCGGCGCCACCGCGTCCGGGTCACGGAGCACCTCCAGCAGTTCCCGCAGCTCGTCCAACACCTGGCCGGCGGTGTCCCGCAGCTCGTCGAGCGCCAACACCGCCTCGTCGGGGCGGCCGGTGTGCTGCACCGCGTACCGGGCGGCGCCGGCCCGCAGCGCGATCGCCGCGACGTGGTGCGCGACGATGTCGTGCAGGTCCCGGGCGATCGCGGTGCGCTCGGTCAGCCGGACCATCCGGGCCTCCGTCGCCCGCCGCTCCTCCGCCTCCCGGGCCCGCTCCTCGGCCGCGCGAGCGGCCTGGCGCACGCCGCTGAGGTAGCGGCCGAACGCCACCGGCGCGGCGGCGATCCCGGCCAGCATCACCAGCCGCAACACGCCGACACCGCCGCGGAGGACCTCCGCGTTGCCCGGGTCGATCACGTTGATCAGCGTCACGGTCAGCAGCAGCGCGTACCCGGCGGCCGTGGCCGGCCAGCTCGACCGGTACGCGACGTAGCCCAACGCGACCGCGGCGGCGAACTGGGCGGTGTCCGCGCCGGTCACCGTCACCGCGTCGGCCACCACCAGCAGCGCCGACGTGGCGAGCAGCACCGGCCACGGCCAGCGCCGGACGCCCACCAGGACCAGGCCGGTGAGCACCGCGAAGACCCCCGCCCACGCCTCGCGCGGAATGCCGGGGATGACGATCCGGGTGCTGATCAGCCCCAACGCGGCCGTGCCGAGCCCGAGCAGCAGCTCGGGCCACCAGTTCCACCGCCTGCCCCCCATGCGGCCACCATACGGAGCCGGACGCGGCGGCCAGCCCTTCCACCGGCCGGCGCCCCTCCTCCGACTGGCCGGTTTGCCGGCCCGCCGCACGAGACCCGGGCGGCGTCCGCGCGCCTACCGTCGGTCGGCGTGATCAGCGACGCCCCCACCTTCCTCGGCCAGTTCGCCCGGCACCCGTTCGCCACCGGCGCGGTGTTGCCGAGCGGATCGGTCCTCGCCCGGGACATCACCGCCGCCGTGCCCCGCAACGGGCATCCGCTGGTGGTGGAGCTGGGCCCCGGCACCGGCGCCTTCACCCGGGCCATCCAGCAGCGGCTGGCCGGGCGCGGCCAGCACCTGGCGGTCGAACTCAACCCGAGCTTCGCCGCCGCGCTGGCACGTCGTCACGCCGCCGTCGAGGTGGTACGCGCCGACGCGGCCACCCTCGACCGGGTGTTGACCGAGCGGCACCTTCCCGCCGCCGACGTGGTGGTGAGCGGGCTGCCCTGGGCGGCCTTCGGCGCCGGGCGGCAGCTGGCCGTTCTCGACGCGGTGCGGGCGGCGCTGCGGCCGAGCGGCGTGTTCACCACGTTCGCGTACCGGCACGCGCTCGCGACCCGGCCCGCCCGCCGCTTCCGGCACCTGCTGACCGGCGCGTTCGAGGAGGTGACGATCGGGCGTACGGTCTGGGCGAACCTGCCACCGGCCCTGGTCTACCACTGCCGCCGCCCGGTGAGCCGCTGAAGGCCGGCACCCCTGTCCGGGGTGCCGGCCTTCGCGTTGTCTCAGCTGTTCCAGTGCTTGCCGACGAGGTCGGTGGCCTGCTTCTCCCACTGCGCGTACGCGTCCGGGTAGGCCGACACCTGCACCGTCTGCGCGGCCTCGGTCAGCGGCATGTCCTGCCA
>NZ_JBEZCX010000016.1:0-41330 GCF_040647835.1 Micromonospora sp. NPDC049240
ACCACGGTGACCTCGTGCCCGGCGGCGGCCAGGGCGACGGAGAGCGCGTGCACGTGGCGGCCGAGGCCACCGACGAGCACCGGCGGGTACTCCCACGACAGCATCAGGATGCGCCGTTTGCGGGACGCGGCGCCGGACTGCGGCGGCACGGTCGGGCGGGAGGTGAGGGTGGGCCGGTGGAGCCGGTCCGTCGCGGTGGCGGTCTGTGCGCCGACCCGCAGCGTGGTCACGTGTCGTTCTCCGTCCATGCAGGGTGGGACACGCCGGCATCGGTGGCGGCGGTGGGCGGGTGGTGAGGATTGGCCGAGCGGCCGGGCGGACACGCGCGGGCGCGCGTCCGCGGTCCAGGAAAGTCCATCCGGCGCGAACCCGCACCTCGAAACGGTCGATCGTGACGGACGACACCCGAACCTTTCGGTTACCGTCCGAACGGGTGGATTGGCGGCGGGTACGGCGGGGCATCAACGGCGTGCGCGTCGGCCGCCCGTCCGGCGCGCTCACGATCATGGGCCGAAGGAGCGACATGCAGGTCTGGCCGGGCGAGAGCTACCCCCTCGGCGCCACCTACGACGGGATGGGCACCAACTTCGCGATCTTCTCCGAGGTGGCGGAGCGGGTCGAGCTCTGTCTGTTCGACGAGTGGGACATCGGCACCGAGCGCCGGGTCGAGCTGCGCGAGGTCGACGCGTACGTCTGGCACGCCTACATTCCCGGCGTCGAACCCGGCCAGCGGTACGGCTTCCGGGTGCACGGCCGGTGGGACCCGGCCAACGGGGTGCGGTGCAACCCGCACAAGCTGCTGCTCGACCCGTACGCGAAGGCGGTCGACGGCGAGGTCTCCTGGGACCCGGCGGTCTACGACTACGAGGTGGGCGGCGACCCGGACCGGATGAACACCACCGACTCGGCGCCGTTCATGCCGAAGTCGGTGGTGGTGAACCCGTACTTCGACTGGGGCAACGACAAGCCGCCGCGTACGCCCTACCACCACTCGGTCATCTACGAGGCGCACGTGCGCGGGCTGACCATGCGCCACCCGGACATCCCGGAGGAGCTGCGCGGCACGTACGCGGCGATCGCCTCGCCGGTGATGATCGAGCACTTCCAGCGGCTCGGGGTGACCGCGGTCGAGCTGATGCCGGTGCACGAGTTCGTGCACGACCACCGCCTGGCCGACCTGGGGCTGCGCAACTACTGGGGCTACAACACCATCGGCTTCTTCGCCCCGCACCACGGCTACTCCGCGCTGGGCCGGCTCGGCCAGCAGGTGCAGGAGTTCCGCGGCATGGTCAAGGCGCTGCACGCCGCCGGCATCGAGGTCATCCTCGACGTGGTCTACAACCACACCGCCGAGGGCAACCACCTCGGGCCGTCGCTGAGCTTCAAGGGCATCGACACGCCGAGCTACTACCGGCTCTCCGAGGAGGACCGGCGCTACTTCGTCGACTACACCGGCACCGGTAACAGCCTCAACGTGCGCAGCCCGCACTCGCTCCAACTGATCATGGATTCGTTGCGCTACTGGGTCACCGAGATGCACGTCGACGGCTTCCGCTTCGACCTGGCCGCCACGCTGGCCCGCGAGTTCTACGAGGTGGACCGCCTCTCCACGTTCTTCGAGGTGGTGCAGCAGGACCCGGTGGTCGGCCGGGTCAAGCTGATCGCCGAGCCGTGGGACATCGGCCCCGGCGGCTACCAGGTGGGCAACTTCCCGCCGCAGTGGACCGAGTGGAACGGAAAATACCGCGACACGGTCCGCGACTTCTGGCGCGGCGAGCCGGCCACGCTCGCCGAGTTCGCGTCCCGCATCTCCGGCTCCGCCGACCTCTACCAGGACGACGGCCGCCGCCCGTTCCACAGCATCAACTTCGTCACCTGCCACGACGGGTTCACGCTCACCGACCTGGTGTCGTACAACGACAAG
The DNA here is from genome assembly GCF_040647835.1 of Micromonospora sp. NPDC049240. NCBI lineage: Bacteria > Bacillati > Actinomycetota > Actinomycetes > Micromonosporales > Micromonosporaceae > Micromonospora > Micromonospora sp. NPDC049240. The sequence continues at coordinate 1,925 of NZ_JBEZCX010000016.1, forward strand.
CACAACGAGGCCAACGGCGAGGAGAACCGGGACGGGGAGAGCCACAACCGCTCCTGGAACTGCGGCGTCGAGGGCGACACCGACGACCCGGGCGTACGCGCGCTGCGGGAGCGGCAGCGGCGCAACTTCCTGGCCACGCTGATCCTGTCCCAGGGCGTGCCGATGCTCGGCCACGGCGACGAGCTGGGCCGCACCCAGCACGGCAACAACAACGCCTACTGCCAGGACAGCGAGCTGGCCTGGGTGGACTGGGACCGGGCCGACGAGGAGCTGCTCTCGTTCGTGCGGCGGCTCACCGAGTTCCGCAACCGCCACCAGGTGTTCCGCCGTCGACGGTTCTTCACCGGGCTGCCGGTCGGCGGTCGGGCCGCCGGCTCCGGCCTGCCGGACCTGGCCTGGTACACCCCGGACGGCCGGGAGATGACCGGCGAGGACTGGGGCAACGACTTCGGCCGCTCGGTGGCCCTGTTCGTCAACGGCGACGGCATCCCGGAGCGCGGCCAGTACGGCCAACGCCACCGGGACAGCTCCTTCCTGCTGCTGTTCAACGCGCACGACGCGGCGTTGGACTTCACGCTGCCCGGGGAGGAGTTCGGGCCCCGGTGGGAGCTGGTGATCAGCACCGCGGAACCGGATCCGGAGAAGACGACAGTGGTCGAGGCGGGTGGCACGGTGTGCGTGCCGGACCGCTCGCTGCTGGTCCTGGAGAGGACGCCCTGACCATGCCCGACACCCCCCGTTCGACCTACCGCGTCCAGGTGCGGCCCGGCTTCGACCTGGACGCCACCGCCGAGCTGACCGACTACCTGGCCGCGCTCGGCGTCACCCACCTCTACACCGCGCCGCTGCTCACCGCCACCCCCGGCTCGCAGCACGGCTACGACGTGGTCGACCACCGGGCGGTCAACCCGGAGCTGGGCGGCGAGGCCGGTCGGCAACGCCTGGTCCGGGCGCTGCGCGCGGCCGGGCTGGGCCTGGTCGTGGACATCGTGCCGAACCACGCCGGGGTGGCCCGGCCGGCGGCCAACCCGGCCTGGTGGGACGTGCTGCGGGCCGGGCGCGACTCGGCGTACGCGGACTGGTTCGACATCGACTGGGACCGCGGCCGGCTGCTGCTGCCGGTGCTCGCCGACGCCCCCGACGCGCTGGACGACCTCAAGCTGGTCGACGGGGAGCTGCGCTACCACGAGCACCGCTTCCCGATCGCGGACGGCACCGGCGACGGCACACCCCGCGAGGTGCACGACCGGCAGCACTACGAGCTGGTGGACTGGCGGCGCGGCGACACCGAGCTGACGTACCGCCGGTTCTTCGCCGTCTCCGACCTGGCCGGCCTGCGGGTGGAGGACCCGGCGGTCTTCGACGCCACCCACGCGGAGATCCTGCGCTGGTCCGACGCCGGGGACGTCGACGGCATCCGGGTGGACCACCCGGACGGGCTGCGCGACCCGGCCGGCTACCTGGCCCGGTTGCGCGCCGCCGCGCCGCAACGCTGGCTGGTGGTGGAGAAGATCCTGGAGTACGGCGAGGACCTGCCGGACTGGCCGGTCGAGGGCACCACCGGCTACGACGCGCTGGCCGCCGTGTCCGGCCTCTTCGTCGACCCGGCAGCCGAGCCGGACTTCACCGCGCTCGACGGGCGGCTCACCGGCCGGCACACCTCCTGGGAGGACCTGACCCACGGCACCAAGCTGGAGGCCGCCACCCGGCTGCTCGCCGCCGAGCTGACCCGCCTCGCCGCGCTCGTCCCCGAGCTGCCCCGCGAGCAGGTCCGCGACGCGCTCGCGGAGCTGGCCGCCTGCTTCCCGGTCTACCGCGGCTATCCGCCGGAGGGGGCCCGGCACCTGGCCGCCGCCCGCAGCGAGGCCGGTCGTCGCCGGCCCGACCTGACCGCCGTGCTGGACCAGGTCACCGCCCGGCTCCGGGACCCCGGTCACGAGCTGGCCGCCCGGTTCCCGCAGTTGACCGGCGCGGTGATGGCCAAGGGCGTGGAGGACACCGCCTACTACCGGTGGAGCCGGTTCGTCGCGCTGAACGAGGTGGGCGGCAGCCCGGCCCACTTCGGGGTGCCGCCGGCCGAGCTGCACCGGTTCGCCGCCGCCCGCCAGGTGCGCTGGCCGGCGAGCATGACCGCGCTCTCCACCCACGACACGAAGCGCGGCGAGGACGTCCGCGCCCGGCTCGCGGTGCTGAGCGAGCTGCCCGGCCGGTGGGCCGACCGGGTCACCGACTGGATGTCCCGGGCGCCGCTGGCCGACCCGGCGCTGGCCCACCTGCTCTGGCAGACCGCCGTCGGGGCCTGGCCGCTCGACCGGGACCGGCTGCACGGGTACGCGGAGAAGGCCGCCCGGGAGGCGTCGGTCAGCACGAGCTGGGCCGACCCCGACCCGGCCTTCGAGCACGAGATGCACGCCCTGGTCGACCGGATGTACGACGACCCGGAGCTGCTCGCCCAGATCACCGCGTTCGTCGACGAGATCACGCCGGCCGGCTGGTCCAACGCGCTCGGGCAGAAGCTGGTGCAGCTCGCCATGCCCGGCGTGCCGGACACCTACCAGGGCACCGAGCTGTGGGAGAACTCCCTGGTCGACCCGGACAACCGCCGCCCGGTCGACTTCGCCGTACGCCGGGAGCTGCTGACCCGGCTCGACGCCGGCTGGCAGCCGACGGTGGCCGCGGACGGCGCGGCCAAGCTGCTCGTGGTCTCCCGCACGCTGCGGCTGCGCCGGGACCGTCCGGAGCTGTTCACCGGCTACCGGCCGCTGCCGGCGCGCGGCCCGGCCGCCGCGCACGCGGTGGCGTTCGACCGGGGCGGCGCGATCGCGGTGGCCACCCGGCTGCCGGTGCGGCTGGCCCGCGACGGCGGCTGGCGGGGCACGACGTTGTCACTTCCCGTTCATCCGGTGACCGACGTGTTCACCGGTCGGGTCTACAGTGGTGAGGAGGTGCTCCTGGAAGATCTGTTGAGCACCTGTCCCGTCGCCCTCCTCGCACCCACCGACCCAGCGGAGGCCGCCGCATGACCGAGTTCACGGTGTGGGCGCCCGAGGCCGCCCGGGTGCGGTTGCGCCTGCCCGGCGTGGCCGACCACGACATGCGGCCCGGTCCGGACGGCTGGTGGCGGGTCGAGGCGCCCGACGCCGGGCCGGGCGCCGACTACGCGTTCCTGCTCGACGACGACGAGCAGGCGCTGCCGGACCCGAGGTCGGCCTGGCAGCCGGTCGGCGTGCACGGCCCCAGCCGGGTGTACGACCACGCGGCGTTCCCCTGGACCGACACCGCGTGGACCGGCCGGCAGTTGCCCGGCAGCGTGCTGTACGAGCTGCACATCGGCACGTTCACCCCGGAGGGCACGTTCGACGGGGCCATCGCCCGGCTCGACCACCTGGTGGAGCTCGGTGTCGACCTGGTCGAGCTGCTGCCGGTCAACGCGTTCAACGGCGAGCACAACTGGGGTTACGACGGCGTCTGCTGGTACGCCCCGCACGAGCCCTACGGCGGGCCGGACGGCCTGAAACGCTTCGTCGACGCGGCTCACGCCCGAGGGCTGGGGGTGATCCTCGACGTCGTCTACAACCATTTCGGGCCCTCCGGGGCCTACGCGCCGCGCTTCGCGCCGTATCTCGCCGAGCAGAGCAACACCTGGGGCCGCACGGTCAACCTGGACGGCCCGCACTCCGACGGCGTGCGCCGCTACATCGTCGACAGCGTGCTGATGTGGCTGCGCGACTACCACGTCGACGGGCTGCGGCTGGACGCCGTGCACGCGATGCCGGACGGCCGGGCCACCCACTGGCTGGAGGAGGTGGCGGTCGAGGTCGAGTCGCTGTCGACCGCGCTGGGCCGGCCGCTGTCGCTGATCGCCGAGTCCGACCTGAACGACCCGACGCTGATCACGCCGCGCGAGGCCGGCGGCTACGGCCTGCACGCCCAGTGGAACGACGACGCGCACCACGCGCTGCACACGCTGCTCACCGGCGAGCGGCAGGGCTACTACGGCGACTTCGGCTCGTTGGAGTGCCTCACCGACGTGCTGACCGGCGCGTTCTTCCACGCCGGCACCTGGTCCAGCTTCCGCAACCGCAGCCACGGCCGCCCGGTCGACCGGCAGCGCACGCCCGGCCACCGGTTCGTCGCCTACCTGCAGAACCACGACCAGATCGGCAACCGGGCCACCGGTGACCGGATCTCCGCCACGCTCTCGACCGGGATGCTGCGGGTCGGCGCCACGCTGCTGATGACCGCGCCGTTCACCCCGATGCTGTTCATGGGGGAGGAGTGGGCCGCGACCACGCCGTGGCAGTTCTTCACCAGCCACCCCGAGCCGGAGCTGGCGGTCGCGGTCGCCACCGGCCGCCGACGCGAGTTCGCCGACCACGGATGGGCCACCGACGACGTGCCCGACCCGCAGGACCCGCAGACGTTCCTGCGGTCCCGGCTGGACTGGGCCGAGCTGGACAAGCCCGACCACCGCGAGATGTACGAGTTCCACCGGCGGCTGATCGCGCTGCGCAAGTCGTGCCCGGACCTGTCCGACCCGCGGCTGCACCGGGTCGAGGTGCGCCACGGCGACCAGTTCCTGGTGGTGCGACGCGGCGACACGCTGGTGGTGGCCAACCTGGCGGAGCGACCGCAGCGGGTGAACCTGCCCGGGGCGGTACGCCGGGTGCTGCTCGCCTCCTCCGAGGGCGCCACGGTGATGCGCGGCGGCATCGAGCTGCCGGCGGAGAGCGCGGCGATCGTCGCGCTCTGACGTCGCGCCCCGGTCCTCGCGGCGTCGAGGCATGCCGTTTGCCGGTCCAGCTGCGCCGGTCGCCCGCTGAGGGCCGGCAGCACGTCAACGCACTGCCCGACCGGGAGTCGGGCGGGCAGGGGAGTCGACATCCTGCCGACGAACCTGATGGCCCGAACGACTCACGCCGGAGGCGGACGGCATCGCGCCGGCCGAGACTCGGCTGCGGCCGGTGGCACGTACCGTCGTCGCGGAGATCGCCCGCCCCCACCCGCCACGGCCCGCCTGGTCGGCCTGACCCGGTGCACGGGTTCGCGCCGATCTTGGAGTTGTGGTGGTTCGCAAAGCTGACATCCAGCGCTTTCCCTGGCACCACAACTCCAAGATCGACGAGAGGGGAAGGGCGGCCAGGCGGCGGGCGATGAGTTCGGCGGGTGGGGGCGGTCTGAGCGGGGACGGGGCCGACAACTGGGGGTTTTCATGTCCGACACGCTGAGCCGGGACGAGTTGTGGGCGCTCGCGCACGCCGAGCGGGCGGCGCTCGCCGAGGATCTGGCCGGGCTGGAGGCGGCGCGGTGGGCGCAGCGTTCGCTGTGCGGACGGTGGACGGTGGAGGAGGTGGTCGCGCACCTCACCGCGGCGGCGAGCGTCGGCCGGGCACGCTGGGTGGCCAGCGTGCTGGGCGCGCGCTTCGACTTCGACAAGCACAACGACCGTCGCCTGGCCGAGCACCGGGGCGCCGACCCGGCGGAGACGCTCGACCGGTTCCGTCGGATCATCCGCAGCACCACGTCCACGTTCGGCCCGACCGAGGCGTGGCTCGGTGAGGTGGTCGTGCACGCCCAGGACATCCGGCGACCGCTCGGCCTCGGCCGTACGCCGCCGGTCGAGGCCGTGACGCCGGTCGCCCGATTCTTTGCCGGTCGGGACTTCACCGTGAGCGGACGCAGCGCCATCCGGGGGCTGCGGGTGGCGGCCACCGACGGACCGTTCGCCACCGGCGCCGGCCCACTGGTCAGCGGCACCACGCTGGCACTGACCATGGCGATGGCCGGCCGGGCGGCATACTGCGACGACCTGACCGGGCCCGGTGTGCCCACGCTGCGTCAGCGGTGCGCCCCCGCCTGAGGACGGGCGACGCCGCCGGTGTGCCGGCGTGGAGAGGAGCACCATGAAGCACGTCCAGCGGGCAGTGGCGGCGCTTGCGATCGTCCTGTTGGCCGGCTGCACGTCCACCCCGGCCGCGCCCCGCGCCGGCACGGCTCCTGCCGCCGGCACGGCTCCCGGCGCGTCGACGGGTGCCCCGGTTCCGGTGCCCGGGGAACTCGCCGCGCTGGAACGGCGGTTCGGAGCGCGGATCGGCGTCTACGCGGTCGACACCGGCACCGGCCGTACGCTGGCCCACCGGGCTGACGAACGGTTCGCGTACGCGTCGACGTGCAAGGCGCTCGCGGCCGGCGCGTTGCTGGCCGCCACGTCCGACGCCGACCTGGACCGGGTGGTGCGTTACCGGCGGGCGGACCTGGTGTCGTACTCGCCGGTCACCGAGCGGTACGTCGGGTCCGGGATGACGCTGCGGGCGGTCGCCGAGGCGGCGGTGCGGCAGAGCGACAACACCGCCGGCAACCTGATGTTCGCCGAACTCGGCGGCCCGGCCGCGTTCGAGCGCGCGCTGCGGGGCGTCGGCGACCGGGTCACCGACCCCGCCCGCACGGAGCCGGACCTCAACGAGGCCGCGCCGGGCGACGTCCGCGACACCAGCACCCCCCGCGCGTTGGTCGGTTCCCTGCGGGCGTACGCGCTGGGCGACGTGCTGCCGCCGCCGGACCGGGCGGTGCTGCTCGACTGGATGCGGAGCAGCACCACCGGCGCGGGCCTGGTCCGGGCCGGCACGCCGGCCGGTTGGCGGGTCGCGGACAAGAGCGGCACCGGCGGGTACGGCACCCGAAACGACATCGCCGTGGTGTGGCCGCCGGACGCCGCGCCGATCGTGCTGGCGGTGCTCACCACCCGGGCCGACCGGAACGCGACGCCGGACGACGCGCTGGTGGCCGGTGCCGCGGCGGCGACCCTGGCAGCGATGCGCTGACTGCATACCGAGTATGCTCGCCGTCATGCCGCCGACCCGTCGCATCCTGGCGCTCGTCGCCCCCCTCGCCGGTTTCCTGCTCGGCTTCCTCGACTTCGTCTGGATCACGAGGGTGCCGTACCCGCTGGCCGAACTCGGCAACTCCACCGCCACCTGGGCAATCGCCGCGTTCGCGCTCGGCTGGTGGGTCCGGGTGGGCGAGCTGCGGGCGGCGGTGGCGGGCGTGGTCCTGCTGGTCGTCGCCGTGCCCAGCTACTACCTGGCGGCGGCGCTGCTCCAGGGGGACGACCTGGCCGTGATCACCGCGCCCACCTCGTTGCTCTGGATGGCGTCCGGGGTGCTCGCGGGCGTGGTGTTCGGCGTCGCCGGTGTCTGGGCCCGGTCGTCCGGGTGGCGGCGGGTGGTGGCGACCGCGTTGCCGGCGGCCGTGTTCGTCGAGGAGGCGCTGCGCTTCGCCGACCGGGGCCGCACCGGCTACTACCCCGGCGCCTCGTGGAACGTGGCCATCGACCTCGGGCTCGCCGCGCTCGTGATCCTGCTCGTCGCCCGCGCCGCCCGGACCCGGTTGCTCGCGACGACGGTGGCGTTGCCGCTGGCCGCGCTCGGCGCGCTGGTCTTCGTCGCCGTCTCCGGCTGAGGCCCCACGTCGCTCGCCGCGCGCGGGCACGACGTGCTGCTGGTCGACCGTCGGCCCGCCCTGAGCGGGGCGATCCGGATGACCGGGATCTTCGTTCGGCCGCGTAGACCGCCTGCGGGTCGTCCCCCGGTGACCGGGGGACGGCCCCGGACCCGTCAGGGGATCGGCCACTCGTGCACCGGGTGGTTGCTGTGCATCAGGTCGACGTAGTGCCGGACCACCTCGCGCAGCGCGGCCGGCCGGTCGAGGTGGTCGGCGGACTCCAGCCGGTGCAGCGTCTCCACCTGCCAGGTCGCGCCGTTGCGGCCGGTCAGGCAGCGCTGCTCGATGACGCCGAGCAGCCGGTCCCGTTCGGCCGGGTCCAGGCCCCACCGGTCGAGCCCCTGGTGGGCCATCGGCAGCAGCCGACGCAGCACCAGCTCGGTCACCGGCAGGTAGCCCAGGCCCGGCCAGAACACCTGGGCGTCGATGCCGTGCCGGGCGCAGGCGTTGAAGTTCTCCTCGGCGGCGCTGAACGACATCTGCGACCAGAGCGGACGGTCCGACTCGGCCAGCGCCCGGACCAGTCCGAAGTAGAAGGCGCCGTTGGCCACCGTGTCCAGCACGGTCGGGCCGGCCGGCAGCACCCGGTTCTCCACCCGCAGGTGCGGACGCCCGCGCGACACGTCGTAGACCGGCCGGTTCCAGCGGTAGATGGTGCCGTTGTGCAGGCGCAACTCGGCGAGTTTCGGCACACCGCCGCTGGCCAGCGTCGCCGCCGGATCCTCCGGGTCGCACACCGGCAGCAGCGCGGGGAAATAGCGCACGTTCTCCTCGAACAGGTCGAACACCGAGGTGATCCACCGTTCCCCGAACCACACCCGCGGGCGTACCCCCTGGGCTTTTATCTCTTCCGCCCGGGTGTCGGTGGCCTGCTGGAACAGCGGGATGCGGGTCTCCCGCCACAGCTCCCGGCCGAAGAACAGCGGAGAGTTCGCGCCGAGCGCCACCTGGATGCCGGCGATCGCCTGGGCGGCGTTCCAGTAGTCGGCGAAATGCGCCGGGCTGACCTGGAGGTGGAACTGGGTGCTGGTGCAGGCCGCCTCCGGCGTGATGGTGTCGGCGGTGGTGGCCAGCCGCTCCACCCCGCTGATCGCGATCGGCAGGTCCTCCCCGCGGGCGGCGAAGATCTGCTCGTTGAGCAACGCGTACCGGGGGTTGGCGGAGAGCGATTCGGCGGTCAGGTGCTCCGGGCGCAGCGTCGGCAGGACGCCGATCATCACCATGTGCGCGCCGACCGTGCGGGCCTTCTCCTCGGCGGCGTTGAGGCTGGCCCGCACGTGCTCCTCGAACTGGGCGGTGCCGGTGCCGGTGAGCCGGCGCGGCGCCACGTTGATCTCCACGTTGAACTGGCCCAGCTCGGTCTGGAACGCCTCGTCGGCGATCGCCGCCAGCACGTCGGCGTTGCGCATCGCCGGGTCGAAGCGCTCGTCGACCAGGTTCAGCTCGATCTCCAGGCCGGTCATCGGCCGCTCCACGTCGAACCGGGACTCGCGCAGCATCTCGGCGAAGACGTCCAGACAGCGCCGGACCTTCTCCCGGTAGCGGGCCCGATCCTCCCGGCTGAAGGTGCGTGCGCCGACGTCTTCGCCCATGGTCACCACCTTGTCACCGTTGGTCTTCCCAACCTCGCACGGAGTGACGGGTCAGGAAAAGGTCTAAGGAACCTTTTCTGTACCCCGAACCGCCCGGAGGGAAGCACGGGCCCCCGCTTGACGCCTCCCGTAGAGGCAGGCGCCCCGCTTGCCGGCCGGTCGCCAGGTGGGCCGGCTACCATGGCCGCCGCGACGGAGAAGGAGTGACTGATGCGCGACGGGTGGATCCGGGCGTTCGTGTGGGCGGCGATCGCCGAGGCGTGCTCCTGGGCGGCGCTGCTGGCCGGCATGGCGGTCAAGTACGGGCCGCCGCGCAACGAACTCGGCGTGCAGGTGTTCGGCCCGATCCACGGCGCGCTCTTCGTCGCGTACGGGCTGCTGGTCCTCGTGGTGGCCCGACGGCGACGCTGGTCGCTGGTGTGGACCGGGCTGGCGCTGGCCAGCGCGGTGCCGCCGTTCGCCACCGTGCTGTTCGAGCGCTGGGCGCGCCGCCGCGGGCTGCTCGACGCCCCCGCTTCCGACGCGCGTCCGCTCGCGAAGGTCGGTGGTTGAGCGGAGCCCCGCCGTCACCGGAGGCGTCAGGCGGGGCGTCGGCCTCTACCGGAGGCGTTGGGCGGGGGCCCGTCCTTTCACGTCAGGGCGGAGCAGGCGGCTACGCCGAGCACCAGGAGGACGCCGAGGGTCGCCTGGAGCAGCAGGGCCGGGCCCAGGTGCGACCAGAGCGTCGCGGTACGCGGGGTGAGCAGCTGACCGGTGGTCAGGTTGACGATCCGCTCGATCCGGGGCGGCAGGTCCGCGTCGCGCTGCGGGCGCAGCGTGAGCTGCACGTGGTCGCCGGGGTGCAGCGCGCTCTGCGGCAGGTGACCGTGCAGTTCGACCTCGACCAGCCGGTCCGCGGCGTCGCGCACCCGGACCGGGGTGACCAGGAACTCGGGCCCCTTCTTCAGGTCCTTGAAGCTGCGCTTCGCGCCGCCACCGCCGCTGCTGAGCAACGCGCGGACCACCCGTAGCAGCAGCCCCACCACCCCCGCCGCGGTCAACACCGTGACCAGCACCGGCTGGCCCACGCGCACCTCGCGGGCGTACCCCTCCATCAGCCGGACCAGCCGTCCGGTGACGACGCGTTCCGTCGGACGGACGACGCGTCGGGTGTGTAGCTCCGTGTCCATGTTCACCACCGAGAGTTCCGTTCCGTGCACAGATGGTATCGGCCCTTCAGGTTGAACGACGTGAATGAACGAACGGTCACGCCCGACGGACCGGAAGGTGACATCGGCCGGGGCGCGGGTATGCGTGCGGCCGAGCTGGAAAGGGGTCGAGCATGCAGCTGTCCTTCCTGCGCCCGCTCTACGACCGTCCCGGGCCCTGGTGTTCGGTGTACCTGGACGCCTCCCGGGACACCCACGACTCGCGCCCACAGGTCGACCTGCGCTGGCGGGCCCTGAAGGGGGACCTGCTGGCCCAGGGCGCCGATCAGGTCACCGTCGAGGCGGTGGAGGAGGTGGTCCGCCGGCACCAGCCGATGCCCGGCGACTACGGCATCGCGGTCTTCGCCAGCCGGGGCCGGGTGGTGCTCACCGAGTACCTCTCCGCGCCGCCGCTGCGCGACCTGGCCACCTGGGCCGCGCTGCCGCACACCATGCCGCTTGTCGCCCAGCGCGGCGAACAGGTCGCCTGGGTGCGGGTGCTGGCCGACCGCACCGGCGCCGACGCGATGGCGGTCAGCGCCGGCGGGGTGCCCCGGCGGGCCCAGGTGACGGGCCGGCAGAGCCGCCAGGTGCGCCGGGTGCAGCCCGGCGGCTGGTCGCAGTCCCGCTACCAGCGGGCCGCCATGGAGGCGTGGCACCACAACGCCGGCGACGCCGCCGCGGCCACCGCCGAGCTGGCCGACCGCGTCGGCGCCGACGTGGTCGTGGTGGCCGGCGACATCCGGGCCACCGGCATGATCGCCGCCCAGCTCCCGGAACGCTGGCAGGACGTGCTGGTCCGCACCGACGCCGGCTCCCGGGCCGGCGGCGCCGAGGACACGCTGATGGACGACCTCACCGTGCAGACCGTCGCCGAGGTCGCCGACCGGCGGATCGCCGCCGCGCTCGACCGGTTCGGCGTGCAGGAGGACGTCGGCGCCGGGCTCGACGCGGTGGTCGCCGCGCTGCAACGAAACCAGGTCGACACCATGCTGATCGTCGACGACGCGTCCGCCGACGGCGAGCTGTGGGTCGGCCCCGAGCCGACCGAGATCGCCACCGACCCGGCGCAGCTGGCCGACATGTCGGTGGCCGACCCGCAGAAGGTACGCGCGGACGCCGCGCTGCTGCGCGCGCTGATCGGCACCGACGCGGAGCTGACCGTGCTCGCGCCGGAGGAGGCGCCGGAACTGACCGACGGGGTCGGCGCGGTGCTGCGGTACGTCGACGCCGGCACCCCGGGGCGGGACGATGGCTGACCGTACCGTCGCCGACCTGGTGGTCGAGCGGCTACGGGCCTGGCGGGTGCCGCGGGCCTTCGGCTATCCCGGCGCGGCGCTCGCCCCGCTGGTGGCCGCGCTCGACGACGCCGGTGGCGACCCGGCGTTCGTGCCGGCCCGGCACGAGGAGACGGCCGCGTTCATGGCCACCGGCCACGCCAAGTTCACCGGCGGGATCGGGGTGTGCCTGGCCACCCAGGGGCCCAGCGCGGTGCATCTGCTCAACGGCCTCTACGACGCGAAGCTGGACAGCAAGCCGGTGGTGGCGATCATCGGCGAGGACGTCAGCGGCCCGCTCGGCGGCGCGCACGAGGAGATCGGGCTGAGTCGCCTCTTCGGTGACGTGTGCAACCAGTTCGTCCGGTACGGCCGCACTCCCGACCACGTACCGGCGCTGCTGGACCAGGCGTTCCGGACCGCGGCGGCGACCCGCAGCCCGACCTGCGTGGTGCTGCCCCGGGCGTTGCAGGTGACGCCCGTGCCCGACCGGCTCCCACCGACCGCCGGCGTCATCACCGCGACGCCCGGCGAGCCGCTGGCCCGGGTGCTGCCGCACGACGCCGACCTGGACGCCGCCGCCTCGCTGCTCAGCGCCGGGCAGCGGGTGGCCGTGCTGGTCGGCCAGGGAGCGCACGGCGCGGCTGGGGAGATCGTCGCGCTCGCCGACCGGCTCGGCGCGGGCGTGGCCACGTCGCTGCTCGGCAAGCCGGTGCTGGACGAGCGGCTGCCGTTCCACACCGGCGTGCTCGGCGAGGTCGGCACCACCGCCGCCGCGCAGCTCATGGGCGGCTGCGACACGCTGGTGCTGATCGGCACGAACGACCCGTGGACCGACTGGTTCCCGCTGCCCGGGCAGGTGCGCACCATCCAGATCGACATCGACGGTCGGCGGATCGGCACCCGTTACCCGATCGACGTTCCGCTGGTCGGCGACGCCGCCGAGACGCTGCGGGCGCTGCTGGACCGGGTGCCGGAACGGCCCCACGCGCAGTGGCGTGGCGTGGTGGAACGCTCGGTGGACCGTTGGCGGACGCTCGCCGCCGACCGCGCCGCCGCCCCGGCCGAGCCGATCAACCCGGAACTCGTGCTCCGCGAGCTGTCCGCCCGGCTGCCGCGACGCGCCGCGGTCGCCGTCGACATCGGCTCGGTCCTCTACTGGTACGCCCGCCAGGTGGAGTTGCCGCCCGGCGTGCAGGCCCGGCTCTGCGGCACGCTCGGCTCGATGGGGTGCGCGCTGCCGTACGCGGTGGCCGCCAAGCTGGCCTGGCCGGACCAGCCGGTGCTGGCGCTGCTCGGCGACGGCGCGATGCAGCTCAACGGCCTGGCCGAGCTGATCACCGTGGCGCACCACTGGACGGAGTGGCCCGACCCCCGGCTGGTCGTGCTGGTGCTGAACAACCGCGACCAGTCCGGGGTGGGCGGCGGCCGCCCCCCGGGCACACCGCTCCACCGGCGACCCGGCGTGCCGTACGCCGGCTGGGCCCGGCTGCTCGGCCTGCACGGCGTCCGGGTGGACCGGCCGGACCTGATCGGCCCCGCCTGGGACGAGGTGCTCGCCGCGGACCGGCCCAGCGTGCTGGAGGCGGTGGTGGACCCGGCCGTGCCGCTGAACGCGCCCGAGCCGGCGCTGGCCGACCTACGCGGCCTGATGACGGACGGCGACGCGGCCCGGCGGGTGCGGGACCGGGTGATCCAGACCGAGGCCATCGCCGCCGAGGACCTCGTTTAGCCGGACCCGGGTGGGGCACTGCGACCAGGCATTCGCCGGTCCCCGGGAGGTCCCGCTTGTCCACCGTCACCGATCGTCGCTACGGTCCCGCCCCGCTGCCGGCGGCCCGCGGGCCGGTCTCGGCCGGGCTGCTCACCGCGCTGCGCGGGTCGCCCGGCGCGCTGCCGTCCGGGTTGGGCGACCGGTTCGACGAGGCGGCGGCGCCGCTGACCGACGAGGACCTCCAGCTCACCCTCTTCCTCTGCTACGAGCTGCACTACCGCGGATGGCAGGGCGTGACCGACGAGTGGGAGTGGGAGCCGTCCCTGCTGGCGCTGCGGGCCCGGGCGGAGCGTCCGTTCACGGCGGCGCTGCGGGAGCTGGCCGGGCCACTACCGGCGGTGCTGCCGGCCGCCCTGCCGGCGACGCTGATCGACGTGGTGGCCGCGGACGACGGTCCCGCGCTCGCCGCCACTCTGCAACGCCGCGCCGACCTGGCGCAGTTCCGCGAGTTCGTCACGCACCGCTCGATCTACCACCTCCGGGAGGCCGACCCGCACAGCTGGGCGTTGCCCCGGCTCGGCGGCCCGGCGAAGGCGGCGCTCGTCGAGATCCAGATGGACGAGTACGGCAACGGCCGGCTGGACCGGATGCACGCGGAGCTGTTCCGCGCCACCATGGACCGGCTCGGCCTGGACACCGGTTACGCCGCCCACCTGGACCGGGTGCCGGCGGTGACGCTGGCGCTCAACAACCTGATGTCGCTGTTCGGGCTGCACCGGCGGCGGCGCGGGGCGTTGCTCGGCCACCTGGCCGCGTACGAGATGACCTCGTCGCTACCGAACCGCCGGTACGGCAACGGGTTGCGCCGGCTGGGCTTCGACGCGGTCGCCACCCGCTTCTACGACGAGCACGTCGAGGCGGACGCGGTGCACGAGCAGATCGCCGCGTACGACCTGTGCGGCGGGCTGGTCCGCGCGGAGCCGGCGCTCGCCGGGGACGTGCTGTTCGGGGCCGCCGCCGCGCTGGCGCTGGACCGTCTCTTCGCCACCCACCTGCTGTCCGCCTGGTCGGCGGGGCGTTCGTCGCTGCGGCCGGCCACCGGCGCGCTGGCCGCCGCCTGACTCCCTGCTGTTCCCACCGGCCCCCGAGCGGTCAGGGCGCCCGGAAGCCGGCGACCTTGTGGGTGCCGTCGCAGAACGGCTTGATCGCGCTCTTGCCACAGCGGCACAGCGCCACCGTGCCCCGGCGCGCCTCGATCGGCTCGCCCTCCGGCGTGACCAGCGCGAAGTCGCCGCGCACCAGCAGCGGTCCGTCCCGGTACGGGGTGATGGTCGCCGCCGGGGCGCTCTGGTCGTCGGGCATGCGCGGTGCAGTGCCCGTCCCGCCGCGACCCAAACCCGCACCCGGCGTGCCGTTGCGCCCGTGGCGGCGGGGGAGCGGCGCGACGGCACCCGACCGGGGGTTGGTCCGGCGCGTGGGGAGATGACCCGTTTAGACCCCAGACGGACGGGAAGCCGGCCCGCGTGGTGAGCGAACGAGTCGAGCGCGGACCGGCGGCCGGCACCGCGTTGCCCGGTGACCGGGTGGTCGCGGCGGGCAGCGCGGCCCGGATCCTGGTCGCCGCGACGGCCCGGGCGCTGCGCGGCGACGACTGCGGCGACCTCGGTCACGCCGGCTCGCTGTCCCGCCTCGGCGGGGCGCCGGAGGCGGTACGGCGCGTCGCCGCCGGCCGCGCGGCCGGTCGGGCGGCGCTCACCGCCGCCCAGATCGCCCGCGTCGACGCCGAGCGGGTGGCCGACTGGTTCGTCGCCCAGTACCCGGGCCGGCGCTGGCCCGGGGCGGTGCTCGGCTCGCCGCACGGTGCCGCGGCCCACCTCGCGGTGGCGCTCGGCGTGCCCTGGCTGCCCGCCGGCTTCGAACTCGCCGGGCAGTGGGGCCGGGGCACGGTGGACCGTCCGGACGCCGCGCTCGACCACGGTGCCGCGCTGGCCGGCCGGCTGCTCGCCGGCAACCCCCGGGTGCACGTGCGGCAGGTGCACTGCCCCGCCAGCCGGGGCGTGGCGGTCGGCGCCGCGGTCACGCTCGCGGTCCGCTGGCGGACCCTGCCCGAGGCGTACGCGCGGTTCCTGGCCGACCGGCTGGAGCCGGCCGCGCCGGTGCTGCTGTTGCACGACGCGCGTACGTGGCCGGTGCGGGACGACGGCGGCGGCCACAGCTTCCAGGCCGGCTGCCCGGCCAGCGGCCTCGACCCGGTCGACTTCCACCCGGACGCCCCGGCGCTGCGCCACGTGCTGCGCGCGGCCGGCGGCGACGAGACGCGCTGGCGTGCCCCGGAGGTCACGGCGTCGGCGGCGTTCGCCGAACACGGCGTGGAGTCCGGTTTCGAGCACGGCGCCCGGGAGTGGGGCGACACGCGGGGCCACCCGCTGCACCGGGTGGTCGTGCCGCAGCCGGACGCGCTGAGCGCGGCCACCGCGGACCTCTACCGACGCTGGCTGCGCCGGGCCGGCAAGACCGGCGACCGGCTGGTGGTGGAGTGCGGCCGGCTGCTCGACCCGGGACAGGTGCTGCGCGCCGGCCTGGTGCCCTACTGGTGCGAGAACGCCACCCGGCGCCGGGTGCAGGGCGCCGAGTGGTGGCTCGCCGGCAGTGAGCCGTTCAGCTCGGTGGACGTGCTGCCGGAACCGCCCGGCCTGCGTTCGCCCGCGCTCGCCGGCCTGTCCCAGTGGCTGGCGGTGGCCGGCTTCGGGCGCCGGCGGCGGGCCCTGGACCGGGGCGCGGCCCGCGGATACCCGGTCACCTCGGTACCGACCCGACGTGCCACGGAGGTGTTGCGCAACCAGCCCTGCGACCTGCCCGCGCCGCCGCCGATGCCGATGGCGGAGGCGCTCGCCGCGCTCCGGGACGCGGGCGCCCACCAGGGCCTGCTGGTCTGCTGAGCGCGGGCCACCACGCCGACGGGCACGGCCCGCCGGCCAACCTGGCGAAACATCCTCGCGAACCGACGGTCCGTGATTGAGTACCTACGGAGCGGGAAGACCGCTCGCCGCGACTCGGCCCACGACGCCGCGCGGCGGGCAGCCACCGCTTCCGACGTATCCGTCACGTAACCAACGTCCTCACCCGGGGCGTGGCCCGACCACGCGCGCAACCGGTTCCGGCCGGGCGGGGGATCTTCGGCGAGGGAGGCGCGGATGTTCGGACAGACCACCACACCCACCCCACCGACCACCGAGCGGGGCCTGGAGGACCTCGACGCGGCGGCGCTCGCGTACGCGGCCCGGATCGAGGGGCTGCCACCCGAGCGGCGGCAGGAGGCACGGGACGACCTGGTCCGCTTCGCGTTGCCGTTCGCCGGGCGGCTGGCCCGCCGGTACCGGGGTCGCGGGGAGCCGTTGGAGGACCTGGAACAGGTCGCCCGCCTCGGCCTGGTCAACGCCGTCGACCGGTACGACCCGGAGCGCGGCTCGTTCACCGCGTACGCGGCGATCACCATCGTCGGTGAGATCAAGCGACACTTCCGCGACCGCACCTGGGGCGTGCACGTGCCACGCCGGCTGCGCGACCTGATCCTCGAGGTGGGGCAGGCGACCGCGACGCTGACCAGCGAGCTGTCCCGGGCCCCGTCGGTCGCCGAGTTGGCCGAGCGGCTGGAGACGCCGGAGGAGGAGATCCTCGCCGCGCTGGAGTCGGCCGCCGGCTACAGCCCGGCCTCGCTCAACGCGCCGGTCGGCGGCGAGAGCTCGGCCGAGTTCGGCGACCTGGTCGGCGAGTCCGACAACGCGCTGGAGTCGGTCGACGACCGGGTCACGGTCAGCGGCCTGCTGCACCGACTGCCCTGGCGGGAGCGGCGGATCCTCGCCATGCGCTTCTACGGCAACCAGACCCAGGCCGAGATCGCGGCCCGGTTCGGCATCTCCCAGATGCACGTGTCCCGGCTGCTGTCCCGGGCGCTGACCTGGCTGCGCCAGGCGATGCTCGCCGACGCGCCGCCGCCCTGGCAGAACGGCACGGCCGAGGCGGAGCCGGCGAGGTCCCGGATCTCGGTGCGGCAGAACGGCGACCGGGTGGTCGTCGAGGTCGGCGGCGAGGTGGACCGGGCCGGCGCGGACCAGTTGCGCCGGGCGGTGCTGGAGGCGGTCACCGGGCAGCCCCGCGAGGTGGTGGTCGACCTGGTGGGCGCGGGCGGCTTCGACGCCGGCGGAATCGCCGCGCTGATGGCCGGCCGGGACGCCGCCGCCCGGACCGGGGTGCCGCTGCGGCTGACCCGGGTGCAGCCCGCGGTACGCCGCTCGCTCACCGCCGCCGGCCTGCCCGCCGCCGACTGAGCTGCCGCACGCCACGTGCCGGCCCGTTGACGACGACGGGCCGGCACGGTGCGCGTCATACGTGGTGTTAAGCGGGGCCCCCTGCTCTGCCGGAGGCGTTAACAGGGGGCCCCTCCTTTCAGTTCTCCGGGGTGTCGCCGTGGCCGCGCGGGTGCCGCCAGCGCTCGTTCGGCTGGTCCTCGCGCGGGGCGCCGAGGATCGTCTCCTCCGGCTCGTCGGTCTCCTCGAAGCTGGGGCGGCGCACGTCCTCCGGCTCCGGCACCACCACCGGCCGGGCGCCGGACTGCGGCGCGGGCTGGTACTCGACGGCCTCCCGGGCGCCGTGCGCGCCCTCGGCGGCCGGCGACTCCTTCGCGTACCGGACGTGGTGGAACTCCTCGGCGAAACTCTGCGGCGGCTTGGTGGTGCGCTGGGGCAGGTCACGGCCGAGGTCGGAGACGAGCGGGCCGTACTTGGCGTCGAACGCCGGCCGCTCCGAGCGGATCCGGGGCATCCGGTCGAAGTTGCGCAGCGGCGGCGGGCAGGTGGTGGCCCACTCCAGCGAGTTGCCGAACCCCCAGGGGTCGTCCACGGTGACCATCGCGCCGTACCGCCAGGACTTCCAGACGTTGTAGATGAAGAACAGCGTGGACGCGCCGAGCACGAACGACCCGACGGTGGAGATCTCGTTGAGCCCGGTGAAGCCGTCGCTGGGCAGGTAGTCGGCGTACCGGCGGGGCATGCCCTCGTTGCCGAGCCAGTGCTGCACCAGGAACGTGGCGTGGAAGCCGAGGAACATGGTCCAGAAGTGCATCTTGCCCAGCCGCTCGTCGAGCAGCCGGCCGGTCATCTTCGGGAACCAGAAGTAGATGCCGCCGAACGCGGCGAACACGATGGTGCCGAAGAGCACGTAGTGGAAGTGCGCCACCACGAAGTACGAGTCGGTGACGTGGAAGTCGACCGGCGGGCTGGCCAGCAGCACGCCGGTCAGGCCGCCGAGCAGGAACGTGACCAGGAAGCCGACGGCGAACAGCATCGGCGTCTCGAACGTGAGCTGCCCCTTCCACATGGTGCCGATCCAGTTGAAGAACTTCACCCCGGTCGGCACCGCGATCAGGTAACTCAGGATGCTGAAGAACGGCAGCAGCACCTGGCCGGTGGCGAACATGTGGTGCGCCCAGACCGCCATCGACAGCACCGTGATGGCGAGCGTGGCGAGCACCAGCCCGGTGTAGCCGAAGATCGGCTTGCGGGAGAAGACCGGGATGATCTCGGTGATGATGCCGAAGAACGGCAGCGCGATGATGTAGACCTCGGGGTGCCCGAAGAACCAGAACAGGTGCTGCCACAGCATCGGCCCGCCGGTGGTCGGATCGTAGACGTGCGAGTGCAGGATCCGGTCCGAGGCGAGCGCGAACAGCGCGGCCGCCAGCAGCGGGAACACGAAGATCACCAGAACGCTGGTGAGCAGCAGGTTCCAGGTGAAGATCGGCATCCGGAACATGGTCATGCCGGGCGCGCGGAGGGTCAGGATCGTGGTGATCATGTTGACCGCGCCGAGGATCGTGCCCAGACCGGAGACGGCCAGCCCGACCACCCACATGTTCGCGCCCACGCCCGGCGAGTGCTGCGCGGTGCTCAGCGGCGTGTACGCGGTCCAGCCGAAGTCCGCCGAGCCCTGCGGCGTGAAGAACCCGCCCACCGTGATGGCCGCGCCGAAGAAGTAGAGCCAGTACGCGAACGCGTTGAGCCGGGGGAACGCCACGTCCGGCGCGCCGATCTGCAACGGCACCAGATAGTTGCCGAACCCGAACACCATCGGCGTCGCGAACAGCAGCAGCATGATCGTGCCGTGCATGGTGAACATCTGGTTGTACTGCTCGGGGGAGAGCAGTTGCATCCCCGGCCGGGCCAGCTCGGCGCGGATCAGCATCGCCATGAAGCCGCCGATGATGAAGTACGCGAACGACGTGCCCAGGTAGAGCAGGCCGATCAACTTGGCGTCGGTGGAGCGCAGCAACCGCCACAGCGAGTTGCCCTTCACCGCCTCCCGGACCGGGCCGGGATATCCGCCGAACCGGGCCGGCGCGAGGATCGCCGGCCCCCGGTCGTGTGCCGGATCCGTGACTACTCGCTTGGGCATCGCATCTCACCCCAGGTGACGACAGACAGGACGGGCGCGCGTACCCGTCCCCTCTGCCCATGAAACCAGGCGAGAGCGGAGAATTCGGTCAGTTTGCCGGGAGCATGGCCCAGACGACCTTGCCGGCGCCGACCGGCGTGCTGCCCCACCGCTGGGTCAGCTCCCGCACCAGCATCAGCCCCCGGCCGCCCTCCGCGCGGGGATCACGGTCGGTCGCCGCGTACGCCTCGGCGGGGCTGCCGTCCATCACCGCCACCCGCAGGTACGGTCGGCGCAGCGTCAGCGTGACGTGCATCGGCGTGCCGGCGTGCCGGACCACGTTGCCGACCAGCTCGCTGAGCACCAGCGAGGCCGGACCGGCCAGTTCCGGCACGTTCCACCGGCCGCACGCCTCGGTGACCAGCTCCCGGGCCCGCCGGCAGGCCCCGGCGACCGGTTCCAGCCGGGCCCGCAGCCGTGGTGACGCCGCGGTGCCGGCCAGCGCCGTCGCCTCCGCGCAGTCCCGGCGCACCGGCACCACCCGGCAGGCGGTGGTCTCGCTCAGCCAGGCGGCGGTCTCCCGGGGCGGGGCGGAGAGCACCATCGGCACCGCCGGCCAGTCGGCCGCCCGCCGGGCCGCCGCCGCGAACACCGACAGCGCCAGCGGGTCGGTGACGTCTATCTCCTCCAGGTCGACCACGAGCGCGTCCGGTTGCGCGGCGAGGCAGCGGTCGAGCACCTCGTGCACCGCACGCATCGTGCCCAGGTCGAGCGCACCGGCCAACCGTACGACGGTGACCGGGGACTCGTCGCGGACCTCGCACCTGATCCGGGTCGACATCGGGCCCTCGTTTCCAACTCGTCGGGAGGCTCTCGACGTACCCGCCCCCCGGACCACCGAAACCGGCCATCCGGCGCGTGCCGTCGCAGGTCACGCTGGCGGCGCACCGCAGCCGCGCCGGGACGGTCAGCGGCGGTGGTGGTGGTCGCGGCGGCCGGCGAGCAGGCCCAGCGTCAGCATGGCGGCGCCCAGCAGCAGGTGCAGCCAGGTGTCGGCGCCGTTCACCGCCAGCACGTTCGCCTCGGTACGCCGGTCGACGGCCAGGCCGAACAGCCAGAGCACCAGGTAGACCGCGCCACCGCCGAGCAGGAACGCCCGGGCGCCGGCGACCGTCCGGGACAGCAGCAGGCCGGCGACGCCGAACGCCAGGTGGACGACGTTCTGCACCACCGACACCTGGAACAGCCCGAGCAGTCGGGCGCCGGACGCCGGTCCGGCGAACCGCAGGTCGGCGAAGGAACTGGTGACGCCGGGCACGAAGCCCAGCACGCCGAGCAGCAGCAGGAGCACCGCGACGCCGGAGGCGGCCCGGCGCACCGGCGCCCGGCCGTCGGCCGGGTTGCGCCGCGCCCGGGAGTGCGCCATCGAGTTGGTCACGCCGGCCTCCTCGCCACCGCGGGGAAGCCGACGATTTCCCCGGCCCACCGGCGGCAAACGCCGGCCCACCCGCGCCGAAGGCCGGGCCACGCCGGCCCACCGGCGGCAGACGCCGGCCCGGCTACGGGAGGGCGGCCGGGCCGGCGGTGGTGCCGTCGATCAGGCGGGCTGCAACGGTCGTGCGGCGCCCTGTCGGACCCGGTCGTAGAGCGCGACGTAACGCTCGGCCATCCGGGCCGGGGTGAACCTGTCGGCCGCCTCGCGCCGGCACTCGTCGGCGTCCAGCCGGCCGGCGGCGAGCACCAGGTCGCCCAGCTCGTCCTCGTCGGCGGTGAGCAGGCCGGTGCGGCCGTGCTCGATCAGCTCCGGCAGGCAGCCCCGCGAGGTGGCCACCACCGGAGTGCCCAGCGACAGGGACTCGACCACCGCCGTGCCGCCCGGCTCCTCCCAGCGCAGCGGGAACAACGACGCGCGCGCGGAGGCGACCAGGTCGTCGCGCTCCTGCCCGGCCACCGTGCCGACCCAGCGCACCCGGTCACCGTCGACGTACGGGGCGACGTGGTCGTGGAAGAACCGCACGTCCGGGTTCTGTCGCGCCTCGTCACCGGCCGCGGCCAGGTCCTCCGGGCGGTGGTACGGCCCGACCGGGCCGGCCAGCACCAGCCGGAAGCCGGCCTCCCGGGCCAGTCGGGCGCCCAGGTCCTGCCCCTTCCCCGGGTTGATCCGACCGAGGATCACCACGTGGTCGCCCTTGGGCGTCGCCGGGCGGCGGTCCGCGTCGACCGCCAGCGGGGTGGACAGGTGCACGTGGCCGACCGAGTGCTCCCGCAGCGCGCGGGGAGCGCGGGCGAGCTGCGAGGCCGACACCCCGTTGACCCGCACCCGGTCCCCGCCGTCGAGGTTGCCGTACAGCTCCGGATGCTTGGCCAGGTCCCAGTGCAGGGTGTGCAGCACCGGCGGCGCGTCCGGGCCCATCGCGGCCAGCGTGGCCAGCCCGACCGCCTCCACGTGGTCGTGCACCAGGTCGATGTCGTCGCGGGCGTGCACCGCCCGCACCACGTGCGCCAGGTGCGCCTGGGACACGCCGCAGACCTGGTTGTACGGCCGCTGCAACGCGTGGAACTGCCCGTCCGGGAAGACCGCGATCTTCTCGTCGACCGGCAGCGTGCTGCTCTGCACCGAGGCGAGCACCACCCGGACGCCGAGGCGGCGCAGCTCCGGCACCAGCGTGGCCACCACGTTCTCGATCCCGCCGTATCCGGGCGGTGGCACGGACAGCCACGGCCCGGCGTTCATCAGCACGGTGAACGTCATGCGCTGCCTCTTCTCTCGGCTGTCGGATTCACGCGGCGACCCGGCGGCGCGGGACGCGGTGCCGCAACTGGGCCAGCGGCGGGCGTTCCTCGACCGAGACGTCGTTGACCACGATCTCCCGGTCCAGGTTGGGCAGCGCCTCCGAGCCGCCCCGACGGAACTGGGTGAGCAGCGGGGTCGGCATCGTCCCGGGCGTCGCCCAGCCGCGCCGCTGCAGCCGGGACCAGGCGGTCAGCATGATCTGCGCCGACATCCGGCCCAGCGCGGCGGTGTCCTGGTGCCGGTGCTTGCGCTCGCCCAGGTCGACCTGGGCCAGCGCGTCCAGCCCGACCAGCTCCAGCAGGTCGATGAGCATCGCCGTCTCGACGCCGTACCCGGTGACGAACGGCACCCGCTCCAGCACGGTGCGGCGGCCCGCGTACTCGCCGGCCAACGGCTGCACGAAGCCGGCCAGCTCCGGCCAGAACAGGTTGAGCAGCGGTCGGGCCATCAGCTCCGTCACCCGGCCGCCGCCGTCGGGCTCGACCCCGGTGGCACCGACCAGCGGCCGGTGGTAGAAGCCCTTGACGAACTCCACGCTCGGGTCGGTGAGCAGCGGCCCGAGCAGCCCGGTGACGAAGTGCGGCCGGAACTCCCGCAGGTCGGCGTCGATGAACGCGACCACGTCCCCCTCGGCCGCGGCCAGCCCGGCCCACAGCGCGTCGCCCTTGCCGGTCAGCCGCGGCAGCCCGCGCGTCATCGCGTCCTGCCCCACCACCTCGGCGCCGGCCGCGCGGGCCACCTGGGCGGTCCGGTCGGTGGACCGGGAGTCCACCACGATCAGCTCGTCGACGAGCGGCACGCGGTCCATCAGGTGCTCACGGACGGTCGACACGATCGCGCCGACCGTGGCCTCCTCGTTACGCGCCGGCAGCACCACGCTGACCCGGCTGGTCCCCTTGGCCCGCACCAGCCGGTCGGCCGGCCAGTCGCCGGCCGCACTGGTGCGGTACGTGGCCCACGCCTCCACCACAGGTGAGACGATCGAATCTGATTCCCGCACGGGCACCCCCCATTAGTTGCGGAATCGCAAGTATGTGTTTCCCAGTTCTGAACCCGCGCTAACCGATCCTGCCCACCGCTGTGATCACGGGGATGAACGTCACGTTGCGCGCGAGGTCGCGTTTGCCGCGTCAGCACCGGGGGGAGTGCTGTCCGCAGTCTTTCAGTCACGTCGAGAGGGCGGCAGCATGCGGGTGGGACTGGTCGGGGCCGGTGGGGTGGCGCAACGCCACGCCCGGGTGCTCACGGGCTTCGAGGACGTGGAACTACTCGGCGTGACGGACGTCGCGCCGGAGGCGGCGGAGGCGCTCGCCGGCACGTACGGCGGCCGGGTCTTCGCCGACGTGGCCGAGCTGCTCGCCGCCGGCCCGGACGCGGTGTACGTCTGCGTGCCGCCGTTCGCGCACGGCCCGGCCGAGGAGGCGGTGATCGCCGCCGGCGTGCCGATGTTCGTGGAGAAGCCGGTCGCGGTCGACCTGGAGACGGCCGAGCGGGTCGCCGCGCTGGTGGAGCAGCGCGGGCTGCGCACCGGCGTCGGCCACCACTGGCGCTACCTGCGCGTGGTGGAGGAGGCCCGGCGGCTGCTCGCCGACCGTCCGGTGCGGATGGTCAACGGGGCCTGGCTGGACAAGGTGCCGCCGGTGGCCTGGTGGGCACGGCGGGACCGGTCCGGTGGTCCGGTGGTGGAGCAGGCCGCGCACGTGCTCGACCTGATCCGGGTGCTGGTCGGCGAGGTCACCGAGGTGACCGCGTACGGCGACGGCACCCCGCCGCCGGTCGACGGCGCCGACATCGACTCGGTGACCGCGGCCACGCTGCGGTTCGCCTCCGGAGCGGTCGGCACGCTCGCCGCGGCCTGCGTGCTCACCTGGAAGCACCGGGCCGGCCTGGAGATCCTCGCCGACGGGCTGGCGCTGTCGCTGGCCGAGGACGGCCTGACGATCTCCGACGCCGACGGCGAGCGGCACGTGCCCGCCGACCCGGACGACGCGCGGGTCGCCGTCGACCGGGCGTTCGTCGACGCGGTCCGGGGCGTCGGCGACGACGTGCGCGTCCCGTACGCCGAGGCGCTGCGCACCCAACGGCTGGCGCTCGCGGTGGCCGAGTCGGCGCGGACCGGCCGGCCGGTGGCGCTGCCGACCGGCCCGGCGGCCCGGCCCACCGCCGCGGTGGCCGACGCGGGGGTGACCGTCGATGCGTGACCGGGTGGTGGTGGTCAGCGGCCCCGGCCGGGTCGACCTGGTCGAGCAGGACGCGCCCGAGCTGCGCGAGGGCACGTTCCGGGTGGAGACGCTCTACAGCGGCGTCTCCGCCGGCACCGAGCTGAGCTACGTC
Source organism: Micromonospora sp. NPDC049240 (assembly GCF_040647835.1). Classification (NCBI taxonomy): domain Bacteria; kingdom Bacillati; phylum Actinomycetota; class Actinomycetes; order Micromonosporales; family Micromonosporaceae; genus Micromonospora; species Micromonospora sp. NPDC049240. The sequence continues at coordinate 26,752 of NZ_JBEZCX010000016.1, forward strand.
AAGGGCACCAACCCGTACCTGCACGTCACCTGGAACGCCGGTCTCGGCCTGTTCCAGCCGGGCGGGGCGAGCACCCCGTACCCGGTGACCCGGCTCGGCTACATGCAGGTCGGTCGCGTGGTGGAGAGCCGCACCCCGGCGGTCGCGGTGGGCACGGTCGGCGCGATGACGTACGGGCACCGCAGCGGCTGGGTGGCCGATCCGGTCGCCGAACGGTTCGTGCCGCTGCCCGACGACCTCGATCCGCTGCTCGGCGTCTACGTGGCGCACATGGGACCGATCTGCGCCAACGGTCTGCTGCACGCCGCCGCCGACCTGTGCGGCACCGACGTCCGGACGCTTGGCGACGGGGTCCGGGGCCGCCGGGTGGCGGTGGTCGGCAGCGGCGTCGTCGCGCTGCTCACCGCGCTGTTCGCGCGCCGCCACGGGGCCGCCTCGGTGGTCGTGGTGGACCCCACCCCGGCCCGCCGGCAGGTGGCCGAGGCGCTCGGCCTGGAGACGCTCGACCCGGAGGCGGACGACCCGGCCATGGTGCTCAAGACGCGGTGGAACCACGCCGCCGGGGACCGCGGCGCGGACGTGGTCTTCCAGTGTCGCGGCCAGGACTGGGCGTTGCAGCTCGCGCTGCGGCTGCTGCGGCCCCAGGGCACGGTGATCGACCTGGCGTTCTACCAGGGCGGCGCGGACGCGGTCCGGCTCGGCGAGGAGTTCCACCACAACGGACTGTCGCTGCGCTGCGCGCAGATCGGCCGGGTGCCGCGCGGGCTGGCCCCGACCTGGGACCGGGAGCGGCTCTCCGCGGAGACGGTGGAGCTGCTGCGCCAGTACGGCGACCAGATCCGCAAGCATCTCGTCTCCGCGGTGGTGCCGCTGGACGAGGCGCCGGCGCTGCTCACCGACCTGGCCGAGCGGCGCCGCTCGGAGTTGCAGGTGGTGCTGACCGGCTGACCGGGGCACGACCCCGGCCGAACCCGGTGCGGTGCCCGGCTACCGTTCGGTCATGACCGCCGACGCCGGCCCGACGCCGGGACTCGCCGCTCTGCTGCCCTACCTGCGCGCCCACCGCGGCACCCTCGTCGCGGTGGGCGCGTTGTCGCTCACCGGGGCCGCCGCCGCGCTGGCCCAACCGCTGCTCACCCGCACCGTGCTGGACCGGATCACCGCCGACCGCCCGGCCGCCCCGCTGGTGGTGGCGCTGGTCGCGCTGGTGCTGGTCGGCGCGTTGCTCGGCGGGCTCCGCGACTACCTGTTGCAACGCACCGCCGAAGGGCTCGTGCTGGGCCTCCGGCGGCGGCTCGCCGGCCACCTGCTGCGCCTGCCGATCGCCGAGTACGACCGGCGCCGCACCGGCGACCTGCTGTCCCGGGTGGGCGCCGACACGACGTTGCTGCGGGCGGTGGTCACGTCCGGCCTCTTCGAGACCGTCACCGGGGCGGTGATGGTGGCCGGCGCCGGCACGGCCATGCTGCTGCTGGACCCGCTGCTGTTCGGCGTGACGCTGGCGTCGGTAGCGGTCGGCGTGGGGTTCGCCGTCACGGTCGCCCGCCGGGTGCGCGGGCTGTCCCGCCGCGCCCAGGAACGCGTCGGTGAGATGACCTCGGCCGTCGAGCGGGCCATCTCCGCGGCGCGGACCATCCGGGCCAGCCGCGCCGAGGAACGGGAGACCGGCACGGTGGTGGCCAGCGCGACGGCGGCGTACGACGCCGGGCAGCGGGTGGCCCGTGCCCAGGCGGTGGTGGGACCGGTCAGCGCGGTCACCGTGCAGGGCGCGTTCCTGCTGGTGCTGGCCGTGGGTGGGGCGCGGGTGGCGGCCGGGGCGATCAGCGTGGGCGACCTGGTCGCGTTCGTCATGTTCCTGTTCTTCCTGGTGCTGCCGCTGGGCCAGGCGGTGCACGCGTACACCCAGTTGCAGAGCGGGCTGGGCGCGCTGGCCCGGATCGAGGAGATCCTCACCGTGCCGGGCGAGAGCGCCGGCGACCGGCCCGGGCGGGTGGACGTGCCGGCCGCCGCCGCGCCGGCCCGGGTGGAGTTCGACCGGGTCGGCTTCGGTTATCCCGGTGGCCCGCCCGTGCTGCACGAGGTGAGCTTCACGGTGCCGGCCGGCACCCGCACCGCCCTGGTGGGCCCGTCCGGCGCCGGCAAGTCCACCCTGCTGGCGCTCGTCGAGCGCTTCTACGAGGCGGGCGAGGGCGCGGTCCGCCTGGACGGCGTGGACGTGCGGGAACTGCCCCGGGACGCGCTGCGCGCCCGGCTCGGCTACGTGGAGCAGGAGGCGCCGGTGCTCGCCGGCACGCTACGGGACAACCTGCTGATCTCCACGCCCGGCGCCACCGACGACCGGCTGCGCGCGGTGCTCGACGAGGTCAACCTGGGCCACCTCGCCGACCGGACCGCGGACGGGCTGGACGTGCAGGTGGGGGAGGGCGGCGTGCTGCTCTCCGGCGGGGAGCGGCAGCGGCTGGCCATCGCCCGGGCGCTGCTGGCCGGGCCGCCGGTGCTGCTGCTCGACGAGCCGACCAGCAACCTCGACGCCCGCAACGAGGCGGCGCTGCGGCGGGCGATCGACGCGGTGGCGGTGCGCCGTACCCTGCTGATCGTGGCGCACCGGCTCTCCACGGTGGTGGACGCCGACCAGATCGTGGTGCTCGACGGCGGCCGGGTGGTGGCGGTCGGCACCCACGACGAGTTGACCACCACCAGCCCGCTCTACCGGGAGTTGGCCGCCCACCAACTGCTCGTGGCCTGATCCGCCCGGACGGTCGGGAACCGGTCGGGCCGGTGATTTCCGGACACGGTCCGGCTCCGACGGTGGGCGGGGGTCACAATCGGCTGCGGTTCGCGTACCGTTGCGGCTCATGGGTGTGTCGCAACGGTTCAAGACCAGGTTCCGCCGGTTCCTCCAGCGCCCGGGGACGACGGTCGACCTGGCCCCGCTGGAGAAGCTGCTGCCGGCGATCGAGTCCCGCGAGGCCGAGCTGGAGCAGCTCTCCGACGCCGAGCTGACCGAGGCCGCCGGCCGGGCCGAGAAGTACGAGGAGATCTGCGCGATCGGCCGCGAGGCGGCCCGCCGCGGGCTCGACCAGCGCCCCTACGACGTGCAGCTGCTCGGCGCCATGGCGCTGCTCTCCGGCAAGGTCGCCGAGATGGCCACCGGTGAGGGCAAGACGCTCACCGCGACCGTCGCCGCGTACGGGCACGTCCGGCTCGGCAACGGCCCGGTGCACGTGCTCACCGTCAACGACTACCTGGCCCGCCGCGACGCCGAGTGGATGCAGCCGGTCTACACGCTGCTCGGGCTCACCGTCGGGTGGGTCAACGAGGCGTCCACGCCGGAGGAGCGCCGTGCCGCTTACCGCTGCGACGTCACCTACGTGTCGGTCAGCGAGGCCGGCTTCGACTACCTGCGCGACCAGCTCGTCACCGACGTGGCCGAGCGGGTGCAGCCGCCGCTGAAGACCGCGATCGTGGACGAGGCCGACTCGATCCTGATCGACGAGGCGCGGGTGCCGATGGTGCTCGCCGGCGCGGTCCCCGGCGAGCAGGACCCGGTGCACGCCGCCGCCGCGCTGGTGCGTGGCCTGCGCAAGGGCAAGCACTACACGGTGGCCGAGGACGGCCGCAGCGTGGCCTTCACCTCGGTCGGTCTGGCCACGGTCGAGGCGAAGCTCGGCGGCATCGACCTCTACGACGAGGAGCACGTCGGGCAGCTCTCCGCGGTGAACGTGGCGCTGCACGCGCACGCGCTGCTGCACCGCGACGTCGACTACATCGTGCGGGACGACTCGGTCGAGCTGATCGACGAGATGCGCGGCCGGGTCGCGCAGCGCCGCCGCTGGCCGGACGGGCTCCAGGCCGCGGTCGAGGCGAAGGAGGGGCTGGACGCCAGCGCCGAGGGCGAGGTGCTGGGCACCGTCACCGTGCAGGCGTACATCGCGCTCTACCCGACCGTCTGCGGGATGACCGCGACCGCGGTGCTCGTCGGCGACCAGCTCCGGGAGTTCTTCGGCCTCGAGGTGGCGGTGATCCCGCCGAACACCCCGTGCGTCCGGGAGGACGAGCCGGACCGGATCTACGCCACCCGCGCCGAGAAGGAGGAGGCGCTGGTCGACGAGATCACGCGCTGCCACCGGGCGGGGCGTCCGGTACTGGTCGGCACGCTCGACGTGAAGGAGTCCGAGGGGCTGGCCGCCGCGCTGCGCGCCGCCGACGTGCCGTGCGTGGTGCTCAACGCCAAGAACGACGACGAGGAGGCCGGCATCATCGCCGAGGCCGGCGCGCACGGCTCGGTGACGGTCTCCACCCAGATGGCCGGCCGGGGTGTCGACATCCGGCTCGGCGGCAGCGACCAGTCCGACCAGGAGCGGGTCGCCGAACTGGGCGGCCTCTACGTGATCGGCAGCGGCCGGCACGACAGCCGCCGGGTCGACGACCAGCTTCGCGGCCGGGCCGGCCGGCAGGGCGACCCGGGCGGCTCGGTCTTCTTCGTCAGCCTGGAGGACGACCTGGTCGTCCGGCACGCCGGCGACACCGTGCCGGCGTCACCCCGGATGAACGCCGACGGCCTGGTCACCGACCCGCAGGTGGACTACGCGGTCGAGCACGCCCAGCGGGTCGCCGAGGGCGTCAACCACGAGATCCACCGCAACACCTGGCGTTACAGCCACGTGATCGAGCAGCAGCGCAAGGCGCTCGCCGAGCGGCGGGAGCGGCTACTGACCACCGACATCGCCGCGCTGATGCTGTTGGAGCGGGTGCCGGAGAAGGCCGGCGAGATGGACGAGGACCTGCTCGCCGAGGTGTCCCGTTCGATCGCGCTCTACCACCTGGACCGGCTGTGGGCCGAGCACCTGGCCGAGCTGTCCGAGGTTCGGGAGGGCGTGCACCTGCGGGCGCTGGGCCGGCTCGACCCGCTCGACGAGTTCCACCGCAGCGCGGTGCCGGCGTTCAACGCGTTGATGCCGGAGATCGAGACGCGCACCATCGCCACGTTCGAGGAGACCGAGTTCGACGAGGGGTGGGAGCCGGACGCGTCGAAGCTGGTGCGGCCGAGCGCCACCTGGACGTACCTCGTGCACGACAACCCGTTCGGCTCGGAGCTGGACCGGCTGATCGCCTCGGTGGGCCGGCGGCTCATCTCCGGGTCCCGCTGACCCGGCGCGCAGGCCCCTTCCAGCCGAGTACGGCCGGAAGGGGCTTTTTGCGCGGTTTCGAGGTCGGTCGGCGGGGGTAGTAGGCCGAGGCTCCGTCGAAGAGAGGACGAACATGGCACAGGCAACGGCGCCGGACGGGAACACCGCGCGGACGGACGCGGGGGCGGTGGGGGCCGTGGTGCGGTGAACCTCGACACCCGTCTACCCATGACCGAGGACCTGGGCGTGCTGGAGACCGCCGCGCTGCTGCGCGAGTTGACCGCCGGCCTGATCGGTGTCGCCGAGTTCGACGAGGCGCTGGACCGCCTGGTCCGGATCGCCCGGGACGCGGTGCCCGGCGTGGACTGCTGCGGTTTCACCGCGCTGCGCGCCGGCGAGCCCGCCGGGGTGGCCGCCTCCGACCCGCGGTGCGCCGAGCTGGACGACCTGCGGCACGGCCCGGACACGCCGGCCCTGACCGCGATCCGCCGCCGCGAGATGATCATCGCGGGCGGGCTGGCGGAGGAGTCACGCTGGCCGACCTGGAGCATCCGCGCCCGCGCGCTCGGCGTGCACGGTGTGATCTCCGCGCCGGTCGACGTGGACGAGCAGGTCATCGGCGCGATCAACCTGTACGCGTCGGCACCCGGCGCGCTCACGCCGAGTCACCAGCTCACCGCGATGCTGCTCGCCGAACACGCCGGCCTGCTGCTCGCCGCGGTCCGCGACCGGGAGCGGGCGGCCGCCCGGGCCGACCAGCTCGACGGCGCGTTGCTGGCCGAGGGAGTGATCGGGCAGGCCGTCGGGGTGATCATGACACAGCGGGGCTGTCCCGCGGCGGAGGCGCTGGGCGTGCTCCGCAGCGCCGCGTCCTCGTTGGACATCCCGCTGCGCGAGGTGGCCCAGCGGCTGGTGCTCACCGTCTCCCGTCCCCGGGACAACTGACCGACAGTCGTTTCGTCCCACCGGGGGTCGGGTAGCACCCTGGACTGGTGAGCCGCGCCGACGTGGGGAGGACGCGATGGAGAGCCGACTTCGGGTGCACGGGCACCCCATCCAACCGATGCTGGTGACGTTCCCGTTCGGGCTCTTCGTCAGCGCCGCGGTGTTCGACCTGGCCGACGTGGCGGGCGGTCCGGCCTTCCTCGGCGAGGTGGGCTACTGGACGGCGGTCGCCGCGCTGGTCGCCGCCGGGCTCGCCACGGTCGCCGGGCTGGTCGACCTGTGGGACGTGCGGATCGGCCGCGCCAACCGGACCGCCATCACGTTCAACCTGGTCAACGCCGTGATGGCGGCGATGTTCCTGCTCACCTGCCTGATCCGGGCGCACGCGCCGCAGCGCGGCGCGACCGGTGGCCAGCTCGCCACCGAGCTGGTGGCGCTGGCGGTGGGCGCGGTCGGGGTGGGCCTGGGCGCGCGGCTGATGCAGCAGTCCGACCGGGGCCGCGCCGCCGAGCCGACCGGCCTGGAGACGATCCCCGGCGCCACCGTCGAGATCGTCCGTCCGCGCCCCTTCTGACCACCACCGAGCCCTCGCCTCCATGGTTTCGGTGAGGCCACTCCCGGGCGTGTCGCGGCGGGGAGAGTGGACGAGGTGAAACCGGTATGCCTCCTGGTCATAATTATGACCAGGAGGCATACCGCATACCGGGCCGCGTCTCCCCCGGGCTGTGACTCTGTGTAACCGCACCGCCGGACGCGCCGTCACGCTTGCCGGGTGCCGGGTGCCGGGTGCCGGGTGCCGGGTGCCGGGTGCCGGGCGGTGGGCGCCGGGCGGCGCGAATCCGAGCAGGCGGGCCCGCCGAGATCGGAGCCCGGGCACGGAAATCGTGTTGCCGGCCGTCGTCGACCGACGGCAGGCTCGGGCCCATGGTCACCGAACGCGGGTTCGACGAACTGGTCGCCGAGGCCGAAGCGGCGCCGGTCGAGGGATGGGGCTTCTCCTGGCTGGCCGGGCGGGCCACCGAGGAGCGCCCGCCGTGGGGCTACGCCCGTCTCGTCGGGGCCCGGCTGGCGGCCGTCGACGCCGCCCTGGACATCGACACCGGCGGCGGCGAGGTGCTGGCCGAGGCGGCGTCCGCGCCGCCACCGCTGCTGGTCGCCACCGAGGCCTGGCCGCCGAACGTGCCGGTGGCCCGGCGCAACCTGAGCCGCGTCGGTGGTCACGTCGTCCGGGTCGGCGACCGGCCGCCGCTGCCGTTCCGCGACGCGGCGTTCGACCTGGTGGTCAGCCGGCACCCGGTGGACACCCGGTGGGACGAGGTGGCCCGGGTGCTGCGCCCAGGCGGCAGCTTCCTCTCCCAGCAGATCGGCCCCGGCACGGTCCGGGAACTCAGCGAGGCGATCCTCGGGCCGCTGCCACCACCGGAGCACCGTCACCCGGAGCACGCGGTCGCCGCCGCCGAGGCCGCCGGACTGACCGTGGTGGACCTGCGGACCGCCACGCTGCGTACCGTCTTCCAGGACATCGGCGCGGTGGTCTGGTTCCTGCGCAAGGTGGTCTGGACCGTGCCCGGCTTCACCGTCGGCCGGCACCGGGCCGCGCTGCGCCGGCTGGACGAGCGGATTCGGGCCGAGGGGCCGTTCGTGGCCCACGCCCGGCGGTTCCTCATCGAGGCGCGTCGCCGCTGACCGGGCGGTGCGCGGCGGCGTGGTGCGCGGCCAGCACGTCGGCGCCGAAGTCGCCGGCCGGGCGGCGCAGCACGGTGTGCGCGTGGTTGCCGTCGTCGGTGGTGTTGTCGTACTCGATCAGCAGGTCGTCGCCCTGCACCCGGTAGTAGTGCCGCCGGCCCGGCTCCACCGGCCCGGCCCAGGCGAAGTGCAGCTCACCGCCGTCGAGTCGGGCCGCCTCCTGGGCGGCCAGGTCGGCCGGGAGCCGGTCGAGGTAGAGCGCGACCAGGCGGTCGAGCAGCGCGCGCCCGCTCGGCCCGAGCCGGCCCCGGGGCACGCCGAGCGGGTCGAGCCGGCCGGGCGCGGTGGCCCGGGTGGCGCTGATGATGTCGGCCGGGGCCTCCTCGGCGATCACCGCGGCGGCCCGCCCGCCGGGGCCGAGCGCATCCAGCAGCTCGCGGGCCAGGTCCTCCTCCGGGCCCAGCGGCCGGGAGACCGGGCGGCCGGCGTGCCGCACGGTGGCCGGGTTCGCGCCGAGGAAGATCGGGGCGGGGGAGACCTGGTCGTCGGCGACCGTCATGCTCACCGACAGGTGGTGCCCCTCGAACCGCCACGCCCAGCGGTCGTCGCGGGCCGGGTCGCCGAAGATGGCGACCCAGTAGTCGCCGCTGTGCCGGCCGCGCCGCCAGCCCTCCGCCCGGTCCAGCACCTCTTCGAGCGCCACCACGGTCATGGCCTGCGCGTACGCGGCGGGGCTGAGCGCGGTGGCGAGCAGCCGGTGGGCGGCCTTGCGGGCGGCGACGTCGAGGTCGGCGACCGGGACGCCGGGCCGTGGCCGGGGCCGGTACTCGAGCCACCGGCGGGCCGGCTCGTCGTCGAACTCGTGCCGGGCGCGTCGCCGGGCCGGCTCGTCCAGCGCCGCCAGCAGCGCCGTGGCCGCGGTGCGCATCTGCTCGGGTACGGGATCCTCCACCGCACCTGTATACGCCCCGCGCGGCGGCCCCGGGTGCTCAGTCGCGCCCGAGCTGCGTCAGCATCTCCGGCAGCGTGAAGAACCGGGCGGTCTCCACCGCCGAGGGGGCGCCGTGGTCCGGGTCGGCGCCGGCGTCGAGCAGCGCCCGGACCGCTGCCGCGTTCTGCCGGAACACGGCCGCGGCCAGCGCGGTCTGCCCCCGGTCGTTGACCCGGCCCGGGTCGGCGCCACGGTCGAGCAACGCGGCCACGGTCTCCGGCCGGGCATGGTAGGCGGCCAGGATCAGCAGCGTGTCGCCCTTGGCATTGGTCAGGTTGACCGGCAGTCCCGCGTCCACGTTGGCCGCCAGTTCCGCGGTCTCGCCGGCGCGGGCCAGGTCGAACATCCGGTGGGCGAAGGCGACGGTCTCGGCGTCCAGTTCGTCGGGCACCCGCCCAGGTTGGGGCGTCGCGGCCGGCGCCGCCTGGTAGCTTGCGCAGCCGGCACGGGAGGCGAGATGGACGATCGGGTCTACGTGGGCAACGCGGCGGTGGACGGGGCGACCGACGCGGGGTGGCTGCTGGGGCACTTCAAGCCGGCCGGCGACGTCCGGCACAGCGCCGAGGTCGAGGTGAAGTGGGGCGTGCACCCGGCGGGGGAGACCCGGTCCCGGTGGGCCACCGGGGAGCGGCGTACCGCGCTGCTGGTGCTGATCAGCGGCGCGTTCCGGGTCGAGCTGCCGGACCGGACGGTGGTGCTGCGCGCGCCCGGGGATTACGTGGTCTGGGGCCGGGGCGTGGACCACTCCTGGTACGCCGAGCGGGCGTCCACCGTGCTCACCGTCCGCTGGCCCTCGGTGCCCGGCTACCGGGTGGACCCGCCGGTGGTCCGCTGACCGCGTCCCGCCATGTGGTATTACCTACTAAACCTATAGGCTTTGCCGTCTAAAGTGTGTGAGCACGCTCCGCCCCGCACCGTGAGGACGCTCCGCCGATGACCAGCTCCGACCCGACCGACCTGCTCACCGTCGCCGCCCGTTGGGTCGACCCGGCCGGCTGGCCGGTGCCGCTGTGCTTCGACCGGTCCGAACGGTGGTACGCGCGGCTGCACGCCGACGCCGCGTACGAGGTGTGGGCGCTGAGCTGGCTGCCCGGACAGGGCACCGACCTGCACGACCACGGTGGTTCGTCCGGCGCCTTCCTGGTCGTCGCCGGCGTGCTCGTCGAGGAGACGGTCAGCGGTGGCCGGCTGCGTCCGCACCGCCTCGCCGCCGGCGCCGGCCGGCGCTTCGGCGCCCGGCACGTGCACCAGGTCACCAACCGATCCGCCGAGCCGGCGGTCAGCGTGCACGTCTACCGGCCGGCGCTGCGCCGGATGACCCGCTACCACCTCGACGCCGGCCGGCTCCGGGTCGCCGAGGTGGCCGAGGCCGGCGTCGCGTGGTGAGCCCGGCGACCCCGCCCCCGATTCCCGCCGAACGGAAGGACGCCATCATGGCGCAGAACCCCGCCCCCGCCGAGAGCTGTCCGGTCCCTCCGTCCGGCTCGCGCGGCATCGACGAGATCCTCGCCGCCGCCCGCGCCCGGCTGCGTCGCCTCGACCCCGAGCAGGCGCACCTCGCCCACCGGGGCGGCGCGCTGCTCGTCGACATCCGCCCGGCCGGCCAGCGGGCCGCGCACGGCACCGTGCCCGGCGCGCTCACCGTCGAGCGCAACGTGCTGGAGTGGCGCTTCGACCCGCGGTGCGCGGCCCGCCTGCCGCAGGCGGTCGACTACGACGTGCCGGTGGTCGTCCTCTGTCAGGAGGGCTACACCTCGTCGCTGGCCGCCGCCGCCCTCCAGGACCTCGGCCTGCACCGCGCCACCGACGTGGCCGGTGGCTTCGCGGCCTGGCGCATCGCCGGCCTGCCCACCCTCGGCCCCACCCCGCCGCCCCGACCCTCGTCCACCGCGCCCCCGGTCACCGCCGGCCGGGCGCTCCGCTGACCGTCCCGCCGCACCCGGCGGGGCGGGGCGACCGCCCGCACAGGAGGCTCCCATGTCCGTCGTCGCCCTCAACACCCGTCCGGCCCGTACCGGCCGCCCCGACCGGGCGCCCGCGCCCCGGCCGCGTACCGCACCGACCCTGACCATCACGCTCGACCTGAGCGCCGGTCCGCTCACGCCCGGCCTGGCCCGGCTGGCCGACCTGCTGGACGAGCTGGCCGCCTCCGGGGAGGGACTGGTCCGGCCGGACGAGCACCGGGCCGCCCGGGCCGTGCTCGACCTGCGCCGCGTCCCCGCGGCACCGGCCGAGCCGACACCGGCGTCACCGGCCACCGGGCCGGGCGGGATACGCCTGCTCACCGGCACCCGACGGGTCCGGCACGGCGGCGTCGAGGTCGGCCTGACCCGGATCGAGTTCGACCTGCTGCTCTTCCTCGCCGAGCACCCGCGCCGGGTCTTCACCCGGCTGCAACTGCTCAGCAACGTCTGGGGCTACGAGCACGCGGTGGCCCGCACCGTGGACGTCCACATCCGGCGTCTGCGGGCCAAGTTCGGCCCGGACACGCCGCTGGTGACCACCGTCTACGGCGTCGGGTACCGGCTCGCCGACGACGCCCCGATCGAGGTGGACCGCGACGCCTGAGCCGGCCCGGACCGACCCGCGGCGCACCCGGATTCCGGGTGCGCCGCGTTCACGTCGCCGTCGCGCCCGCCACAGTGAACCGGCCGGGGACCCCCGATACCGGCGCGTGTCGTCGCTCTGCTGTAATCAACGGACCTCGTACGCAGAGCGAGCACTCGGCTCCGATGTGTTCGCCAATTGTCACATTCATGCAACGCAGTGGCCCCTTGACCCTCGCACAAGCGCCGGGAAGCATCGATGCAGCGGCGTCCCGGGCCGTGGGGAGATACCCGGACCAGCCAAGGAGGACCATGTCGGTCAGCCCCGCCTCGTCGCGCGCCGGATGGCATACGTCCCAACCCGCGGTCCCCGGCCGTCCGCCCGGCGGCCAGCGTCGCCCCGCCAACGCCGCCACCCCCGTGCTCACCGTCACCCTCAACATCCCGCTGGCCTGCGAGGAGTCGCTCACCCCGGCCGCCCGCCGGCTCCTCGACGCGGCCCGTGAGCTGCTCGAAGGCGGCGACGCGGTGGTCAGCACCGGCCCCGCCGGCGCGGACCGCCGGCCCGACGTGCCGGCCGGACGCAGCCCGGCCCGTCCGCTGGCCCCGACCATCCCGACGCTGCACATCCTGGCGTCCTCCCGGTCGGTGCTGCGCGACGGCGAGCCGCTGCCGCTGACCCGCCTGGAGTTCGACCTGCTGCTGCACCTGGTCGCCCATCCGCGCCGGGTGTTCACCCGGCTGCAACTGCTCAACGCGGTCTGGGGGTACGAGCACGCCGGCGTCCGCACCGTCGACGTGCACGTACGCCGGCTGCGCGGCAAGGTCGGGGTGGACGTCCCGCTGGTCACCACCGTCTACGGCGTCGGCTACCGGCTCGCCGACGACGCCCGGGTGACCATCGACCGCACCGGCTGACCACCGCGCCCGCCACCGTCGACCGCGCACCGGACGGAGCCCCGACCGCCCGGATGCGAACCGGTGGTGGACCGACGCCGCCGGCCGGGCAGGATGGACGGATGCGCGTCCGCCCGATCAGCCCCGACCGGCTCGTCGCCGAGCTGACCGGTCGCCTCGCCCGCACCGAGGCGTCCGGCCGGTTACGGGTCGCCGTCGACGGGCCGCCCGCCGCCGGGCCGGACGCGCTCGCCGCCGCGCTCGTCGACCCGCTGCGCGCCGCCGGCCGGCCGGCCCTGCACGTCCGCGCCGCCGACTTCCTCCGCCCCGCCTCGGTCCGCCTGGAGCAGGGCCGCACCAACCCGGACGCGTACTACGAGGGGTGGCTCGACGAGCCTGGCCTGCGCCGCGAGGTGCTCGACCCGGCCGGCCCGGACGGCACCGGCCGGGTGCTGCCGTCGCTCTGGGACGCCGACGCGGACCGGGCCAGCCGGGCCGCGTACCAGGATCTGCCGGCCGGCGGGGTGGTCCTGGTCAGTGGCGCGTTGCTGCTCGGCGGCACGCTGGCGTTCGACGTCGCCGTGCACCTGGTGCTCTCCCCGGCGGCGCTGGCCCGGCGCACCGACCCGGCGTGGCGCTGGACGCTGCCGGCGTTCGCCCGCTACGCCGACGAGGTCGACCCGGCCTCCTTCGCCGACGTGGTGGTCCGCGCCGACGACCCGCGCCATCCGGCGCTCGTCGAACGGGCCTGACCAGGCGGTCCGAACTCACGGGAAAGTGCCAGGAAATCTCCGGTTTGGCCCGCCGGGGGCAGGGGTAATCGCCCGGCTCACAGAGCACGGGCGATCTCGCCCGTGCGTTCCCGTTCGGACCGGGCCGTCGGCGTCGCCGCCAGGGCCGGGTCGAGCCGCAGGAAAGGCAGGCAGCGATGCTCGTCCACGACACGACAGCCACGGGCCGCTCCCAGGCGGAGGCCGACCAGATCCGGCAGTCCCTGCGGTCCCGGTACGACGAGCTGACCGCGGAGTACGACCAGGCCGTGATGCAGAGTCAGGTGCTGCGGCTGGTCGAGGTCGGCGACACCGCCGGCGACGACCAGGCCGACAGCGGCACCAAGACCGCCGAGCGGGACACCGCCCAGTCCCTGCTGCGCACCATCCTGGACCGACGGGCCCAGTTCGAGCGCGCGTTGACCCGACTCGACGAGGGCACGTACGGCTTCTGCGAGGGCTGCGCCGCGCCGATCCCGGTGGAGCGGCTGGAGATCTTCCCGTCGGCCACCTCCTGCGTGGCCTGCAAGCAGACCCGCGAGCGACGCGCGGCCTGAGGTTCCGCGCACTCACCCGCTCCGGGTGAGGCCGGCTCACCCGGCCGCCGCGCAGCATGGACGGTGCGCGCGGACGCACCGGCCCGCGCGCCCCGACGAGGAGGTGGGGTCATGACGGTACGGGTGGTGGCGGATCGACGCCGCGGCGGCGTCCTGCACGTGGTCGGCAGCGCCGACGTGCCGGAGCGGCGCGGGCGGCCCGGCCGGTTCAGCCCGACCCGGCTGTGGCGGGGGCCCAGCGGCCCACCGCGACGCGCCGACGACCGACGCTGGGAGACCGACACCCGGGGGTGAGCCGGATGGCTGAGCAGTTGATGTCCGCGTTCGAGTCCTCGCTGGACAAGACGAACGTGATCCTGAAGGAGATCGAGTCGGCGTACGGCTGGCCGCCGGAGCGCCGCAACCAGTCGTACGCGGCCCTGCGCACCGTGTTGCACCTGCTGCGCGACCGGTTGCCGGTGCCGGAGAGCGCCGAGTTCGCCCAGCAGTTGCCGGTGCTGCTGCGCGGCATCTACTTCGACGGCTGGCAGCCGGAGAACGTGCCGATCAAGCTCAACCGCGACGACTTCCTCTACGAGGTCCGGCAGGGCTTCCCGTACGACGTGTCGGGCGGCGCGCAGCGGGTGGTGCAGGTGGTGCTGGACACGCTGCGCCGGCACGTCACGCAGGGCGAGTGGCAGGACGTGAAGTCCGCCATGCCGCGAGACCTGGCTCAGCTCATTCCCTGAGCCGGCGCCACCCCGGTCCGTCCCGCCCCCTCGGCGGGGCGGGCCGTCGGCGTCCGGGAGACCGGCAGCCCGGCCCGCCGGGCCGACCGGGCCGGCCGCCTTCGCCAGCGAACCGTCCGTGCGCCCGGGTTCGGGCGTCTACGGTGGGGTTAGAGACGATCGGACGTGGGGTACCACCCGCTGCACACGGACCCCGGGAACAGGCGGGGCGGCACACCGAGGGAGCACCCATGGCTTTGAACGACGACGACATCCAGACCAGCGGCGGCAGCGGCCTGGAGGGCCCGGCCGACGGCGGTGCGACCCCGGGTCAGCACGACGGTGGCGCGG